>NZ_JBSGWY010000029.1:3351-91335 GCF_053609145.1 Streptomyces sp. NPDC054961 | reverse complement strand
CACGCGGGCCGGGGGGCGCCCCCCCGGCGCCCCCCGCGCCCCCCCCCGCCCCCCGGGCGCCCCCCGCCGCCCCCGCCGGCCCCCCCCGGGGGGGGGGGGGCCCCCCCCGGGCGTTCCCGGGCTCCGGCCGGTCTTCCACAGGAAGGGGGCGGGGCACGACTCAGCGGCGGGGGGTCCGGCCGGGCGGGGCCGCACTGTGCACTCCCGCGCGGTATTTGGGAATCCGGACCGTCGTCTTCATGCCCGCGCCGATCCCCGTCTCGATGACGAGCCCGTGGTCGTCCCCGTAGACCTGGCGCAGCCGCTCGTCCACATTGGGCAGCCCGACGCCCGGCGAGGAGCCCGGGTGCTCGCCGGCCAGGATCCGGCGCAGCAGGGCCGGGTCCATCCCGACGCCGTTGTCCTCGATGGTGATCAGCGCCTCCGCGCCCGCGTCCCGGGCCGCGATGGTGATCCGGCACTCCTCGGTGGAGTCCTCCAGCCCGTGCTTGACCGCGTTCTCCACCAGCGGCTGCAGACACAGGAAGGGCAGCGCCACCGGCAGCACCTCCGGAGCCACCTGCAAGGTCAGCTTCAGCCGCTCCCCGAACCGGGCCCCGGCCAGCGCCAGGTACTGCTCGATGGAGCGGAGCTCCTCGGCCAGGGTGGTGAAGTCCCCGTGCCGGCGGAAGGAGTAGCGGGTGAAGTCCGCGAACTCCAGCAGGAGGTCCCGGGCCCGTTCCGGATCGGTGCGCACGAACGAGGCGATCGCGGCGAGGGAGTTGAAGATGAAGTGCGGGGAGATCTGCGCGCGCAGCGCCTTGATCTCCGCCTCCATCAGCCGGGTCCGCGACCGGTCCAGCTCGGACAGCTCCAGCTGTACGGAGACCCAGCGCGCGAGCTCGGTCGCGGCCCGCACCAGGACCGCCGACTCCCGCGAGCCGTAGGCCACCAGCGCGCCCAGCATCCCGTCCTCGCCGGTCAGCGGGGCGACGACCGCCCATTTCAGCGGGCAGTCGGACCGTTCGCACGCGGTCCGTACGCTCTGGCTGCGCCCCGACTCCAGCATCACCGCGACCCGGGCCATCGCGTGGCACTGGTGGTGGTCGGCGCCCGGACCGTCCCAGGCGAGGACGTGCTCGCGGTCGGTGAGGCACAGCGCCTCGGTGCCGAGCAGCGAGCGTAGGCGCTTGGCGGCCTTGCGGGCGGCGTCCTCGGTGAGCCCGGCGCGCAGCGGGGGAGCGGCGAGCGAAGCGGTGTGCAGGGTGTGGAAGGTGGCCCGTTCGACGGGCGTGCCGAGGTCGAGGCCGAGGGCGCGCTCCCCGCGCCGGGCATGGCGGCGGCCGCCCGCCCAGCCGAGGCCCAGCAGCAGCGGGACGCCGGCCGCCGCCAGGATCGAGAGCACCGCTCCGCTCATGGAGCACCGCCCGCGCCGCTACCATCCGCGCCACTGCCGCCCGCGCCGCCGACCTGGCTGCCGACCTGGCCGCGCCGCCGACCGCCCGCGCGGTCTGCCGCGCCACCCTCCGCGCCGCCCGCGACGTCCTCCGGCAGGTGCAGCCGCGCCAGCGTCGCCGCCGTCCCCGCCGGGATCCGCGCGGGCGTGGCCAGCGACACCGCCACCATCGTCACGAACCCCAGCGGCACCGACCACACCGCGGGCCACGCCAGCAGCGTGTTCGCCCAGCCCGCCGGAGCCAGTCCGGCCCGGGTCGCCAGCACCGCGCTCAGCGCCGCCCCGCCTCCCGTCACCAGTCCGGCCACCGCCCCCGGCGGCGTCAGCCCGCGCCACCAGATCCCCAGCACCAGCAGCGGGCAGAACGAGGACGCCGACACCGCGAAGGCCAGCCCCACCGCGTCCGCCGCCGGAACGTCCGCCGCCGCCACGCTCCCGGCCAGCGGAACCAGGATCGCCACGAGCACCGCCGCCCGGAAGCTGCGCACCCCGCGCGAGGGCAGCACGTCCTGGTGCAGCACCCCCGCCACCGCCATCGTCAGCCCCGACGCCGTCGACAGGAACGCGGCGAACGCGCCCCCGGCGAGCAGCGCCCCCAGCAGTTCCCCCGTGAGCCCGCCCACCATCCGGTCCGGCAGCACCAGCAGCGCCGCGTCCGCCTCGCCGGTCAGGGCCAGTTCGGGGGCGTAGATCCGGCCCAGCGCCCCGTACACGGGCGGCAGCAGGTAGAACGCGCCGACCAGCCCCAGCACCACCGACGTGGTGCGCCGGGCCGCCCGTCCGTTCGGGCTCGTGTAGAAGCGGACCGCCACGTGCGGCAGCCCCATGGTCCCGAGGAAGGTGGCCAGGATCAGCCCGTACGTCGCGTACAGCCGCAGCTCCGGCCGGTCCCCGGACAGCGGCTCCGACCAGCTGGACACCCCCGGCCCGGAGTCCGCCGAGGTGCCGGGCACGGGGGAGTCAGGGGCGAAGGCGAGGCGCGCGCGGGCCCGTACGACATGCTGCCCGGCGCCCAGGGTCACGGGCTCCTCCGCGTACGCCCGCCCGTCGATCCGACCGGTCACCGTCACCGTCAACGGCGCGTCCAGGGACAGGCGTACGTCCTCGGCGAGCGTCACGGAGGTGTGGGCGCGCAGGACCGCGGGGGCGTCGAAGGTGGCGCGCGGTGCGCCGTCCCCCACCCAGGCCCCCAGCAGGAAGAACACCGGGACCAGCAGAGCGGTCAGTTTCAGCCAGTACTGGAAGGCCTGTACGAAGGTGATGCTGCGCATCCCGCCGGCCGCCACCGCCACCGTCACCACGCAGGCGACGACCACCCCGCCCACCCAGTGCGGGGCCCCCGTCAGGATCTCCAGCGTCAGTCCCGCACCCTGCAACTGCGGCAGCAGGTACAGCCAGCCGACCCCGAGCACGAACAGCACCGCGATCCGGCGCACCGCCCGCGATTCGAGCCGGGCCTCGGCGAAGTCGGGGAGGGTGTACGCGCCCGAGCGGCGCAGCGGGGCAGCGACCAGGACGAGGAGCACCAGGTACCCCGCCGTGTAGCCCACCGGGTACCAGAGCATCTCCGGGCCCTGGAGCAGCACCAGGCCGGCGACCCCGAGGAAGGAGGCGGCGGACAGGTACTCGCCGCTGATGGCCGCCGCGTTGAGGCGGGGGCCGACCGTGCGCGACGCCACGTAGAAGTCGGAGGTGGTCCGGGATATCCGCAGACCCAGCGAGCCGACCAGCACCGTGGCCAGGACGACGACGGCGACCGCGGTCAGCGCGTACGTCTGGTTCACCGGTCGGTCCTTCGGCTGGGGGCGGGGTCACGGGAGTCTACGCATGCCCCGGGCCGGTCGACAGGCCTTCCCGCGGGCCCTTGCGCGGGCCGCCCCGCCCGCCCGGCCGGATCCCGTCAGTGCGCGGGGTCGCGGTGCTCCACGCAGTCGCGCAGGGCGATTTCGAGCTCCACGTACGATTCCTCCGCGCGCCGGAAGGCCAGCGTCAGCGCCGCCTCGGCCCTCGGCGGCACCTGGCCGCGCGCGCCCTCGTGGGCCTCGTACAGGACGTCGGCCCAGCGCGCGGCCGCGCTGCGCAGGCGGGCCAGCAGGGCCTCGGCCTCGGCCGGGCCGGCCGGACGGGTGCGGGGCAGTCCGGTCAGGGCGTCCAGCAGCGCCTGGATCTCGGACATCTGCTTCCTCCCGGGGCGGAAGATCCACGATACGCGGGGCCGGGCGGGCGGACGGGCCGCCCGGGCGACCCCTGCGGCCGACGGCCGCGGCGGGTCGCCGTAGGCCCCTCCCGGCGCGGTGAACGGCGCGCCCGCGCGCCGGACGGTCATCGCGGCCGGTGCCCGGTGCCCGGTGCCCGGTGCCCGGTGCCCGGCGCGGTGCGGCGCGGTGCGGTGCCCGTGCCCGGTACGCGGCGCTCCGGGTCCTCGCGGGCGCGCCCGTGCCGCGCGTCAGCCCGTCGCCTGGCGCATCAACAGGTCGCGCAGCTCCCGCGCGTGCCGCCGGCTCACCTGGAGTTCGGCCGGCCCGACGCGGACCGTCGTGGTGCCCGCGTCCAGGCGCAGTTCGTCGATGCGGGCCAGCGCCACCAGGTGGCGGCGGTGGATCCGGACGAATCCCCGTGCCGCCCACCGCTCCTCCAGGGTGGCCAGCGGGATGCGCACCAGATGGCTGCCCTCGTCGGTGTGCAGCCGGGCGTAGTCGCCCTGGGCTTCCACGTAGGCGATGTCGGCGATCGCGACGAAGCGGGTGACACCGCCCAGTTCGACGGCGATCTGCTCGGGCGCACGGTCGGCGGCGGCCACGGCGGCGAGCTCGGGGACCGGCCCGCGCGCCGCCGCCCCGGGCGCGTCCGGCGCCACCTGCTCCCCGGGCCGCGCGGCCTGCGCGCAGGCCCGCCGCACGGCCTCGGCCAGCCGTTCCGGGCGTACGGGCTTCAGCACGTAGTCCACGGCCTTGAGGTCGAAGGCCTGTACGGCGAACCCCTCGTGGGCGGTGACGAACACGATCAGCGGCGGCCGCGCGAACCCGGCCAGCAGACGGGCGATGTCCAGCCCGGTCAGCCCGGCCATGTGGATGTCGAGGAAGACCACGTCGATGCCGTCGGGCCCCTCGGGACCGCTCTCCAGTGCCCGGGTGATCCGGCGCAGCGCCCCGGTGGCGTCCGAGGCGCCCTCGGCGCTGCGCACGCGGGGGTCGGAGCGCAACAGGTAGAGGAGCTCCTCGAGGAGGGGCTTCTCGTCGTCGACGGCCAGTACGCGCAGCATGGGGGCGAGTCTAGGTTCCGCTTCGGCGCGGGGAAAAGGTGCGCGGCCCCTGCCCGGGGGGAGGAGAGGCAGAGGCCGCGCGGTCGGGCGGTCCGGGGGTGACGTGCCGTCCGGCGGCGCCGCGCGGGGGCGGGCCGGCACCGGACGGGGCGGGGCGGGCGGCCCGTCACGGGACGGGGCGCCGTCGCCCGGGGGGACTACTGGCCGGTGAGGAGCTTGCCGTCGGGGGCGACGGCGTACCAGGTGCCGCCGACGCCTTGGCCGTTGATGTCGCCGGCCTTCTTGTCGCCGGTGAAGGTGTAGACGGGCCAGCAGTTGACCGTCTGCTGCTTCTTGCCGTCGGGGCGGTCCAGCACCAGGTAGTTCTTCTCGATGATGCCCTTGGCGTCGGACTGGGCCACCGGGGGTACGACCGGCCACTTGGCCACGCAGTCGCCCTCGCACTTGGAGACCATGGGCCAGGCGGTGTCGGGCTTGAACCGGTAGACCGTCATTCCGTTGCCGTCGACGATGTGGTCGCCGAGCTTGGGGTCCTTGGCCACGGTCAGCGCGCTCGCGGCCGGGTTCGCGGCCGGGTTCGCGGCGGGGGCCGGGGCGGCGGCTTTCGCGGCCTTCTTCCCGTCGGGCGCGGCCGCGAACCAGGTGCCGCCGACGCCCTGCCCGTTGGTGTCGCCCGCCTTGGTGTCCTTGCCGTACCGGTACACGGGCCAGCCCGCCACCGTCAGCTGCTTGCTGCCGTCGGTACGGACCACCTCGCCCAGCAGCGCCGGGTCGGTGCCCGCCGAGGCGGTCGCGTCGCCGGCCGCGACCACCGGCCAGGTCTTCTCGCAGTCCCCGTCGCAGTTCGACTTGGAGGGTTTCGCGGTGTCCTTGTCGAAGCGGTACAGGGTGAAGCCCGCGCTGTCGGTGAGGACCGGGCCGAGCTGCTCGTTCTGCGTGACGGCCAGCTGCCCGGCGGGCTTGGCGGCGGTGTCCGAGACGGAGCCGTAGCCGGATCCCGCGCCGGATCCCGAGCCCGAGCCGTACGCGTAGCCGTCACCGCCCGCGGAAGGGCTCGCGGGGGCTACCGCACCGGCGGGCTTGGTGGTGTCGCCCGCGGTGTCGTCCCCGCCGCAGGCGGTCGCGGTGAGTGCGACGGCGACGGCCACGGCCGCCAGGGTGGTTCCGCGCTTGATGCCCATCTTGTTCTCTCCCACGTGTGTGTCCTCGCCTCCACCGCCGCGTCCGTCCGTCCGGGCGTGCGGCGGCGGGTGCGTCGGCAACTGTGCGCAGGACACGCCTCGTCGGAGCCGCTGGGTTCACTTCCTCCGGTGTGGGCTGTTTCACTCACCCCGCGCCGAACCCGGCCCGCCGCATGGCCGTGGCCACAGCGAGGCCGAGCGTCAGGTGTCCGGAGTCGTTGGGGTGCAGACCGTCCGCCAGGTGCTCGGGTCCCAGCAGGTCCCGCCCCGCCAGCAGGGTCAGCCGCGCGTCACCGGCGGCGATCCGGTCCCGGACGGCGCGTTCCATCGCGTCGCGCAGGGCGCCCAGGGTGGCGCCCAGCTTGTTCGGGGTGCGCTCGGCGTCGGGCCGCAGCACGGGGGAGAGGACCAGCAGCGGTGTCCGGGGGTGGCCCTGGCGGACCAGCTCGATGAACGCGCGGGTGTTCTCGTACAGCAGCGGGACCGAAAACGGCACCCGGGACCAGCAGTTGGTGCCGAAGGCGAGGGTGAGGAAGTCGGCGGGGAGCCCCGCGAGCTGCTCGGCGGTGGCCAGTTCCCCGCGGGCGGCGCCCGCGTAGCCGAGGTTGACCGTGTCCCAGCCGAGCGCCCGTCCGGCGACCGCCGGCCAGCCGTGCGCGGGCCGGGTGGACCACCAGCCCTCGGTGATGGAGTCGCCGTGGACCACCCAGCGCGGGGCGGGCGGCGCGGGCGCGACCCGGCCGCCGATCCCGCGGATGCCGAGGATCAGCGGGGACTGCGCCTCGGGCGGATGGACGGTGAACGGGCCGGGGCCGCCCGGCAGCTCGATGCGGACGACGGCCTCCGCCGCCGGCTCGGTGTACAGCTCGCGCACCACGCCGTGCCGGTCCCAGAGGGCGAAGCCGTGCGCGAGGTCCCGCAGGGCGTCGGTGGGTCCGGGCAGCGTCGCCCGGTAGCGGATCTCCACCGCCCGGGCGTCCTGGACGGTGAACTCCAGGCGCACCCCGATGGGCAGGGTGGCCCGCTCGCCGGTGTCCCAGGGCAGCCGCATGGTGTCGGCGGGGTCGGCCCGCACGGGGCGCCCCTCGTCGAGCCAGGCCACGCCGCGCAGGAAGGGGGCCGGGTCCTGCCAGGGCTCGGAGGCCGGTCCCGGCGCGGGCGCCGGTCCGGGGCCGGCGGGTCCGGTGGTGTCGGAGGCGTCGGAGACGCCGGTGGCGTCCTGGGCTCGGTGCGTGCTCATTGCTCGCCTCCGGTCGTCGGATACGGGAACTTCACGCCTACCCCGCCGTCCACCACCAACGTCTGCCCGGTGACGTACGAGGACTGCGGCGAGGCCAGGAAGTACAGCGCGGCCGCGATGTCCGCGGTCTCGGCGACCCGCCCGAGCGGGGCGTTCTCCGCGTTGCGCCGCCGCCCTTCGGCGCCCAGCAGGGCGGCGACCCGCGGCGTCCACACCACGCCCGGTGCCACCGCGTTGACCCGTACCCCGCGCGGGCCCAGTTCGACCGCCGCGGAGCGCACCAATGACATCAGTCCGGCCTTCGCGGCCCCGTACGCGGCGTGCAGCGGGGCGGCCGTGAGCCCGGAGACGGAGGCGACGAAGACCAGCGGGCCGCCCCCGCCGGCCGCGACGGCCTCGCCGCCGTACTGGACGGCCAGCCAGGCGTGGCGCAGCACCAGGTCGAAGTGCCAGTCCCAGCCGGCGTCGTCCAGCTCGGGCAGCGCCGCGTACCGGGCCATCCCGACGATGTCGACCACCCCGCCGACCGGGCGGCCGCCGAGCAGCAGCGGGGCCTCGGCGAAGAGCTCCCGGACGGGGCCGCGGCGCGTGACGTCGGCGGCGTACGGGATCCCCCCGGTCTCGGCGGCCACCGCCCGGGCCCGGGCCTCGTCCACGTCCACGCACAGCACCCGGGCGCCGCCGGCGGCCAGGGCGTGCGCGGTCTGGCGGCCGATGCCGTTGCCCGCGCCGAGCAGGACGAATCCGTGGCCGTCGAGGCGGTGCAGCGCGCCGTAGTCGGGCACGGGGGAGGTGTCGGAGGGCTCAGTCACCGGCCGGCTCCCGCCGCGGGCGGTAGCGGGCCAGCTCGGGGATGACCTCCCGGCCCAGGATCTCCAGCGTCCGCAGGATCTCCCGGTGCTCGAGGTATCCCCACTGGACGTAGCAGATGAGCTGGTCGACGCCGAGGTCCGCGTACCGCTTGGCCTTGGCGACGATCGTCTCCGCGTCCCCGATGAGGATCATGTCCCCGTCGCTGAACTCCCTTACGGGTACGTGCCCTTCGAGGATGGGCGTGAGCAGCGGGAAGGTCCGTTCGCGCTCCTCGGGGTCCAGGTGCGGCAGCTCCCACTCCAGGGTGAACCGCGCGAGGTTCGCGTACCACCAGGCCACCGACTCCCACACGTGGGCGCCGGGCTCGGTGCGCGGCGCGGTCGCGTGGACGAGGGTGTAGGCGGCGACCCGGTCGGTCGTGACGTCGGTGAGCGGGCGCGGGGTGGCCGCGGCCGTCCGGTACGCGGCCACCTGGCGGGCCATCGCCTCCAGCGGCTGCATGATCGAGAAGGAGAGCAGTCCGAGGCCGTGCGCCCCGGCGACCTCGGCCGAGCCGGGGGAGGTGGCCGCCATCCAGGCGGGCGGGTGGGGATCCTGCACCGGCTTGGGGGTGACCATGCGGCGCGGGAAGCGGAAACGGTCCGACGCGTAGGAGAAGTACTCCTCGCGCCACATTCCGGTCACGATCTCGATGGCCTCGCGCCAGTCGTCCCGGGACTTCTCCCGGTCCACCCCGAAGGCCGTCTGCTCCATGGGCGTGGAGCGGCCGGTGCCCCATTCCACCCGGCCGCCGGAGAGCACGTCGACGGTGGCCACCTTCTCCGCGATGCGCTGGGGCGGGGTGAAGGCGAAGGGGGTCAGGGTCACGCCGAAGCCGAGCCTGATCCGCTCGGTGAGTCCGGCCAGGTGTCCGAGGAGGACCTCGGGGGCCGGGCAGTGCGAGCGGCCCTCGCGGAAGTGGTGCTCGACCGCCCAGACGGTGCGAAAACCCATCCGGTCGGCGAGCCGGATCTGCTCCACCGCCTCCCGGTAGGCGCGCTGCTCGGCGGCCCGCTGGCCGTGCGGATGGGGTCCCCGCCAGGGCCGCGGCACGTCGATCTCGTAGAGCACGTCCAGATCCATGGCGGCACGCTGCGACAGATCTGACGAAGTGTCAATCATCGGGGGTCGAGGAGGGCTGCGCAGCGATCGATCATCCCTACGCAACAAAGGACCATCCAGGACAGATCCGCGCAACGATCGTCCGCCAATGTGCAAGGATGGTGCATTACGGGCGGTATCACTCAGCTCGTAGGCTCACTCGCTGTACGTGGAGTGGCGAGGACCGCCTGCTCGGCGGTCCCCCATGCCCAGGCCTTCGGCCTGTCCTGCTCCGGATCGCTGCGGTCGACGCCTGACACCCCACCCGCAGTGACAAAGGAGTCCCCTCGTGCTCGACCACGGCCAGGCGCCACCGCTCACCTCCGAGCCCCGCAAGCCTGCCCACCCCCTGCTCCGCCGCAAGCCGGTCGAGCAGCTCGTCGCCGAGGGCGGCCAGGGTGAGGGCGGCTCGCTGCGCCGCTCGCTCACCATGTGGCAGCTGACCATGATCAGCATCGGTGCCACCCTGGGCACCGGCATCTTCGTCGTCCTCGGCACCGCGGCCCCCAAGGCCGGCCCCGCCGTGACGATCTCCTTCGTCATCGCGGGCCTGACCGCCCTGTTCTCGGCGCTCTCCTACGCGGAGCTGGCCGGATCGGTCCCGGTCTCCGGGTCCTCGTACTCGTACTCCTACGCCACCATGGGCGAGCTCATCGCCTGGATCTGCGGCTGGTGCCTGGTCCTGGAGTACGGCGTGTCCGTCGCGGCGGTCGCCGTCGGCTGGGGCGAGTACCTCAACGAACTGCTCGACGGCACCATAGGCATCACGATCCCCGACGCGGTCTCGCACCCGGCGGGCGACGGCGGCTTCATCAACTTGCCCGCCCTGGTCGTCGTCCTGCTCGCCATGGTCTTCCTGATGCGCGGCGCCAAGGAGAGCGCCCGGATCAACTCGATCATGGTCGGCGTCAAGATCGTCACCCTGCTGCTCTTCATCGGCATCGGCTTCATGGGGATCAAGGCCGGAAACTACGCCCCCCTCGCGCCGCTCGGCATCACCGGCATCAGCGCCGGCGCCGCCACCCTCTTCTTCTCGTACATCGGCTTCGACGCCGCCTCCACCGCCGGTGAAGAGGCCAAGAACCCCAAGCGCGACCTGCCCCGGGCGATCATGCTCTCCCTGCTGATCGTCACCGTGCTGTACGTCCTCGTCGCGTTCGTCGCCGTGGGCGCCATGCCGTGGCAGGACTTCGAGGGCACCGAGGCCGCGCTCGCGCAGATCATGACCGACGTCTCCGGCCACACCTTCTGGGGTGTCGTCCTGGCCGCCGGCGCCGTCGTCGCCATCGCGTCCGTGGTCTTCGCCGTGCTCTACGGCCAGACCCGCATCCTCTTCGCCATGTCCCGCGACGGCCTCGTCCCCAAGGTGTTCGCCAAGGTCGACGCGAAGAGCGGCGCCCCGCGCGCCAACGTGGTGATCGTCTCCCTCTTCTGCGGAGTCCTCGCCGCCTTCATCCCGCTGGGCAAGCTCGCCGACGCCACCAGCATCGGCACCCTCTTCGCCTTCGGTCTCGTCAACGTCGCCGTCGTCATCCTGCGCCGCACCCGACCGGACATGCCGCGCACCTTCAAGGTGGCGCTGTTCCCCGTCACGCCGATCCTCGGCCTCATCGCGTGCGCCTACATGATGTTCAGCCTGGACACCGCCACCTGGATCGTCTTCGGTGGCTGGATGGCCGTCGGGCTCGTGATCTACTTCCTCTACGGCATCCGCCGCTCCCGACTGGCCGCAGCAGAACCGGCCGCAGCAGAGAAGTGATCCACGCGCAGTGCGACTGAACGATCTCGACGAACGCATCGTGCATGCCCTCGCCAAGGATGCGCGCCGCTCCTTCGCGGACATCGGCTCCGAGGTCGGACTCTCGGCCCCCGCCGTCAAGCGGCGTGTGGACCGGCTGCGCGCCGAAGGAGCCATCACCGGCTTCACCGTCCGCGTGGACCCCGCCTCGATGGGCTGGGAGACCGAGGGCTTCATCGAGATGTACTGCCGCCACAACACCTCGCCGGACGACATCCGGCGGGGCCTGGAGCGCTACCCCGAGGTGGTGTCCGCGTCGACCGTCACCGGCGACGCGGACGCCCTCGTCCAGATCTTCGCCTCCGACATGCGCCACTTCGAGCGCGTCCTGGAACGGATCGCGGGCGAGCCCTTCGTGGAGCGCACCAAGTCGGTGCTCGTCCTCTCCCCGCTGCTCCGCCGCTTCACCTCGGGCGCCCCGGCGTAGTGGACCTGTCGGGCCGGGTCGTCCCGCCCGGACCCTTGGGCGCGGCCGCGGCGCTCCTCCTGCGGGAGGGGCGCGGCAGTGCGCGGCGCTCCTCCTCGGTCTTGCCGCCCCACACCCCGAACGGTTCGCGCGTGCGCAGGGCGTGCTCCAGGCACGCCTCGCGCACCGGGCACGCGGCGCAGACGCGCTTCGCGGCCGCGTCGCGCTCCTCCCGGTCCTCGCCCCGTTCTCCGGCGGGGTGGAAGAACCGGTTCGAGCCCAGTTCGCGGCAGGCCGCCTGCGACTGCCACTCCCAGTGGTGGACGGCGGAGCCGGGCAGCCGGGTCACGTCCGGCGTGGGAATCCGGGAAGACGCGGGTGTCGTGTCGGTCCTGGAGGCGCTGCGGGACATGGCGGTTCCTTTCGCGATGCGGTCGCCGGATGCTTGTCACGCGTCTGACCGCACCGCGCCGGGCCAAACCCTCGCGGGTGAAACCCCTTCCTGCGCAAGCCGGTTGGCCGCCGGCAGCCCCGGCTCCGTCCTCCGGGGCACCCTCTCCGGGTACCCCCTTCGAGTGACCCCCACCGGGTATCCCCACCGGGTATCCCCACCGGGTATCCCCTCCGGGCCCCTCTCCGGCCTCGGGCGGCCGCCCCGCCCCGGACGGGGCCGTCTCTTTCGGGTCGTGCCGGGCCCGCGTGCCCCGCTGCCGGCTCGGCGGCGCCACCCGGGCGCCACCCGGGCGGCGACCGGCGCCGCGACGGCCGCGCTGCCCCCCGTGTCAGCCCTTCGTGTCGGGGGTGCGGAGGCCGATGAAGAGCGGTTCCCGGCGCAGGGTGAACCCCATGGCCTCGTAGAGCCCGATCGCCGAGGTGTTCTGCGCGGCCGCGTGCAGGAAGGGACTGTCCCCTCGTTCCTCCACGGCGTTCACCACCGCGCGGATCAGCCGCCCGGCCAGCCCCTTGCCGCGGTGGTCGGGGTGCGTGCACACCGCGCTGATCTCCGACCAGCCCGGCGGGCGCATCCGCTCGCCCGCCATCGCGACGAGCCGGCCGCCGCTGCGGATCCCCAGGTACGTGCCCAGCTCGACGGTGCGCTCCGAGAAGGGGCCGGGCTTGGCCAGTGCGACCAGCTCCAGCATCTCCGGCACGTCCTCGGCGCCCAGCCGGACCGCCTCCGGCTCCTCCTCGCCCCGCACCGGCCGGCCGTCCAGCTGCACGCCCGGCAGCGACAGCAGGGTCTGCCAGCCGGGCGGCGGGGTCAGCAGCCCGGTCACCCAGACCTCCTCGCCGGGCCCGGTGAGCGCGGCCAGATCGGCCCAGGCGTGCGGGTCCTCGGGGTCGCAGAGCGCGGCGAACGGGGACACGGATCCCGGATAGCGGGCGGCGAGCCCGGCGGGCCCGGTCTCGGCGAAGCCCCGGTGCGGGCCGTCGAGCGCCGCCCAGACGGGATTGTCGAGGACGGAACCGGGCCGGGACTGGGCGGACATGGCGGATCTTCCTTCTTCCGGCGCGGGCACTCTTGACGGCCCCGAGCGGCGGGACGAGACTGCGCTCGTCAGCCTAACGGGGGCCGCGGACACGAGGGGGACCCGGTGGATCAGCGCACGACGCCACCCGCTCCCCTCCGCCGCTCCTGGCTCACCCGCCGCCTGCACATCGATCTCCTGCGCGTCTGCAGCGCCTCCGCCCCGGCCGCCTGAAGCCGGCCGCGCACGCGCCACCGGCCCGGTACGCGCCTTCGGCTCCGTAGGCCTTCGGCCCCGTACGCCCTCGGGCCCCTCAGCCCCTGGGGCCCGTACGGCGGCGACAGACGCACGTCTCCGCACACCGACAGCAGGAGAGGCTCCCATGTCCCACACCCATGTCCAGATCCCGGCCCAGACCCCGGCCCAGCCCCGGTCGCAGCCGCCCCGGCCCCAGGCCCAGCCTCGATCGCAGTCCGGGCCCCGGGCCCGGCAGGAGGGGTCCCTGCGCGGGCGGATCGGGGCCGGGTTCTCGCCCGTCCCGCACCGGTACCGGCTCTATCTCGCCGCCGACGACTGTCCGAGCTGCCTCGGGGTCGCCGCCGCGCTCACCGGCCTCGGCCTCCGGGACGCCGTCGCCGTGACCGTCCTGCGCCCGGGCCGCGACACCGCGGGGCACGACGCCCTCCGCCGCGCCTACGAGGCCGCCGGACACCGCGACGGCGGTACGCTCGCGGTTCCCGCCCTCTGCGACGGCTGGAGCGGCCGGGTGGTGTCCAACCACACCCCGGACATCCTCGAGGACCTGCGCCGCCTCAGCGCACACCCGGCCTTCCACGAGGCCCCGTGACCACCCCGGACCGGCTCATCGGACCGCCCGGCGGGTCTCCGCGCAACGAATCGCCGCCCGGACCCCGCAATACGCAACGAATCGATGCGCGGAGCGCAACGCTCACGGCTTGTCCCGGTCGAACGCGCGAACGTACCGTTTGAGGACCCCCACCCCTCCTGCCCCAGAGGTACGCCCATGCCCCCGCTGCGCACCGCACTCCTCCAGAGCTCCGGACGGCTCGGCGACACCGCCGACAACCTGAAGGCGCTCGACGAGGCCGCGGCGCGTGCCGCGCAGGCGCGGGCCGGGCTCCTCGTGACCTCGGAGATGTTCCTGACCGGCTACGCGCTGGAGATCGAGGACATCGCCCGGCTCGCGGAACCGGCGGACGGCATGTCCGCGCGTGCCATCGGCGAGATCGCCCGCCGCCACGGGGTGGCCGTGCTCTACGGCTACCCCGAGCGCGACGGGGAGACGGTGTACAACGCGGCGCAGCTCATCGGCCCCGACGGCGCCCGGCTCGCGAACTACCGCAAGACCCATCTCTTCGGCTGCTTCGAACAGGACGCCTTCACCCCCGGCGACACCCCCGTCGTCCAGGCGGACCTGAACGGTCTCCGCATCGGCATCATGATCTGCTACGACGTGGAGTTCCCCGAGAACGTCCGGGCGCACGCGCTCGCCGGCACCGACCTCCTCCTGGTGCCGACCGCGCAGATGCACCCGTTCCAGTTCGTCGCCGAACAGCTCGTCCCCGTACGGGCCTTCGAGAACCAGATGTACATCGCGTATGTCAACCGCACCGGCCCGGAAGGCGAGTTCGAGTTCGTCGGCCTCAGCTGCCTGGCGAGCCCCGACGGGGTCACCCGGACCCGCGCCGGACGCGGCGAGGAGCTCGTGCTCGGCGAGGCCGACCCCGAGCTGCTGCGCGCCTCGCGCGAGACGAACCCGTACCTGCGCGACCGGCGGCCCGGCCTGTACGCCTCCCTCGCCTGACCGCGGTCCCGCGCGCCGCCGCCTGCCCCTCCCCCCTGCCCCACCCCGCTAGGAGCCGTACCCCATGACGTCCACGGTGCCCACCACCGCCGTCCCGCACAGCGACGGCCAGCCCCCGATCACCATGTTCGGGCCGGACTTCCCGTACGCGTACGACGACTTCCTCGCCCACCCGGCGGGCCTGGGGCAGATACCGGCGACCGAGCACGGCACCGAGGTCGCCGTCATCGGCGGCGGGCTGTCCGGCATCATCTCCGCCTACGAGCTGATGAAGATGGGCCTCAAGCCCGTCGTCTACGAGGCCGACCAGATCGGCGGCCGGCTGCGCACGGTGGGCTTCGAGGGCACCGGCACGGACGAACTGACGGCTGAGATGGGCGCGATGCGCTTCCCGCCGTCCTCCACGGCGCTCCAGCACTACATCGACCTCGTGGGCCTGGTCACCGAGCCCTTCCCGAACCCGCTCTCCCCGGCCACCCCCTCCACCGTGGTGGACCTCAAGGGCGAGTCGCACTACGCCGAGACCATCGCTGACCTCCCGCAGATCTACCGCGACGTCGCCGCCGCGTGGAACGACTGCCTCGACGAGGGCGCCGACTTCTCCGACATGAACACCGCGATGCGCGAGCGGGACGTCCCGCGCATCCGCGAGATCTGGGCGAAGCTGGTCGAGAAGCTCGACAACCAGACCTTCTACGGGTTCCTCTGCGAGTCGGAGGCCTTCAAGTCCTTCCGCAAGCGCGAGATCTTCGGCCAGGTCGGCTTCGGCACGGGCGGCTGGGACACCGACTTCCCGAACTCGATCCTGGAGATCCTCCGCGTCGTCTACACCGAGGCGGACGACCACCACCAGGGCATCGTGGGCGGCTCGCAGCAGCTTCCGCTGCGCATGTGGGACCGTGAGCCGGAGAAGATCGTCCACTGGGCGCAGGGCACCTCGCTCTCCTCCCTGCACGGCGGCACCCCCCGCCCGGCGGTGACCCGCCTGCACCGCACCGCGGGCAACCGCATCACGGTCACGGACGCCTCGGGCGACATCCGCACGTACCGCGCGGCGATCTTCACCGCCCAGTCGTGGCTGCTCCTGTCCAAGATCGCGTGCGACGACTCGCTCTTCCCGATCGACCACTGGACGGCGATGGAGCGCACCCACTACATGGAGTCGTCCAAGCTGTTCATCCCGGTCGACCGCCCGTTCTGGCTGGACAAGGACGAGGAGACGGGCCGCGACGTCATGTCGATGACCCTGACCGACCGCATGACCCGCGGCACGTACCTCCTGGACAACGGCCCGGACAAGCCCGCCGTCATCTGCCTCTCGTACACGTGGTGCGACGACAGCCTGAAGTGGCTGCCGCTGTCCGCGAACGAGCGGATGGAGGTCATGCTGAAGTCCCTCGGCGAGATCTACCCGAAGGTCGACATCCGCCGCCACATCATCGGCAACCCGGTGACCGTGTCGTGGGAGAACGAGCCGTACTTCATGGGCGCGTTCAAGGCCAACCTGCCGGGTCACTACCGCTACCAGCGGCGCCTGTTCACGCACTTCATGCAGGACCGCCTCCCCGAGGACAAGCGCGGCATCTTCCTCGCGGGCGACGACATCTCCTGGACGGCCGGCTGGGCGGAGGGCGCGGTCCAGACGGCGCTGAACGCCGTCTGGGGCGTCATGCACCACTTCGGCGGCTCCACGGACGCCACCAACCCGGGCCCGGGCGACGTCTACGACGACATCGCCCCGGTCGAACTCCCGGAGGACTGACCTCCCCGGCCCCGCCGGTCCCCCTGATCCGGGCCGTCTTCGCGTGCGCGAGCGCGGAGACGGCCCGTTCTCATGCCTCCGGGCAGCGCGTCCAGATCAGGTGCTCGCGACGGCGGAAGGCGGCGCGCACCTCGGTGCGCTCCCGCACGTCGAGCGGCTGCGGCGGCCTCCGGTCCAGGCCGAGGCCGCACCGCGCGCACAGGGTGTGGACCCCGTACCCGTCGCGGTCCCCTTCCACCGTCCCCCGGTCGGCCGCGCACACGGGACACGCGCCGTCCCGCTCCTGGCGGCCGTCGGCGTCCGGCCGGAGCCGCATCACCGCGGGCCTGCGCACCCCGGCCGGCGGTAGGGCGCGCGCGTGGTGTCGTGCACCCTGAGCCGGTGCGTGGCGAAGCTGGTCACCGCCCAAGGCTAGTGCCGCCGTCCCGGGCCGCACCGGGGTTTCAGCCCGTGGGGGTCAGGAGGCAGCGGCCCACGAGGCCGACGCCCGCGTCGAGGGAGTCGGTGAACTCCTCCGCCAGGTCGGGGGAGCGGCGCAGGGACCACAGGAGGCGGGACGCCGCCCATGCGCCCGACCGGGCCCGCTCCAGGCTCCACGCGCCGAGCAGGTGCGTCAGCGGATCCGCGACCTCCAGCAGGTCCGGACCCGGCATCAGGTCCTCCCGGATCTGCTCCTCCAGGGAGACCAGCGTGTCCCCGACCCGGTCGAAGTCCGCTTCGAGCGCGTCCGGCTCGCAGTCCAGGGACCGGCACGTGGCGACCACCGCCAGTGCCAGGTCGTGGCCGATGTGCGCGTTGATCCCGGCGAGCGCGTGCTGCAGCGGCCGGACCCCCGGGTGGCGGCGGTACTGGAGCAGCGGCCGCCAGCACGCCGGTGCCCGCTCCGCCTCCACCGCCGTCAGATAGCGCTCGGCGAAGCGGACGCTGAGCGTCTCCGCCCGGCGCGGCGAGGGGAACGCCCCGCGGGAGATCCGTTCGTGCAGCGTCTGCGTGACCGTGAGGTACACCCGGTTGAAGACGGCGACGCCGTCCCGCTCGGGGAGCCGCTCGTCCAGGGCGCGCATCCGCGCCAGCACCGCTTCCATGGGGGCCATGGGAGGCAGCGTCGCAGCCGCGGGCCGGGATCAGGGGAACTTGGCCGTGCGCTTCGCCGGTTCGGGCGAAACAACGTCAACCCCGCTTGTCCCCGGAGTTCCCGGCGGCGTCCGCAGCGCTCCCGCCGCCCGCTTCGTCCGACGCCGCCGCCCTCGCCGCCTCGTCGTACGCCGCCTCGTCGTACGCCGCCTCGTCGTACGCCGCCTCGTCGTACGCCGCCTCGTCGTACGTCGACGTCCCCGAGTCCAGCAGGGGGTCCTGCTCCTTCATGTGCGCCGGCGCGAAGTACCGCAGCGTGTGGTAGCCGGTGATGACGACGATGGTGCCGAGCGCGATCCCGCCCAGCTCGAAGCTGTCGGTGATGTGCAGCGTGACGCCGCCCACGCCGATGATGATGCCCGCCGCGGCCGGCACCAGGTTCAGCGGATTGCGCAGGTCCACCCGCCCGCTGATCCAGATCTGCGCGCCGAGCAGGCCGATCATGCCGTACAGGATCACGGTGATCCCGCCCAGCACCCCGCCGGGGATCGCGGCGACGACCGCTCCGAACTTCGGGCACAGGCCGAAGAGGAGCGCGAAGCCGGCAGCCGCCCAGTAGGCCGCGGTCGAGTACACCCGGGTCGCCGCCATGACGCCGATGTTCTCGGAGTACGTGGTGTTCGGCGGGCCGCCCAGCCCCGTGGAGAGCATCGACGCGGCGCCGTCGGCCGCGATGGCCGTGCCGAGCTTGTCGTCGAGGGGGTCGCCGGTCATCTCCCCGACGGCCTTGATGTGCCCGGCGTTCTCCGCGATCAGCGCGATGACGACGGGCAGCGCGATCAGGATCGCGGACCATTCGAACTGCGGCGCGTGGAAGCTCGGCAGGCCGATCCAGTCGGCCTGGGCGACCCCGGACAGGTCGAGCCGCCAATGGTCGACGGCGTCCGGCCCGCCCGTCGTGGAGTGGATCTTGCCGAAGACCAGGTCGAAGACCCAGGAGACGGCGTACCCGAAGACCAGGCCGAGGAAGATCGCGATGCGCGACCAGAAGCCCCGCAGGCACACCACGGCGAGTCCGGTGACCAGCATGGTCAGCAACGCCGTCCACTGGTCCTGCGGCCAGTACGTGGACGCCGTCACCGGCGCGAGGTTGAAGCCGATCAGCATCACGACCGCGCCCGTCACCACCGGCGGCATCGCCGCGTGGATGATCCGCGCCCCGAACCGCTGCACGGCCAGCCCGGCCAGGAACAGCACCCCGCCGACCACGAAGACCGCGCCCGTGACGACCGCGCTGTCCCCGCCGCCCGCCCGGATCGCCGCCGCGACGCCCACGAACGCCAGCGAGCAGCCCAGGTAGGAGGGGATCCGGCCGCGCGTCGCGAGCAGGAAGATGACGGTGGCGACACCGGACATCATGATGGCGAGGTTCGGGTCCAGGCCCATCAGGACCGGCGCGACGAAACTCGCTCCGAACATCGCCACGACGTGCTGGGCGCCCAGTCCGGCGGTCCGCGGCCACGTCAGCCGCTCGTCCGGCCGCACCACCGCGCCGGGAGCGGGCGTCCGCCCGTCTCCGTGCAGGGTCCAGCCCACGCCGAAGCCCATCTTCCACCACTTCCGTCGGTCGGTCCGGTCACGCTACGAGGCCGGGAGGCCAGGCGATACTTTACGGCCGGACAGCGGCGGGTTCGTCCCGGTCTGCGTCCGAGGCCCCCGCCGCCACCGGCCGCTGCCGCAGCACGGTCGCCCCCAGGATCAGGGCGAAGGCCAGCAGCGTGACCAGCCCGAACGACACCACCAGCGAGGTCGCGTCGGCCACGGCGCCGATCGCCGACGGGGCGATCAGCCCCGAGGTGTACGTGATCGTCGCGACGCCGGCGATGGCCTGCGCCGGGGCGGGCCCGCTGCGCGCGGCCGCCGCGAAGGCCAGCGGGACCACCACCGCGATGCCCAGCCCGATCAGCCCGAAACCGGCCAGGGCCCCGGCCGGGTGCCGGACCGTCACCACGAGCAGCCCGCCCGCGGTGGCCAGCGCGCCTCCCGCGCGGACCGTCCGTACCGCGCCGAACCGGTCCACGACCCTGTCCCCGGCCAGCCGGGCCAGGGCCATGGTGAGGGCGAAGGCGGTGGTGGAGGCGGCGGCGAGGCCCGCGTCCGTGTCGAGCACGTCCCGCAGGTACACCGCGGACCAGTCCATGCTCGCGCCCTCCGCGAAGACCGCGCAGAAGCCGATCCCCCCGATGAACAGCGCGGACCTGGGGGGCAGCCCGAAGTGCGGCGGAGCCTCCCCGCCGGTGTCGGTGCGCAGGTCCAGGACGCCCCGTACGGCGACCAGCCCGGCCGCGGTCAGCGCGAGCGCGGCGATCAGGTGGTGGAGGCGGGCGTCGGCGCCGGTGTGCGCGGCCAGGGTGCCCACGGCCGAGCCGAGCAGGGCGCCCACGCTCCACATGCCGTGCAGCGAGGACATGATGGAGCGTTTCAGCCGGTTCTCGGTCTCCACGCCCAGCGCGTTCATCGCGACGTCCGCCATGCCGGCGGTGGCCCCGTAGACGAAGAGCGCGAAGCAGAGCGTCACGAGGTTCGGGGCCAGGCTCGGGAGGGCGAGGGAGAGCGTCCACAGGGCCAGCAGCACCCGCAGGGCGGCGCGGGCGCCGAGCCGGTGGTTGATCCTCCCGGCCAGCGGCATCGCCAGCGCGGCGCCGAGGGCGGGGAAGGCGAGGGCCAGTCCCAAGGTGCCCGCGCTGAGGTGGGCGTGGTCCTGGATCCAGGGGATGCGGGTGGCGAAGGAGCCGGTGACCGCGCCGTGGGCGCAGAAGACGGCGGCGATGGCGAAGCGGGCATGGCGCAGTCGCGCCGGGCTGTGGTCGGTTTCCCCGGTCATGACCCGTAAACTATCAGGGACCCTGCCTGATAGTTAGACCCGGGGAACTCATAGGATGGGTGCCGTGACTCCTGCCAAGGCCCTGACCGCCGCCGCACCCGCACCTGGCACCGCCGCCGCTCCGTCCCCCGCGTCCCCGAGCACGGCCCGCGCCATGAACGACCGGCTGGCCCTGCGACTGCTCCAGGACGAGGGCGCGCTGACGGCCACCGAGCTCAAGAAGCTGACCGGCCTGTCCCGGCCGTCCGTCGCCGACCTGGTGGAACGCCTCACCGAAGCCGGACTCATCGAGGTGGTCGGCGAATCCGGTGAGCAGCGGCGCGGACCCAACGCCCGGCTGTACGGGATCGTCGCGCGGCGGGCCTACCTCGCGGCGCTCGACGTACGGGTGGACAGCGCGGCCGCGGTCGTCACCGACCTGCTCGGCAGGCCGCTGGCCGAGGCGGCGCTGCCCGTCGACGCGGTGGAGGAGGCCGTCGACCGCCTCGAGGAACTCGCCCGTGAGGCCGGCGCGGACCGGCTCCACACCGTGGTGATCGGCGCACCCGGCCTGGTCTCACCGGGCAGCGGGGAACTCGGCGACACCATCGGACTGCCCGCCTGGCACCGGGACCTGGTGGCCGCGCTCCAGCGGCGGCTGCCGGCGACCGTCGTGGTGGAGAACGAGACCAACCTGGCGGCGCTGGCGGAACAGCGCGTCGGAGCCGCCCGGGACGTGGACTCCTTCGTGCTGCTCTGGCTCAGCGCGGGCGTCGGCGCGGCGGTGGTCCTGGACGGCCGGCTGCGCCGCGGGGCCTCCGGCGGGGCGGGCGAGATCGGCTTCCTCCCCGTGCCGGGGACCGGCGGCCTGCCCTCGGCCACGGACTGCGACGGCGGCTACCACGCGCTGGTCAGCCGTGGCGCGGTGGCCGCCCTGGCCGTGGCGCACGGCCTCGACGTCTCCGTCGAGGACGCGCTGGCGGGTTCCGCGGGGGAGGCCGGGGAAGTGGGGGAGGCCGGGGAGGCGTTCCTCGACGCCCTGGCCGAGCGGATCGCGCTCGGCGCGGCCGCGGTGACCGCGGTCCTGGACCCCGGCTGCGTCGTGCTCGGCGGCGAACTGGGCCGCGCCGGCGGCCCCGGGCTCGCGGCCCGGGTCTCCCGCCGCCTCGCCACCCTGACCCCGGTCCCCACCGAGGTCAGGGCCACCGCCCTCGGCGACCCGGCAGTGCTCACGGGCGCCCGGCTGGCGGCCCGCGAAGCCGCCCAGTCGGTGCTCTTCCCGGCCTGACCCCGGGGAACCGGCCGGTCCGGGAGCCCGGGGCGGCCGACGGACCACCGGCCCGAGCCCGCCGGGCGGCGCGCCGGTCGGCGGCACGGCGCCCCGCCGGACCGCCGTCCGGCGGCACGGCCGCTCAGCGGCCCGCCGCGGCCCCCCGCCCCGCGAGGTACTCCGCGAAGGTCCCCTTGCCCACCGCGTGCGAGGGCGTCAGGTTCCCGCCGCGCCGCAACCCGGCGTACGTCTTCCCCGCCAGCGGCACGGTGATCACCCGGCGGCGCTTGCCGGCCGCCGCCAGGCAGGCGCGACCCAGGTCCGCCAGGGAGTGGACCTCCGGGCCGCCCATGTCCGGGACCCGGCCCGCCGGGACCGGGACCGCCAGTTCCACCATCCGGTCGGCGACCTCCTCCACCGCGATGGGCTGGACCCGGACCTCCTTGGGCAGCGGCATCACCCAGGGCAGCTTCGCCGCCGTGCCGACCATCTGGACCACCAGGTCGTGGAACTGGGTGGTCCGTAGGATCGTCACGCCCAGCCCCGAGGCCTCCAGCAGCCGTTCCACCTTCAGCTTGGTGCGGTAGTAGCCCAGCGGGACCTCGTCCACGCCCACGATCGAGATGTAGACCAGGTTGGTGACCGTCCCGGCCCGCCGGACCGCTTCGATCAGGTGCCCGGCGGCCACGTCGTCACCGCCGCGAGGGCTGCTCGCGCAGTGCACGACCACCTCGGCGCCCGCCATGGCGGCGTCCAGCCCGCTGCCGGTCAGCAGATCGACCGGGTACTCCGCGGCCCGCCGGCTCAGGACGCGTACGTCGTGGCCGGAGGCGCGCAGCCGGCCGACGACCAGGGCGCCGAGATTTCCGGTGCCCCCGGTGACGAGGATGGTGCTCATGGTGTCCGTTCCTTCCCTCGGGCGGTGCGGGCGGCGCGCGAAGCGCGTGCACGCGATGCGTTCAGCAGCTGGGACCGGACAGCCCCCCGGAATGTGACAGCTGGCGCAGGACGAATTCCAGCTTCTCCGGGTTCATCACCACCCGCGCCTCGCCGACCAGCCCGTCCTCGAAGTCCACCTGGAGGACTCCGACCCCGCCGAGGAACAGGGCCGGCTCCCCGTTGACCTCCGCGAAGGTGAACGCGAGGTCCAGGGGGTACTTCCGCAGCACGCCCAGCAGGAACCGCGCCACGTTGTTGCGGCCCTCGACCGGCCGCCGCGCCGCGCTGACCACGCCGCCGCCGTCGGACACGTACCGGGCGTCGGCGGCCAGCAGCCCCTCCAGCCGGGCCAGGTCCCCGCTGCGGGCGGCTTCGAGGAAGCCCACCACCAGTCCCTGCCACTGCGCCGGATCCGGCCGGAAGCGGCGCTCGGGGGCCTTGCCCGCGCTCACGCGTCCCGCCGCCCGCCGGTAGAGCTGGCGGCAGTTGGCCTCGGTGAGGTCGAGGAGCCCGGCGATCTCCCGGTGGCCGTACGCGAAGGCCTCGCGCAGTACGTACACCGCGCGTTCCGTGGGAGTGAGCCGCTCCAGCAGCACCAGCAGGGCCATCGACACGCTGTCGCGCTGTTCCGCCGACTCCAGCGGGCCGAGCGCGCCCTCCCCGGTGAGGACCGGCTCGGGCAGCCAGGGGCCCGCGTACGCCTCGCGCCGGGCACGGGCCGAGCCGATCTGGTTGAGGCACAGGTGGGTGACGACCTTGGCGAGCCAGGCACCGAGGTGCTCGATGGAATCGCGGTCGGCGGCCGAGCTCCAGCGCAGGTAGGCCTCCTGCACGGTGTCCTCGGCCTCCGAGGCCGAGCCGAGCATGCGGTAGGCGATGGCGAACATCCGCGGCCGGTGTTCCTCGAAGTCCGCCACGGAGGCGGTGCCCTGTGCGATCACGGCCCGAGCCTACGAAGCCCCCCGTACGCGAGAACGCGGGGACCCGGTGGCCGCCGGGCCACCGGGTCCTCGTCTCCTTCACCAGCCGCCTACTTGGTCAGCAGGCGCCCAGGTCCTTCCAGACACCCCAGTCGCCGGTGGTGCCGGGCTCTTCGTTCTGCGTCCACCACTGGGCCTTCCAGTGGTGGCCCTTGTGGGAGACGAGCGATCCGCCCGTGTACACGTTGCCCGCGACGTAGGCCGGGTCGGCGCAGGTGCCGCCCGGGGGAGTCGTGGGGGGCGTGGTCGGAGGCGTCGTCGGGGGAGTGGTCGGCGGCGTCGTGGGAGGCGTCGTCGGCGGGGTGGTCGGGGGAGTGGTCGGCGGCTGCGTCGCACCGCCCGGCTCGACCACCGTCGTACCGCGGGCCAGGTCGCCGGCGATGCCGTACGTCTTGCCGCCGAAGGCCACCGTCCAGTTGGACGGGGTCGAGGTCGGCAGGTAGTAGACGAAGTCCAGCTGGACCGAGGCGCCCGGGGCCAGCGACTGCCAGGCCGGCAGCTTCAGGGAGACCCGGTTGTAGTCGCCCTTCAGGCCGCCCACGTTGGTGCCCGTGTGGTCGCTGCGGATGATCGTGGTGTTCCAGCCGGACTGGTCCTTGGCGTTGCCCGGCGCGGAGGAGGAGTAGTCGAACTGGAACTCCGTACCGCCCGGCAGGGTCGCCGTGGTGTTGTTGGTGATCGTCAGCTTCGGGCCGATCGGGTAGTTGGAGTCGCCGAGCGGGAAGGCGCCGAAGTCGGCGTCCACCTTGATGGCCTCGGTCGGCATCGTGATCGTGGCGCGCTTGGCGCCGTACGGGGCGGCCGACTTGAACTTGTCGTACATCGCGGTCGTCAGCGTGTCGCCCATCTCGTACTGGCCCTTGGCCGCGTTGTACGCGTAGTCGCCGGCGAGCTCCCAGACCATCGTGCCGCCGATGCCCTTGTCGACGACCCAGTCGGCCTTGGCGTTGACGGACTGCTCGTCCTCGGTGGAGAGGAAGACCTTCTTCTGGGCGTTCCACAGCCACGGCGCCACCAGGGTGGAGTCGTACTTGCGGACGTAGGTGCCGGTCAGCGTGGTGTTCGCCGGGAAGCCGTACTTCGTGACGTAGTCGCCGACGACCCCCTTCTCCAGGTTCTTCGCGTGCCACATCGGGTTGGACCCGGCCGGGGCCTCGACGCCGTTGGTGTCGAGGTCGTGCCACAGGTTGTCGATGCCGACCGCGCCGTCACCGCACTTGGTCAGACCCGCGCCGGCCGGACAGGTGGTGGCCGGGGCCTTGCCCCACAGGCCGTCGGTGCCGCCCTGCACGTTCTTGAAGCCGCGGGTGTAGTACGGCAGGCCCATGTTGATGCGGCCGGCCGGCATGGAGCCGCGGAAGTAGTGGTAGGCCCAGTCCGTGTTCAGGTAGCCGATGCCGCCGTACTGGGACGTCGAGTAGACCCCGGCCGCGGCGAGTTCGCCGTCCTTGCCGTCGTCGAAGAGCTGGGCGTTCGGACCGACGAACTCGTTCCAGGCGCCGTGCAGGTCGTAGGACATGACGTTGACGTAGTCCAGGTACTTCTGCATCTGGAACGTCTCCATGCCCCGCAGCAGGTAGCCGGAGGAGGGGGCGGCGACCGAGAGCAGGTAGTGCTTGCCGTCGGTGGCGCCCGCGCGGTCGAGCTTCTCGCGCAGCGACTTCATCAGGGCCGCGTACCCCTTGACCAGTCCGGCCCGGCGGGCGTTGGACAGCTGCCAGTCCAGCGGGTTGCCCGCGTCCTTCATGGTGGTCGGGTACTCGTAGTCGATGTCGACGCCGTTGAAACCGTAGGTGCGGATGAACTCGACCGAGGAGTCCGCGAAGGTGTCGATGCCGGCCTGGTTGACCGAGCCGTCGGCGTTGGTGGCCATCGAGTAGAAGCCGCCGGAGGCGACGCGGTTGCCGTCGTCGCCGAAGTAGCCGCCGGTCTCCGCCCAGCCGCCGACCGAGATCAGCGTCTTGACGTTCGGGTACTGCTTCTTGAATTTGTTCAGCAGGTTGAAATTGCCCTTGTACGGGAGGGCGGGGTCCATCTCGGCGCCCGCGACACCCGGCCAGGTCATCCCGGTGGCGGAGTTGTTCGCGTTGTCGGCGCCGACCGAGATCTTGTTGTTGCCGTCGACGTGGGCGAAGGCGTAGTTCAGGTGGGTGACCTTGGACCACGGGATGTTGTGGGGCAGGTAGGCCGGCGTGCCGTCCTTGCCCGTGCGCCAGCCGGTGAAGTAGCCGATGACGCGCCGCTGGTGGTCGGCGCCCATCTTCTCGCGGCCCTCGGTGTCGTACACCGAGCAGTACGGGACGTTCACGCCCGGCGTCTTGTACAGACCGTCGGGGCGACAGGTCTCGTGGTCGGCGGCGTGCGAGACGCCTGCCGAGAGGCCCGCGACCAACAGTCCGGCGATCGCGGCGCCGGACGTCAGGAGCATCGCTCTCGTGCGTGCGGGGGACAGCATTGTGCCTCCTGGGGAGGGGAGGATGGCAGGACACAACAGGCCGAGAAGTGGTGCGTGTTGGCCCGCGACGTGCGCACATCTGACGGGCTGTCTCCCGGAGAAGATGAAGGGAACGTTAAGAGGACTAGACCAACCCGTCAATAGGTCTGGACCAAAGCGGAGCCCGCTGCGGCGCGGCTCGGCCGCGGACCGGTCCGGAATCGGGCAGGGGCGGGCGGGTCCGGAGTGGGGTCCGGGTGTGGCCCGGAGTGAGGCTCGGGGCGGGTCCGGGTGCGGCTCGAGGAGGGGTCCGTGACGGGTCGCGGGCGCGGCGCGGGCGGGACCCTGTGGGAGGCGGCCTGAGGGGCCGGACGGAGCAACGGCGACCCCGGAGAGTGACCGCACGTGTGACCTAGGCCACATTGACTCACCCGCATGGCTGCCGATCACCCGTGGCACACTGGCTCTAGTACCAGTAGCAGCGCACTCCGGGGTCGGTGTAATTCCGAACCGGCGGTTATAGTCCGCGACCCGTCCGCAGCCAGCGGCCGGTTGACCAGGTGAAATTCCTGGACCGACGGTTAAAGTCCGGATGGGAGGCAGTGCGCGGCGGGCCAGTCACCGGTACGCCGCCGTCGGCGGTCCATCGGCGCATCCTTCGGGACGCGCCTTCGAGTGGACCGTGTTCTCGGCCTCGGCGTCCCCGCGTGTGCTACCCGCTTCATCTGTCGTATCCCGACAGGCCCCGGAGTCCGTGCCCGATGAGGCAGGAGGACCCGGTGGCGACCCACGCCGACGCGCACGACAGCGGCAACCCCGTCCAGGGCACGGACGGACCGGCGGCCGACACGACCGCCCGTGACACGTCCGCCATGGCCAGGGCCATCGAGCTCGCGGCCCGCGGAACCGGCTCCACCAGCCCCAACCCCGTCGTCGGCTGCGTGATCACCGACGCCTCCGGCGCCGTCGTGGGCGAGGGCTGGCACGAGCGGGCCGGCGGCCCGCACGCCGAGGTCCACGCCCTGCGCGCCGCGGGCCCCGCCGCCCGCGGCGGCACCGCCTACGTCACCCTCGAACCCTGCAACCACACCGGCCGTACGGGACCCTGCGCGCAGGCGCTCGTCGAGGCTGGCGTGACCCGCGTCCTCTACGCCGTCTGCGACCCGAACCCGCAGGCCAGCGGCGGGGCCGCGACCCTGCGCGCCGCCGGGATCGACACCGCGGCCGGACTGCTGGCCGCGGAGGCCGAGGAGGGCAACGCCGCCTGGCTGACCTCGGTGCGGCTCGGCCGCCCGTACGTCCTGTGGAAGTACGCCGCGACCCTCGACGGCCGCGTCGCCGCCGCGGACGGCACCAGCCGCTGGATCAGCTGCCCCGAATCCCGCGACGACGTCCACCGGCTGCGCGCCGAGGCCGACGCCGTCGTCGTCGGCTCGGGCACCCTGCGCGCCGACGACCCGCACCTCGCGGTGCGCGGAGCCGCCGGCCGCTCCGCCGACCAGCCGCTGCGGGTGGTCCTCGACACCCACGCCACCATCCGGTCCACCGCCCGGGTGCTGGACGAAGCCGCGCCCACCCTGATCGCCGTCGCCGAGGACGCCGACACCCGCCACCTGGCCGGAGTGGAGCTGACCCGGCTCCCGTACGACAAGTACGGGATCTCCGTGGACGCCCTGCTCCTGGAACTCCACCGGCGCGGGGTCCGCTCCGTACTCCTCGAAGGCGGCCCGACCCTGGCCGGGGCCTTCGTCGCCGCGGGCGTGGTCGACAAGGTCGTCGGCTACCTCGCCCCCGTCCTCCTCGGCGCCGGCCCGAACGCCCTCGCCGACGCCGGCATCGGCACCCTCACCGAAGCGCTGCGGCTCCGCATCACCGAGACCGTCCGCATCGGCAGCGACATCCGCGTCACCGCCGTACGGTCCGCCCCCACCGTCCTCACCTCCCACACCGCCCACACTGCCCTCAAGGAGCACTGAGTGTTCACCGGAATCGTCGAAGAACTGGGCGAAGTCACCGCAGTCGAGGAACTTCCCGAGGCCTCCCGCTTCCGCCTGCGCGGCCCCCTCGTCACCGAGGGCGCCAAACACGGCGACTCCATCGCGGTCAACGGCGTCTGCCTGACCGTCGTGGAGTGCGCCGAAGGCGAGTTCACCGCCGACGTCATGCAGGAGACCCTCAACCGCTCCAGCCTCGGCGCCCTGGGCAAGGGCTCCCGCGTCAACCTGGAGCGCCCGATGGCGCTGGGCGGACGCCTCGGCGGCCACCTGGTCCAGGGCCACGTGGACGGCACCGGCACGATCCTCTCCCGCACCCCCTCGGAGCACTGGGAGCTCGTCAAGGTCGCGCTCCCGGCGAACCTCTCCCGCTACGTCGTGGAGAAGGGCTCCATCACCGTCGACGGCGTCAGCCTGACCGTGGTCGAGGCCGCTTCCGACTGGTTCACCATCAGCCTCATCCCCACCACCCTCGCGCTGACCACGCTCGGCATCAAGCAGCCCGGCGACCCGGTCAACCTCGAGGTCGACGTCCTCGCCAAGTACGTGGAGCGCCTGCTCGCCGCCGGCGTGACCCCCCAGGCCGGGACCCCTCTGGCCGGACACGTGCCGCACACCGAAGGGGCAGCCCAGTGAGCGCTCTGACCTGGCTCAACACCGAGGCCTTCGCGGTCTTCGGCCAGAAGGTCATCTGGTCCGACATGATCGGCAACCTGATGGGCCTGGGCGCCCTCGCGCTCGGCTGGCGCCGCTCCATATGGACCTGGCCCGCCCAGCTCCTCTCCGGCCTGATCCTCGTCGGCGCCTACGCCTCCGCCCACCTCGCCGGCGGCGTCGGCAAGCAGCTCCTGGTCATCGGCGTCGCCGTATGGGGCTGGCGTGCCTGGCAGCTCGGCAGCCGCAAGGCCCAGGACGGGACCATCGCCGTCCGCACCGCCACCTGGAAGGAGCGCGGCCTCCTGCTGGCCGGCGCGGCCGCCGGGACCCTGGCCGTGGGCGGTCTGTTCACCCTCGTCCCGAGCCTGTCGTGGAGCCCGTGGGCCGACGCCTACATCTTCGTCGGCACCATCGTCGCGATGGTCGCCCAGGCCCGCGGCCTGGTCGAGTTCTGGTTCGCCTGGCTCCTCGTCGACCTGGTCGGCGTCCCCCTCGCCTTCAACAGCGGACTGGCCTTCTCCGGCCTCGTCTACGTCGTGTACTTCGCCCTCGTCCTCTGGGGCGCCTACGACTGGTACCAGCGCTCGCGCACCACCCCCGCCCCGGCCCTGGAAGGAGCAACGGCATGACCCCGAACCCCGTCCTGAAGCCCGTGCCCGACGAGACCTACCCCGAGCCCTTCCGGCTCGACCCGGTCGAGCAGGCCATCCGCGACATCGCGGCCGGGCGCCCGGTCGTCGTCGTGGACGACGAGGACCGCGAGAACGAGGGCGACCTCGTCATCGCGGCCGAGAAGGCCACCCCCGAGATCATCGCGTTCATGATGAGCGAGTGCCGCGGCCTGATCTGCGCCCCGATGGAGGGCCCCGAGCTGGAACGGCTCGAACTCCCGCAGATGGTCCAGCACAACACCGAGTCGATGCAGACCGCCTTCACCGTCTCCGTCGACGCGAGCGGCGCCCACGGCGTCACCACCGGCATCTCGGCCGCCGACCGCGCCACCACCCTGCGGCTGCTCGCCGACGGAGTCAGCGGCCCCGCCGACTTCGTCCGCCCCGGCCACATCTTCCCGCTGCGCGCCAAGCCCGGCGGCGTGCTGGTCCGCAACGGCCACACCGAGGCCGCCGTCGACCTCGCCCGCCTCGCGGGCCTGCGCCCGGCCGGCGCCATCGTGGAGATCGCCGGCGAGGACGGCGTCATGCTGCGGCTGCCGGAGCTCATCCCCTTCGCCCGCAAGCACGGCCTGACGATCATCTCCATCGAGGACCTGATCGCCTACCGCCGCTCCGCCGAGCCCACCGTGCGCCGCGAGGCCCGGGTCAACCTGCCGACCGCCTTCGGACACTTCACGGCGTACGGGTACCGCTCCACCGTCGACGGCGTCGAGCACGTCGCCCTCGTCCACGGCGAGATCGGCGACGGCGAGGACGTCCTGGTCCGGATGCACTCCGAATGCCTGACCGGAGACATCTTCCAGTCCCAGCGCTGCGACTGCGGCCCCCAGCTGCACGCCGCCATGGAACGCGTCCAGGCCGCGGGCCGCGGCGTGATCGTCTACCTGCGCGGCCACGAGGGCCGCGGCATCGGACTGCTGTCCAAGATGCGCGCCTACGAGCTCCAGGAGCGCGGCCGCGACACCCTCGACGCCAACCTGGAGCTGGGCCTGCCCGCCGACTCCCGCGACTACGCGGCCGGCGCCCAGATGCTCGCCGATCTCGGGGTCCACAGCGTCCGGCTGCTGACCAACAACCCCGACAAGGCGGCGGCCCTCGTCCGGGGCGGCATCAAGGTCTCCGACCGGGAGTCGATGCCCATGGAGGCGGGCGAGCACAACCTGCGCTACCTGCGCACCAAGCGGGACCGGATGGGCCACGACCTGCCCTGGCTGGACGCGGCCCAGGCCGCGTCCGCCTGCGGCAACCAGTAGCCGCCGGCCTCCACCCCGCCGGACACACTTCCCCACCAGACACACTTCCCCGTCAGACACCGGAACACCGAGGAGCAGAGCTGTGAGCGGCAAGGGCGCACCCGAACTGAGCGTGAAGAACTGCGGAGACCTGCGAGTCGCCGTGATCGCGGCCCAGTGGCACGAGAAGGTCATGGACGGCCTGGTGGACGGCGCCCTGCGGGCCCTGCACGAGCTGGGCATCGACGAGCCCACCGTGCTGCGCGTCCCGGGCAGCTTCGAGCTCCCGGTCGTGGCGAAGGTACTGGCCGGTCGCGGCTACGATGCCGTCGTCGCCCTCGGCGTGGTCATCCGCGGCGGCACCCCGCACTTCGACTACGTCTGCCAGGGCGTCACCCAGGGCCTGGTACAGGTATCGATCGACACCGGAGTCCCCATCGGCTTCGGCGTGCTGACCTGCGACAACGACGAGCAGGCGCTGGACCGCGCCGGACTCGAGGGGTCAAACGAGGACAAGGGGCACGAAGCGGTCACCGCCGCCGTCTCCACCGCCATGACGCTGCGGACCGTCAGCGAACCCTGGCGCTAGCCGGCACCCGCACACCCCGTATTCTGAGGACCATCATGGCCAACGAACCCTCCAAGAGCTTCGAAGAGCTCTTCACCGAGCTCCAGCACAAGGCCGCCAACGGCGACCCCAGCACCTCCCGCACCGCCGAGCTCGTCGGCAAGGGCGTCCATGCCATCGGCAAGAAGGTCGTCGAGGAGGCCGCCGAGGTCTGGATGGCCGCCGAGTACGAGAGCAAGGAAGCCGCCGCCGAGGAGATCTCCCAGCTGCTCTACCACGTCCAGGTGATGATGGTGGCGCGCGGGATCTCCCTCGACGACGTCTACGCGCACCTCTAGGCCGGAGCAGATCCGCGGAGGCCCCGGCGCACCCTGCCGGGGCGTCCGCGCGCCGGTCACCGCACCCGTACCAGCACACCCTTTCGCACCTACGCATCAAAGGAAGCCCCATGCTGCGCATCGCCGTCCCCAACAAGGGTTCTCTCTCCGGACCGGCGTCGGCGATGCTCCATGAGGCCGGCTACCGGATGCGCAAGGAGTCCAAGGAGCTCGTGGTCGTCGACCCCGGCAACGAGGTGGAGTTCTTCTACCTCCGCCCCAAGGACATCGCGATCTACGTGTCCTCCGGCAAGCTGGACATCGGCATCACCGGCCGCGACCTGCTGCTCGACTCCGGCGCCAGCGCCGAGGAGATCCTGCCGCTCAACTTCGGCCGCTCCACCTTCCGCTACGCCACGATCCCCGGCACCGCGAAGGGCCCCGAGGACTTCCACGGGATGACCATCGCTACCTCGTACGAGGGAATCGTCGCCAAGCACCTCGCCGACCAGGGCATCGAGGCCTCCGTCGTCCACCTCGACGGCGCGGTCGAGACCGCCATCCAGCTCGGCGTCGCCCAGATCATCGCCGACGTCGTCGAGACCGGCACCAGCCTGCGCAACGCCGGCCTGGAGGTCATCGGCGAGCCGATCATGACCTCCGAGGCCGTCGTCATCCGCGGCAACGGGACCGACCCCGAGGACCCGCGGGCCCAGCAGTTCCTGCGCCGCCTCCAGGGCGTCCTGGTGGCGCGCAGCTACGTGATGATGGACTACGACTGCCGCGCCGAGCACCTGGAGCGCGCCGTCGCCCTCACCCCGGGCCTGGAGTCGCCGACCGTCTCCCCGCTGCACAACGAGGGCTGGGTCGCCGTCCGCGCGATGGTCCCCGCCAAGGAGGCGCAGCGGATCATGGACGACCTCTACGAGCTCGGCGCCCGCGCGATCCTCACCACCTCGATCCACGCCTGCCGCCTCTGACGCGCGGGCCGGCCCCCGGTCCGCCGCCCGCGCACCCCGTGATCCGCACCACCTGGCACCATCCGAAGGCATCTGACGAACATGGCCGACGCCACCGCCCAGCCCGTACCGCCCGCCCTCCCGGTCACCTTCCGGCCGACCCGTACCCGGGCCGTCCTGCTGGGCGTCGGCGCCGCCATGTTCATCACCATCACGACGATCGCGCTGATCCTCGAAACCCTGCACCCCGGTGAGCGGATCGCCTTCGTCTTCACCGCGGCCCTGCTCTCCTCCGTCCCCGTCCTGCTCAGCCGCCCCAAGGTGGTCGCCGACGAGGCCGGAGTGACGGTGGTCAACCTCACCACCACCCGCCGCCTGGAGTGGGCGCAGATCCTGCGCGTCAACCTCCGCCCCGGCGACGCGTGGGTGTTCCTCGACCTCAGCGACGGCACCAGCCTGCCCGCCCTCGGCATCCAGCCGGGGGTCGCCAAGGACCAGGCGATCGCCGACGCCCGCGCCCTGCGCGCCCTCGCCGAAACCCGCGGAACCGGCTCGAAGAACGACTGAGCCCGGCCGACCTCGTCGCTGCGTCCCATTGCGGCGGCGATCTCAGTGACTACCCTGGTGTGGGGGCGCGACGATGCGCCCTCCCACCGGCCCCGGACCTCGTGGCCCGTGGGCACCTGCGACTCGAGGAGTGACTCCCTCCAGCAATGGACGGATCGTCCGGTAGTACCCGCGCCGCCCTCCCCCTGTGGGCGGCGGCATCATGACCATCCCGCTACTCCTGCTCGTGGCGGCATTCGCCCTGATCCTCGCCAACGGCTTCTTCGTGGCTGCCGAATTCGGCCTCGTCACGGTGGAGAGACCCGAGGCCGAACGCGCCGCCGCCGAAGGTGACCGCCGTGCCCGCACGGTCGTCGAAGCCCTGCGGGAGCTGTCCTTCCAGCTCTCCGGCACCCAGCTCGGCATCACCCTCACGTCCCTGGTGGTCGGCATGCTCGCCGAGCCCGCCCTCGCCGCCCTGCTGGCCGGTCCGCTGTCCGCGACCGGCCTCCCCGGGGGCGTCGTCCCCGGAGTCTCCGTCGTCATCGGCATGCTGCTCGCCTCCGCCGTCCAGATGGTCGTCGGCGAGCTCGTCCCGAAGAACTGGGCGGTCTCCCGGCCGCTCCAAGTGGCCCGCTTCGTCGCCGGCCCGCAGCACGCCTTCTCCCGGGCCTTCCGGCCGGTCATCGCGGCCCTCAACGCCATCGCCAACCGCCTCGTGCGCGCGCTCGGCGTGGAGCCCACCGAGGAGATGGCCTCCGCCCGCACCCCCGGCGAACTGGTCTCCCTGGTCCGCCATTCGGCCCAGGCCGGCGCCCTCGAACAGGACACCGCCGACCTCTTCGTACGGACCCTCTCGCTGGGCGAGCTCACGGCCCAGCTGGTCATGACGCCCCGCGTCAAGGTCAGCGCCCTCCAGCACACGGCCACCGCCGCCGACGTGCTCAACCTGACCCGCGCCACCGGGCTGTCACGCTTCCCGGTCTACCGCGAGCGCATCGACGAGATCACCGGGGTCGTCCACCTCAAGGACGCCCTCGCCGTGCCCGAGTCCGAACGCGCCCGCACCAGCGTCAGCCGCATCTGCGTCGCCCCGCTGCTGGTGCCCGGCTCCCTGCCCGTGCAGCCGCTGCTGGAACGGCTGCGCAGCGAGCAGCCCATGGCCGTGGTCGTCGACGAGTACGGCGGCACCGCCGGAGTCGTCACCCTGGAGGACATCGTGGAGGAGCTCGTCGGCGAAGTCCGCGACGAGCACGACCTCGCGGAGGACCACCATCCGGAACTGGCCGCCGTACCCGCCGAGGACGGCCGCCCCTCCTGGGAGGCCGACGGCAGCTGCCGCGTGCAGACCCTGCGCCGGATAGGCCTCGAGGTCCCCGAAGGCCCGTACGAGACCGTCGCCGGCCTCGTCGCCGATCTGCTCGGCCGGATCCCCGCCCCCGGGGACCGCGCCGAACTGCCCGGCTGGAAGCTCTCCGTCCGCCAGGTCGGCCGCTTCCGCGCCGAACGGGTCCGGCTGGTGCGCACCGCACCGCTGGGCTCCGGCCAGCCGGACCCGGGCGCGCCGCACGCCGGCGTACCGGCCCCGGGCGGGTCCGACGCACTGCCCGCCCCCGCAGAGCTCCAGTCGGTGGGTGGCCGGTGAACGCGCTCCAACTCCTCTTCGCCCTGCTGCTCGTCCTGGCCAACGGCTTCTTCGTCGGCGCCGAGTTCGCCCTCGTCTCCGTCCGGCGCAGCCAGATCGAGCCCCTCGCGGCCCACTCCAAGCGGGCCCGCCAGGTGCTGCACGGGCTGGAGAACCTGCCGCGCATGATGGCCGCCGCGCAGTTCGGCATCACCATGTGCTCGCTCACCCTCGGCGCGGTCGCCGAGCCGACGGTGGCCCGGCTGCTGGAGCCCCTCTTCCACGCCGTCCACCTGCCCGAGGGCTTGGTCCACCCCCTCGGCTACGCGCTCGCGCTCGCCGCCGTGGTCTTCCTGCACCTGGTCATCGGCGAGATGGTCCCCAAGAACCTCGCCATGGCGGCCCCCGAGAGGACCGCCCTGTGGTTCAGTCCCGGCCTGGTCGCCTTCGCCCGCGTCTGCGGGCCGGTCACCACCGCCCTCGGCGCGTGCGCCAAGCTGATCCTGAAGCTCTTCAAGGTCGAGCCCAAGGACGAGGTCGAGGCCGTCTACACCTCCGCCCAGCTCGGCCGGCTCGTCGAGGACTCCCGGCAGGCCGGACTCCTCGAGCCCGGCGAACAGGAGCGCCTGGAAGACGCGCTGGAGCTGGGCAGCCGCCCGGTCACCGACGTCCTCCTCGCCCCCGACCGGCTGGTCACGGTCGGCCCGTCCGTCACCCCCCGCCAGATCGAGCAGCTGACGGTCCGCACCGGGTACTCCCGCTTCCCCGTCCGCGCGGACAGCGGCGCCTTCATGGGCTACCTGCACGTGAAGGACGTACTGGACCTGGAGGACCGGGAGCGGGCCGTGCCCCAGCGCGTCTGGCGCCGGATGACCACCGTGTGCTCCACCCTCCCGCTCGACGACGCCCTCAGCGTCATGCGCCGGGACGCCACACACCTCGCCCAGGTCGCCGACCCGGCCGGACGGGTGCTCGGCCTGGTCGCCATGGAAGACGTACTGGAGATGCTGGTCGGAGAGGTGCGCGACCCCGCGCACCGCACGGCTCCGCCCGCCCGGCGGGCCGCCCCGGCGCCGTCGGCCGTACCGGCCGCCGTCTCGCGGGACGTCCTGGCCCGCTGACCGGCCGCGGCCCCCGCCCTACAACGGCGGGGGCTCCGGCCGTTCCTGGGGACCCCGGCCCGACAGGACCTCGCCGTAGGCCTGCATCAGGTCCGCCAGCCGCAGCGTCGACAGGTCCTCCCGGGACGGATCGCCGGCGAAGCCCGACAGCCGCAGGTCCCGGTACGCGCAGCTCTTCTCGTACAGGGTGCGCAGGAAGCGGCCGTTGCCGAGCTCGTCGATCCAGCCCTGCTCCACCACGTGCCCGCTGATGCTGCGCAGTTCCTCGAGCGCCTCCGCGTCCCACAGGTCGCCGTTGGCGTCCGCCAGCACCCCGCCGATCGCCGTCAGCTCCAGCGGCCGGTAACTCGGGAAGTCCACCCGGGTGGTGAACCGCGAGGACAGCCCCGGATTGGTGGCCAGCAGGCGGTCCATCCCGGCCGGATAGCCCGCCAGGATCACCACCAGGTGGTCGCGGTTGTCCTCCGCCCGCTTCAGCAGCACCTGCAGGGCCTCGTCGCCGTACGCGTCCCCCTTGCTGTAACCGGAGTTGGAGAGGCTGTACGCCTCGTCCACGAACAGCACCCCGCCGATCGCCGAGTCGATCAGCTCGTTCGCCTTCACGGCGGTCTGCCCGAGGAACTCGCCCACCAGGTCCGCGCGCCCCGCCTCCACCAGGTGGTCGCCGCCGAGCAGCCCCAGCGCGTAGAACACCCGGCCCAGGATCCGCGCGACCGTGGTCTTGCCCGTGCCCGAGGGCCCCGAGAAGACGAAGTGCCGTTTCGGCGGCTGTACCGGAAGCCCCTGGCCCGCCCGCAGCCTGGCCATGTGCAGCTGCGCGGAGAGGGCCTTCACCTGCCGCTTGACCGGCTCCAGGCCCACCATCCGCTCCAGCTCCTCGAGCGCCTCGGCCAGCGCCGCCGGATCCGCGGGACCGGGCGGCAGCCCCGCCGGTCCGGGCTGGGCCGGCAGCGCCACCTTGCGCCGCGCCCCGCCGGGTCCACCGGGCCCGCCCGGGCCCGGCCCCGAGGGCGGGCCACCGGCGCCGTGCCGCGGCTCGGGGGGCTCCGGCGAGGACAGCTGGTCCGGCTCCGCCTGCCCGTCCGCCGCGATGTCCTGGACCGGGCCCGCGCCGCCCAGCGCCACCGCCGCCAAGTCCCCGCCCGAGGGGGACAGGCCGTGCCCGCCGAGCCCCTCGTAGCCCGTGTTCCCCGCGTACCCGGCGAGTCCGTCGGCGTCCTCGCTGTCCTCGATCGCCGTCAGCCGGGCCGCCGTGTCCATGAAGGCCGGGTCCACCCGGTGCACCGCCCGGTACAGCGGCAGGGCCGCCGCGCTGCGCCCGGTCCCCTCGTGCGCCCGCGCGAGCCAGTACCGCAGCTCCTTGCGCTGCGGCTGCTCGCTGCGGCAGCGCATCAGCGAGGCCGACAGCAGCGGCTCCGCCTGCCCGTACATCTCGAGGCGCACCCGGGCCATCCCGCCGAACAGGCCCGCCTCGATGCCCAGCAGCGGATCGTCCACCAGGGAGTCCGTGTGCCGCACCAACTGCTCCCAGTCCTTGACCAGATACGCCCGGCAGGCGTGCAGGAAGCGGACCTGCGGATCGGTGTCCACGGGCGGCAGCGCGGCCAGCGCCCGGTCCAGCTCCGGCACGTGCCGGCCGTCCAGCCAGTGCGAGGCGTGCGCCAGCAGCAGGTCCCGGCGGCTCTCCAGCACCGGCTGCACCCACCAGCCGAGCCAGTACCAGGAGTTCAGCGTCCGCCGGTGGCGGTTCCGTTGCTCCCCGAAGCGGTCCCGGTGGGCGTACATGCGCAGGAGCGCGTTGGTGGTGTCGACCCGTAAGGCGTGCAGGCCGAGCCAGGCGTCGGCCATCGTGGGATCCAGGCGTACGGCCGTCCGGAACTCCTCCTCGGCCTGGGGGTAGGCGCCCATCGTGCAGGCGTCCACCCCTCGCAGCCAGGCGAGTTCGGCCGGGGCGTGTGCGCTGCCCACCGCGGCGAAATCCATCAGGTCCCCCACAAGCCTGTCCCCGTGGTGCGCGGCAACCCCCGTAAAACACACGTGAGTTGTCCCTGCGCCGATGAAATCAGAGGTGCATCGTACCTGCGGTTACGCCCCTTACGTAGGGTGCGGCGAAGACGGTTCGGGTGCGAGCCCCTGGGGCGGGTCGTGACGCAGGGTGAAGGAGTGATGGCTGTCCGGCGCGTGCGAAGGCGGCGCGAAGGCCCGCCGAGGAGCGGACCGCGGAGCGGTCCGGGGCAGTACGAAGCCCCCGATCACGGGGGAACGATCGGGGGCTTCGCGTCTGCGGCGGCCGGTGAGGGCCGCTCCTTCAGAACGTAAGGCCGGTCCGGCCCCCGGGTCAAGGAGGCGGGGAAGGCCTCCGGAGCGCGGATGTCCGAGGCCCCTCAGGCCTGGGGGAGCCCGTCACCCTCGGTAAGGGAAGGGGTGGTTGCGGGGATCCCAGCAGCCCCGGAAGACCACTCGTATCCCGTACCGCTCTGCCGTACCAGCGTGTCCGCGAAGGGGCGTGAAGGATCATCCGAGAAGTGCGCGAGTTCCGCGCGCTCCCATCCGTCCCAGAAGTCGGACAGTTCGCGCCCGTCCCGGTCGCGCCCGCGCCCCCAGGACTTCGCGTGCGGCATTTCCATCCACAGCAGTCGCGCCAGCCACGGGCGCAGCGTCCGGCGCCCGGCGCCGACCCCCTCGACGAGCAGTACGGGAGCCGGCTCCAGCTTCCGCTCCGGGCCGAAGTCCCGTTCGACCCAGTCGTACGGTGCCCAGTGCGCGGGCCGTCCCGCGGCCAGCGGATCCAGCACCTGGACGCGCAGCCGCCGGTCCCAGGCGAAGAGTTCCTCGTGGGTGGCCACGTCGTCCAGGTGCAGTACGGGCGCACCGCCCAGCGCCTCGGCCAGCCGCCCCGCGAAGGTGGTCTTGCCGGAACCGGCGTGCCCGTCGATGCCGATCAGGCGCACCGGCCCGAGGGAGGGCGGCAGGGCGGCGAGCGCGCGAGCGAGCGACTGAAGGGGATGAAGGGGCGGAAGTGACGGCTGAGGCTCCACCCGACCAGCGTAGGGGCTCCCGCGGCGGGCCCGGCCGGCGCCCGCGTCACCCCCGACACGGCCCCGCGGCTTCGGCGTCCGGTACGCGGGAACTGGAAGGGTGGAGCCGTCGACCACCGCAGCTACCCCTGGGGGCCACGCCGATGTCCGCACCCACACCACGCCGTGCCCTGCTGGCCGTCGTCCTCGCGGCCGCCACCGCGGCCACCGTCCCGGGCGGGCGGGCCTCGGCGTCCACCGTCCCGGGCGGCCGGGCCGGGGCCGGCCCGGAGCCCGCGCCCGGCGCCGGCCCGGCAGAGGCTCCGGCGGCCACGGCCGTGGAGGCCCCCGCCGCCGCGGCCACCGGCAGGACGGTGGACAACCGGTTTTGGTACGGATACGCGCACTGGCGGGCCGGGACGCACCAGGGCACCACCCCCGTCGGAGGTGCCCGCCCCGGCCTGGAGATCAAGACGCCGGCCGGCCGCAGCGAGTACGCCGATCCGCACACCGGGAAGAAGAGCACCTGGGAGTACGCCGTCTGGACCTCCCCGGTGCACGCCTCCACCGTGCCCGCCACCGAGGTCATCGCCTCCTGGAACGCCCGCACCCCGGCCGGTACCTGGATCCAGATCGAGCTGCGCGGCACCTACACCGACGGCACGGCCACCCCCTGGTACGTGATGGGCCGCTGGGCCTCCGGCGACGGCGACATCCGGCGCACCTCCATCGACGGCCAGACCGACGGCAAGACCACCGTCTGGACCGACACCGTGGCCGTGGACGCCCCCGCGAGCGGGCTGCGGATCAAGGGCTGGCGGCTGCGCCTGACCCTGTACCGCAAGCCGGGCGCCGAGCGCGGCCCGACGGTGTGGCTGGCGGGCGCCATGGCCTCCGGCCTCCCGGACCGGTTCACCGTCCCGGCCTCCGTCCCCTCCGGCGTGGCCCACGAGCTGAAGGTGCCGCGGTACTCACAGGAGACCCACGCGGGCCAGTACCCCGAGTACGACAACGGCGGCGAGGCCTGGTGCAGCCCCACCTCCTCCCAGATGATCATCGAGTTCTGGGGCCGCAGGGCCAGCGCCAAGGCCCTGACCTGGGTCAAGAAGGGCTACGCCGACCCGCAGGTCTGTCACGCCGCCCGCTCCACCTACGACGCCGCGTACAAGGGCTGCGGAAACTGGCCCTTCAACGCCGCCTACGCCGCCACCTACCGGCAGTTGGCCGGGGTCGTCACCCGGCTCGGCTCCCTCACCGACCTGGAGACCCTGGTCCGGGCCGGCATCCCGGTCATCACCTCGCAGTCCTTCACCGCCGAGGAGCTCACGGGCGCGGGCTACGGCACGGCCGGCCACCTGATGACCGTCATCGGCTTCACCGCGGCCGGCGACGTGATCGCCAACGACCCGAACTCGGCCGACAACGCGTCCGTGCGCCGCGTCTACCGGCGCCGCGAATGGGAGAACAACTGGCTGCGCACCAAGCGAAGGGGCGCGGCGGGCAAGGTCCTCTCCGGTACGGGCGGCGTCTGCTACCTCTACGGACCCGCCCGCCCGAACGCGGGTCAACTCGCCGCGTTGCGGGCGGTGGGGGTCTTGTAGGCGCACGGGCCAGCCCCCGTCCACGAGGGCGAGGGGCCCTCCCGGCAGACCTGAGGCGTCCGCGGAGGTCCCGGGCGGCGCAGGCCGCGCGGGCTCCGGCGCGGGGGCGCATGGTGGAGGGGTGACCCCCGACGCACCCAGGGGTGCCGTCCGCGCGGCGAGGCGCTCGAAGCTCTTCTGGACCGGCATCGTCCTCATGGTCCTGGGTTTCTCCGCGCTCACCGCGCTGACCCTCGTCACCGTGTCGGCGCACCCGCCACCCGGAGAGACGACGGTGGTGTCCACCGTCACCGCGCCCCCTCCCGACCCGCTCGTCGGCTCCGAGGAGGCCTCGCCGGCCCTTTCCGCGAGTCCCACCAGGTCCGGTGGGGCTCACGCGGCCCCGACGGCGTGGCCGCCGCGACCGACCGACGCGCCACCGGCCGCCGTCGCGACCGAGACGCGGACCGTGACGGTGGGGCCGACGGTGACGGTGACCGAGAAGGTGATCGAAAGGGTCACGACGACGGCCCAGGAGAGCGGGGGAGGCAAGGTCGAGTGGGCGCTCGCCGGCGCCGCGTTGCTGACGGCGTTCTCCGGCGCGACCTCCACCGCCGCCGGGGTGCGCAAGGACCGCCGACGGTCGCAGTCCCGCAGGCGGTAGCCGGTCCGGAGGTCGGTCCGGTAGCCGGTCCGGGAGCCGTGAAATTTCTCGTTGACCCGCATGCGTGACAAGTGGACCATAGTGGAATAAAGGGCACATAAAGGCTTCACGCTTCACGAGGAGGCGGCCCCCATGACCACCCACAGCATCGAACACCACCCCGACCTCGCCGAGATGCGCACCCGGTTCGAGCGCGTCACCAGCACACCGGGCGCCCAGGCCGTCGAGGCGCTGGCGCTGATCACGGGTCTCTACATCGCGGCCTCGCCGTGGATCGTCGGATTCAGCGGACTGAGCTCGTTGGCGGTCAACAACCTGATCGCCGGTCTGGCGTACTGCCTGTGCATGAGCGGGCTCGGCTCGGCCTACGAGCGCACCCACGCCATGGCCTGGACGGGGGTCGCCCTCGGAGCCTGGACGATCGTCGCGCCGTGGGTCATCGCGGGCAACGTCGACACGACCCGCACCGTGGTGAGCAACGTCATCGCCGGTGGCGTCGCCCTCTGCCTCGCCCTGGCCATGGCGGCCATGGCCGGCCGCAGCCGCACCACCTGACCGTGCCCGCACGGCCGCCCGGCCGTGCCCGCGCCCCTCGCGCCCCCGGCCCGCCTCCGCGGCCGGGGGCGTGAGACATGCCACCCGTGACCGTCGTCTCTACCGCGAGGGGCGCCATCGCTGTCACATTGGACGGCATGACCGCACACAGCGCAGCCCCGACCTCCCGTGCCCGCGACCTGGTCCGCACCGGCGGCCCCGAGGACGGTTCCTCCTGGCTGGAGCACGTGCTCGGCTGGACCCTGGTCGTCGTCGTGGCCATGTTCGTCACCCAGGTCGGCTGGATCTGACGGTCCCCACGGGCGCCGCGGCCTCCGGTCCGGGCGCGACCCGCCGGTGCCGGCCCGGAACGCCCACCAGCCCGTAGACCCCCGCCCTCGACCCGCCCCCGCCCCCGTGATCGCCGCGGCGGCCACCCTGGGGATCGCGAGGCCTCCGGCCGCAGGCCGTCGGTCGTCCGGCCGCACGGGGGAGGCCGGGCCCTTGCTGCTCAGTCGGGAGGGGGAGGCCTTCTCGGCGCACCGGTCTGCGATACTGCGGGCATCCTGTGGCGCTTCGAGGCTAGGGCTGAATTTGAATAATAGTCAACAGCGCGGAACGACCGGACGTTCGCAGGTTCGGCGGGCCGAACTCATGGCGATCGGGCGCAAGTTGTTCGCCGACACCTCGTACGACGCACTCTCCATGGACGACATCGCCCAGCACGCCGGCGTCGCCAAGGGCCTCATCTACTACTACTTCAAGAGCAAGCGCGGCTACTACCTGGCCATCGTCGAGGATTCCGTCGCCGAGCTCGTCGCCCGCGCCGCCGCCGACGGCGACGTCCCCGACGCCGAGCGGGTGCGCCGCACGATCGACGGCTACCTGCACTACGCCGAGCACCACCAGGCCGCCTACCGCACCATCGTCACGGGCGGGGTCGGCTCCGACTCCGAGGTCCTCGCCATCCGCGACGCCGTCCGCGAGGAACTCGTCGGGACCATCGCCGAAGGCGCGTACGGCAGCCGCACGATCCCGCCGGTCGCCCGGCTGGCGCTGGTCGGCTGGCTGTCGGGGGTCGAGGGCGGCACGCTCGACTGGATCGGCTCGGCCGAGGTGCCCGGCCGTCCCGACCGCGCCGAGGTCGGCGCCCTGCTGGTCCGCATGCTGCGCGCGACGCTGACGGTGATCGGGGAACTCGTTCCCGAGTGCCCGGCCCCGCCCGTGGCGGAGAGCGATCTCCCGGGCGGTGATCCCGTACCCGTGACGGGAAGCCCCTGATCGGGCATACTCAACCGCCGCAGCCACTTGAACAGGACCTTCGCGCGATCCGGGAGGGCACTATCGGCTGTGAGCCCCGAGACCCGGCGACGCGTACCACCCTCACGCGCCGCCCCGTGCTTGACGAATGAGGAGAGCGCCGCCATGACCGACCGCGCGCCGCACCAGGTGGACCGGCAGCTGCCCACCGAGGAGTCCCGCGACCTGCTCGCGCTCGTACGCGAGATCGCCCAGCGGGAGATCCGGCCCCTGGCCGCAGACGAAGAGGACGCGGGCCACTTTCCCCGCGACGTCTTCCGCCTGCTCTCGGAGGCCGGGCTGCTCGGTCTTCCGTACGCCGGCGAGTTCGGTGGCGGCGAGCAGCCCTACGAGGTCTACCTCCAGGTCCTCGAGGAGCTGGCCGCGGCCCGCCTGACCGTCGGGCTCGGCGTCAGCGTCCACTCGCTCGCCTGCCACGGCCTGGCCGGCTACGGAACCAAGGAGCAGCAGGGCGCCCACCTGCCCGCGATGCTCGGCGGCGGCCTGCTCGGCGCGTACTGCCTCTCCGAGCCGGGAGCCGGCTCCGACGCGGCCTCGCTGACCACCAAGGCGGTCCGGGACGGCGACGACTGGATCATCGACGGCACCAAGGCCTGGATCACCCACGGCGGGGTCGCCGACTTCTACACCGTCCTGGCCCGCACGGGCGCGGACGGCCCGAAGGGCATCACGGCCTTCCTGGTCCCGGGTGACGTGGCGGGCCTCACCGCGGCGGTCCCGGAGAAGAAGATGGGCATGAAGGGCTCGCCCACCGCCCAGCTGCACTTCGACGGCGTACGGGTCCCCGACACCCGCCGCATCGGCGAGGAGGGCCAGGGCTTCACCATCGCCCTCGCCGCCCTGGACGCGGGCCGCCTCGGCATCGCCGCCTGTGCGATCGGCGTGGCCCAGGCCGCCCTGGACGAGGCCCTGGGCTACGCCCTGGACCGCAAGCAGTTCGGACACCCGATCGCCGACTTCCAGGGCCTGCGGTTCATGCTGGCCGACATGGCGACGAAGATCGAGGCGGGCCGCGCGCTGTACCTGGCGGCGGCGCGGCTGCGGGACGCGGGCAAGCCGTTCTCCCGCCAGGCGGCGATGGCCAAGCTCTTCTGCACCGACGCGGCGATGGCCGTCACGACGGACGCGGTGCAGGTGCTCGGCGGCTACGGCTACACGGCGGACTTCCCGGTCGAGCGGCTGATGCGCGAGGCGAAGGTCCTCCAGATCGTGGAGGGCACGAACCAGATCCAGCGCATGGTGATCGCCCGCCACCTGGCGGGCCCGGAATCCCGCTAGCACCCGCGACCCGCTGAACCCCTCCGGTCACCGCGCAGGTGCTGTGGCCGTGAGGTGAGGTGAGGTGAGGTGAGGTGCCGTAGCGGTCGCCGTGACCCGGTGACCCGCTCCGAGTGCGGTGTCAGGCCGGTCCTCGGCCCGGGGGTGCGGCCGGATCGCGACCCGTGTGTGCGCATGGCCAGGGGTGGACGCACGAGCCGCACTCGACGGCTTGTCCGTCTGCTGCGGCATCCGCTGAAGTACCCGCTGAGGTGCCCTCTGGGGTGCCCCCTGAGGTGTCCGGCCGCTGAGGTGTCCGGCCGGCGGCGGCCCGCTCGCGCGGCGGGCGGTCAGGCGCCGAAGAGGGGCCCGCTCGGCCAGATGGGCGAGGACGTGATCTTGGACCACTCCGGATCGCGCCGCCCGGGCACGGTCCGGCCGTCCTCGGTCCAGCGGGTGAGCAGCGCGCTGTAGATGGGCGGGTCGGCGGCGAGCTGAACCGATTCTTCGTTTCCTGCTGCCGGTGCCCGTCGGCGGCGCCCCACCTTCGGCGTGGAAGTCTCCATCGTGGTCATACCGGGCCAACGCGCCACCGGAGCCACGGGTAACCCCGCCCATCCGTTCGACAAGCCCCCCGTTTCCCTCTCTTCGTCGGGTGCGGCGGCCTCCGCCGGGCGCGTCCGGGCCCGCCGGGAGGTGCCGGCCGGCGCCGGCCGGGGGAGTGCGGGGGAGTGCGGGCACGGCCGCGGGGCCACGGTCGTGAACCGCCCCGCCGGTTCCCGCCGCACACCGTGCCTTCCTGACAGTTCGTGCCACAACTCTGGCCGACGCCACCGAATCTGACGTACCGTCATTTCCGCCCAGGTGCCACCCGTACACCGCCCCGGAGGTTTCGTCATGCCCGCCGACCGCCCCATATCGCTCGACGAGTACCCCATCCACCAGGCCCCCTTGTCGATGAAGCACCTCGTCACCGGCGACCGCAACGCCTACGACCGCTGCATCTTCCACGTCTTCGACCACGCCGGCCGCGCCGTCCTCATCGTCGGCCTCGGGGTCTACCCCAACGCCGGTGTCATCGACGCCTACGCCACCCTGCGCGTCGGTGACGAACTCCTCGCCGTCCGCGCCTCCGACGCCCTGACCGACGACCGGATGAACCTCTCCGTCGGCCCGCTCCGGATCGCCGTCGACGAACCCCTCAAGCGCATCGGGCTCACCTGCGCCGCCGACCCGGACGACCCCGACGGACTGTCGTACGACATCAGCTGGACCGCCGAGTTCCCCGCCCTCTGGGAGCCGCACCACACGCAGCGTCGCGGCGACCGCCTCCTCCTCGAAGGCCGTCGCTTCGTCCAGGCGGGGCACGTCACCGGCACCCTCCGCGCCAAGGGTGAGGAGTACGTCCTCGACGCCGCCGAGTGGACCGGGACCCGCGACCGCAGCTGGGGCGTCCGCCCGATCCCCGGGGAGGACGGCGGCCGCGCCGCCGAGGAGTACCGGCCCGAGGGCTTCCACTGGCTCTGGATCCCCGTCCGGTTCGAGGACCGCTTCCTGATGGTCATCGCCCAGGAGGACGCCGACGGCCTGCGCAACCTCAGCGAAGCCGTCGAGGTCTTCCCCGAGGACAGCGGCCGTCACGACGTACAGCTCGGCTGGCCGCACACCGACATCCGCTACCGGCCCGGAACCCGCCACCCGGTGAGCGCCGTCGTGCACCTCACCGACCCGGCCGGCCGCAAGCCCCTCGAACTGGGCGTGGAGATCCTGAACTCCTCCCCGCTCGCGGTCGGCGCCGGCTACCCGCCCGCGTCCGACTGGCAGCACGGCACCTGGAAGGGCCGCGGCTGGACCGACCGCCGCGTGTACGACCTCTCGGACCCCGCCGCCCACCCCATGGCCGCCTTCGGGGTCACCGACCACTCGGCCCGCTTCACCCTCGACGGCCGGACCGGCTTCGGCATCTTCGAACACGGCAGCTTCGGCCGCCACGACCCGAGCGGCTTCACCGACTACGGCTCCGTGGCCCCGTAGCGGCGGCGGACGGGACGAAAGCCGGCCGGAGCGGGCCGGAGCAGGCAAGCAGGCCGACAGGCCGGCCGGCACCGGGCAGGCCAGGCGGCAACGGCCGGCACCGGGCAGGTCAGGCAGGTCAGGCAGTCAGGCAGGAACAGGAAGGGGTATCCCCATGGCAGGACCGGCACCACGCCCCCGCACCTCCACCCGCGAACCCGAGGAACTCGGCCGGCGCCTCGCCGCCTGGCTCGACACCGAGCTCCCCGGCGCGAAGGTCACCAACGTCTCCGTCCCCGGTTCCAACGGCATGTCCAGCGAGACCCTGCTCTTCGACATCGAACACCCCGACGCCCCCGTCCGCGCCTGCGCCCTGCGCCTCGCCGCGGACCCGGCCGCCTACACCGTCTTCCCCACCTACGACATGCCCCGCCAGCACCGCGTGATGAGCCTGGTCGCCTCGCACACCGACCTGCCCGTCCCCCGCGTCCAGTGGCTCGAAGAGGACCCGGCTCCGCTCGGAGCGCCCTTCTTCGTGATGGCCCGCGCCGAAGGCCGCGTACCGCCCGACGTGATGCCCTACACCTACGAGGGCAACTGGCTCCACGCCGCGACCGACGCCGAACGCGCCCGACTCCAGGAGGCGAGCGTCTCCCTCCTGGCCCGGCTCCACGACCAGTTCCCGCCCGAGGAGGCGCAGTTCCTCCTCCCCGAGGGCGACGGCAGCCCGCTGCGCCGCCACGTCGACGCCCAACGCGCCTACTACGACTGGGTGGTGACCGGAAAGTCCAGGTCCCCGCTGCTGGAACGGGCCTTCGACCGCCTCGAAGACCTCTGGCCGGCCGACGAGGGCGGCCCGGCCGTACTCAACTGGGGCGACGCGCGCATCGGCAACGTGATCTACGAGGCCGACGGCTTCGCGCCCGTCGCCGTCCTCGACTGGGAGATGGCGGCCCTCGCCCCGCGCGAGGTCGACCTCGGCTGGACGGTCTACCTCCACCGCTTCTTCCAGGACCTGACCGTCGGTTTCGGCCAGCCCGGCCTGCCGGAGTTCCTGCGCCGCGACGACATCGAGCGCCGGTACGCCGAACTCACCGGGCACACGCCGCGGGACATGGAGTTCCACACCCTCTACGCAGCCCTGCGGCACGGGATCGTGATGCTGCGCATCGCCTACCGGCAGGCGCACTTCGGCGAGGTGGAGGTCCCGGCGGACCCGGACGGCCTGATCCTGCACCATGCCAGCCTGGCCGCCATGGTGCAGGGAACGTACTGGTAGCCCGTACGCGGGAGTTCGGCCGCGGAAGTGGACGCGCGGAAGCGCTGAAGCGGGACGTGGGTGCGGGACGTGGATGCGCGGACGTACGGCGCCCGGGCGGCTCAGGCGGCCTGGGCGTGCTGCCGCTTCTGCGGCAGGGTCGCGGGCGCCGGCATCCGGACCGGGCGCGAGCCGGGGCCGCCGACGTGCGAGAAGGGCTGCGTACGCCAGTCGAGCCCCTGCGGCAGCGCGAGGTGCACGACGGGCTCCAGCTCCGCGGTCCCCTCGGCGGCGAGCCCGAGGGTGGGCAGCGCGTCGGAGGCGGGCCGCCCGGTACCCGCGCACACCGTGAGCCCGAAGGGGTTCCACGGGGTCAGGCAGAGGGCGTGCTGCGGCAGGAACTCCTCGTCCGCGACGAGGGCGATCGCCTGACCGCAGTCCGGGCAGACCGCGTGGTGGATCTCGAATCCCTCGGCGTATCCGAGGTAGTCGTCGTCGTCGGCGTAGTCGCCCTCGACGATTTCCAGGGGCTCCGGTTCTGTGCGACCGGCGCGCTTGGTGTTCAGCATGGATGTACTCCCCCTTGGGTGGGCCGGGCGGGCAGCTTCTTCGCCCACGGCCATCCCAAGCACTTCCCGTCGCACGGCACGAGTAACCACATCCGGCCGTCGTACGCCCGCGTACTCCTGTGGCCTTGGTCACATGCCCGGCGCAGGTGCCATGTGGTGCCGCGTCAAAACGTGGACACGGCTGGGCCTGGAGCGGGTCAGGGACGTAAGTTGTGCGGCTATGAGCGCAATGGAGGAGCTGGACCGCCAGATCGTGGATCTGCTGGTGCGGGACGGGCGGATGAGCTACACGGACCTGGGCAAGGCCACCGGCCTGTCCACGTCGGCGGTCCACCAGCGAGTACGCCGCCTGGAACAGCGCGGAGTCATCCGCGGCTACGCGGCCGTCGTCGACCCCGAAGCCGTGGGGCTGCCGCTGACCGCCTTCATCTCGGTCAAGCCCTTCGACCCGAGCGCGCCGGACGACATCGCGGACCGGCTGTCCGGGGTTCCCGAGATCGAGGCCTGCCACAGCGTCGCGGGCGACGAGAACTACATCCTCAAGGTCCGCGTCGCGACGCCCCTGGAACTGGAAGACCTCCTCGGCCGCCTGCGCGCCCTGGCCCACGTCGCCACCCGCACGACGGTGGTCCTCTCCACCCCGTACGAATCCCGCCCCCCGCGCGTGTAACCGCCCCGGGCGACCCCGACCGTGCGGACGGCGCGCCCCAAAGGGGAGACTGTCGGCATGACAGACCGCACTGCCGACTCCGCCGCCGGAACACCGGGCACCTCCGCCGCCTCCGGACCCCACCGGACCGTCCTCCTGCGCGGCGGAGAGGTCCACAGCCCCGCCGACCCCTTCGCCACCGCGATGGTGGTCGAGCGCGGCCACGTCGCCTGGGTCGGTTCCGAGGGCGCCGCGGACGCCTTCGCGCAGGGCGTGGACGAGGTCGTCGACCTCGGCGGCGCGCTCGTCACACCCGCCTTCACCGACGCCCACGTCCACACCACCTCGGCGGGCCTGGCCCTGACCGGACTGGACCTCTCCGGGGCCGCCTCCCTGGCCGAGGCCCTCGCGCGGGTGCGGGCGTACGCGGACCGCCGCCCCGCCGACCGGGTCCTCCTCGGGCACGGCTGGGACGCGGCCCGCTGGCCCGAGCGCCGTGCCCCCTCCCGCCGGGAACTGGACGAGGCCACCGGCGGCCGGCCGCTCTACCTCAGCCGCATCGACGTGCACTCCGCCGTGGTGTCCACGGCCCTCCTGGACCTCGTCCCCGGGGTCCGGAGCGCCGGCGACGAGCCGCTGACCCGCGACGACCACCACCAGGTCCGCCGCGCGGCGCTCGAAGCCCTCCTCCCGGCCCAGCGCGCCGAGGCCCAGCGGGCCGCCCTGGACCGGGCCGCCTCCCTCGGCATCGGCTCCGTCCACGAGTGCGCAGGCCCGGACATCTCCTCCGCCGAGGACTTCACCGCCCTCATGGAGCTCGCGCGCACCCGCCCCGGCCCCCGGGTCTTCGGCTACTGGGCCGACCGCGACCTCGACCAGGCCAAGGCGCTCGGCGCCGTCGGGGCCGCCGGCGACCTCTTCGTCGACGGCGCCCTCGGCTCGCACACCGCCTGCCTGCACGCCCCGTACGCCGACGCCGGCCACACCGGCACCGGTTACCTCGACGCGCACGACGTCGCCGCGCACGTGGCGGCCTGCACCGAGGCGGGGCTCCAGGCCGGTTTCCACGCCATCGGCGACGCGGCGATCAGCGCCGTGATCGCCGGCGTCACGGCCGCCGCCGACAAGGTCGGCCTCGACCGCGTCCGGGCCGCCCGCCACCGCGTCGAGCACGCCGAGATGATGACCCCGGCCGCCATCGCCGCCTTCGCGGCGCTCGGCCTCACCGCCTCCGTCCAGCCCGCCTTCGACGCGCTGTGGGGCGGCGAGGAGGGCATGTACGCCGACCGGCTCGGCGCGGAGCGCGCCCGCACGCTCAACCCGTACGCGGCCATGCTCAAGGCGGGCGTCCCGCTCGCGTTCGGCTCGGACGCCCCCGTCACCCCGCTCGATCCCTGGGGCACGGTCCGCGCGGCCGCGTTCCACCGCACGCCGGCCCACCGGATCTCCGTACGGGCCGCCTTCGCCGCCCACACCCGCGGCGGCTGGCGGGCCCTGGGCCGCGACGACGCCGGCACCCTCGTTCCCGGCGCCCCGGCCGACTACGCGGTCTGGCAGGCCGCCGAGCTGGTGGTGCAGGCCCCCGACGACCGGGTCGCCCGCTGGTCCACCGACCCCCGCTCCGGCACCCCCGGACTCCCGGACCTGACCCCCGGCGCGGAACTGCCGGTCTGCCTGGCCACCGTCGTCGGCGGCCGGGAGGTATTCGTACGGCCACAGGGGTGATCCGGCGGTCCCTGGTTCGGTCAGGGCGGCCGGACCCGGATAGGTTCGGCCGGGTCCACCACCGGACGTCCGTACCGGACGGAGCCGTTCGCTCAGCCGCGCCCGCGCCTCGGGGGCGAGGGAAGGTTTCGCCGGAAGGGGGTCCCCCTGCTTCGAAGGAGCACGGGGGAGGGTGGCCTCCGGTCGGGGCCCGTCGGTCCAGTAGACAACGGTCAGGCGGCCCGCAGCCAGCGGGCGCCGGTCCGGCCCGAAGGACCGCGGGCTCCGATCGCTGTTCTAAAATCATCCTCTGCGACACGACGTACACGAAGACGTACGGGATGTACGAGAACGCAAAAGGGGAATCAGTGAGCGACGGCGGACAGCGAAGCTACGGACCGCTCGGCACGGCCTTGGTGATCATTCCGACCTACGACGAGGCGGAGAACATCGGGCTGATCGTCGGCCGCGTCCGCGCGGCTGTGCCCGAGGCCCACATCTTGGTCGCGGACGACAACAGCCCCGACGGAACGGGAAAGCTCGCGGACGAGCTCGCGGCCCAGGACGAGCACGTCCACGTCCTGCACCGCAAGGGCAAGGAAGGGCTCGGAGCGGCTTACCTGGCCGGCTTCCAGTGGGGCCTGGACCAGGGCTACGGCGTCATCGTGGAGATGGACGCCGACGGCTCCCACCAGCCCGAGGAACTGCCCCGGCTGCTCACCGCGCTCGAAGGCGCCGACCTCGTGCTGGGCTCCCGCTGGGTCCCCGGCGGCCGGGTCGTCAACTGGCCGAAGAGCCGTGAATTCCTCTCCCGCGGCGGTTCCACGTACTCCCGGATGATGCTGGGCGTCCCGCTCCGGGACATCACCGGCGGCTACCGGGCCTTCCGGCGCGAGACCCTCGAGGGCCTCGGCCTGGAGGACGTGGCCTCCGCCGGGTACTGCTTCCAGGTGGACCTGGCCCGCAGGGCCGTGCGCAAGGGCTTCCGCGTGGTCGAGGTGCCCATCACCTTCGTGGAGCGCGAGTTCGGCGACAGCAAGATGAGCAAGGACATCGTGGTGGAGGCCCTCTGGCGGGTCACCCAGTGGGGCGTGACGGAACACGTGAACAAGGTGACCGGCAGACTCCGCGGCAAGTAGCCCGCGGCAGGCCGGCCGCGGCGGGTGCCGGGGCGGCCGCCGGTGCGCGCCGTCCCGGTCCGGCCGTCCCGCCCGTCCCGTCCGGGTCCGGCCCGCCCCGGTCCCGCCCGTCCCGGCACCCCTAGGGGATGTCCGGTACCTCCGGCTGAGGACGCTTTTATATCGGCCCAGGCACACTGGTGGTATGACGACCGGAGTTCCGACCTCTACGGCCCCCCGGCGGCGCTCGCCGGCCCGCACCTTCCTCCCCCTGGCCATCGCGGCCTGGCTGATCCTGGAGATCTGGCTGCTCAGCCTGGTCGCCGGAGCGTTCGGCGGCGGTGCCGTCGCCCTGCTGCTCGTGGGCGGCCTGGTCCTCGGTGCGGTGCTCATCAAGAGGGCCGGGCGGCGCGCCTTCAAGAACCTGACGGACACCTTCCAGCAGGCCCAGGCGGGCAAACAGCCCGCTCCGGCGCAGCCCGGCCGGGGCAACGGCCTGACCATGCTGGCCGGCCTCCTCCTGATGATGCCGGGCCTCATCTCCGACGCGGTGGGCCTGCTCTGCCTGCTCCCGCCGGTCCGCGCCTGGATAGGCCGCCGCGCGTCCAGGACGCTGGAGCGCAAGATGGCGTCGGCGCCCACCGGATCCTTCGGCGACGCCTTCCAGCAGGCCCGCATCCACTACCCGGACGGCAAGGTCATTCCGGGCGAGGTCATCCCGGGCGAGGTCGTCCGCGAGGACCGGCCGGCGCAGCCCGGCTCCGGCGCCGACTCCGCCTACCGGCCGCCGCTCACCCCCTGATCCACGACAAAGCCGAGGGCCCCCGCCACGCAGTGTGGCGGGGGCCCTCGGCTTCTTGCTGTCTTGCTGTGCTGGCGTCCGGCTGTCAGGCGGACTTGCGGCTGTCCCGCGGATGCACGGCAATGTTCATGGCGCCGGAACGAAGGACCGCCAGCCTCTCGGCCAGCACTTCCTCCAGCTCCTCGCGGGTGCGTCGCTCCATGAGCATGTCCCAGTGCGTTCGCGCAGGCTTGCCCTTCTTCTCTTCGGGCCCGTCCCCGTCCACCAGGAGTGCCATGGCGCCGCACGCCTTGCACTCCCACTCCGGCGGGATTTCTGCCTCAACCGAGAACGGCATCTCAAATCGATGTCCGTTCTGGCATGCGTACTCCACCGCCTGGCGCGGGGCCAGATCGATGCCGCGGTCCGTCTCGTAGCTGGTAACCACGAGCCGCGTACCGCGGAGAGCTCGCTCACTCATGAATCGTGCCTCCCGGGCTTGTCGCCCACAGGACAGGTGTCGCTGTCGTCGTCATCCGGTCAACGTCCGGTCGGCGGTATAGATTCCCGCTCCGGGTCACGCGTCGCCCGTCGTGCCGCCCCTTGTTGTACCCACCAATGCCCGTTTTGTCACATCTGGCAGCAGATGTCACCCAACGTCTTCACTTCGTAAGCACGCAGTAACGGTCCGCCTGGCAGGCCAAAGGCGTACACTACCGGCCCTTCGCTTGAACGTCGAAATCTGTTCCGAATTCGCGTCCTGGATCCTTCTCGGATCCGCTCGAGGCCCAGCCGATATCCACCCGAGTCCACTCGGATCCGGTCAGATCCGCTCGGGTACAGGATTCCCCGCCGCCTCCACCGCGCGCCGCACCGGCACTCTGGCGAGCAGCACGAAACCCAGTGCGAAGAAGACCACCAACGAGATGATCGCGTCCCGGTAACTCCCCGTGACCTGGTAGGTGATGCCGAAGACGAGCGGTCCCACCCAGCTCAGCCCGCGGTCGCTCATCTCGTACGCCGAGAAGTACTCCGCCTCCTTGCCCGCCGGCACCAGGTGCGAGAACAGCGAGCGCGACAGCGCCTGGCTGCCGCCCAGCACCAGCCCGATCATCGCGGCGAGCACGAAGAACCACATCGGGGTCCGGGCCGGCAGGAAGTAGCCGGCGGCCAGCGTCAGCCCCCACGCGGCCAGCGAACCGAGGATCGTCCGCTGGGATCCGTACCGCGCCGCCAGCCGGCCCATCCCCAGCGCACCCGCCACCGCCAGGACCTGCACGAGCAGCACGGCCACGATCAGAGTGGACTGCTCGAGCCCGAGCTCCTCCGAGCCGTAGACGGAGGCCTGGGAGATCACCGTCTGCACGCCGTCGTTGTAGATCAGGTATGCCAGCAGGAACGACAGGGTCAGCGGGTAGCGCCGCATGTCCTTCAGGGTGGCGACGAGCTGCTTCCAGCCGCTGACCGCCGGCCCCGCCCCCGCCTCCCGGACCACGGCCCGGTCACGCAGCCGCCGCAGCGGGACGATCGCGAAGGCTCCCCACCACAGTCCCGCCGAGGCCAGGCAGATCCGTACGGCCGCGCCTTCCGACAGTCCGAACGAGTCGTGGCCCTGGTAGACCACGAGGTTCAGTACGAGGACGAAGGCGCCCGAGGTGTAGCCGAAGGCCCAGCCGCGCGAGGAGACGGTGTCCCGCTCGTCCGGCGTGGAGATCTGCGGCAGATAGGCGTTGTAGAGCACCATCGAGACCGACAGCGCCGCGTTCGCGACGATCAGCAGCAGCCCGCCGAGCAGATAGCGCTCGCCGCCGAGGAAGAACATCCCGGTGGTCGCCGCCGCTCCCGTGTACGCGGCCGCCGCCAGCAGCGGCTTCTTGCGCCCGCCGCGGTCCGCGAGCGCACCCACCAGGGGCATGATCAGGACGGCCACGATCACCGAGGCCGACACGGAGTAGGCGAAGTACGAGCCGGCCCGCACCGGGATGCCCAGCGGGTGCACGTAGCCGTCGGCGTCGGCGGCGGCCTTGGCCACCGCCGTCAGGTACGGCCCGAGGAACACGGTGAGCACGCTCGTCGAATAGACCGAGCAGGCGAAGTCGTAGAAGTACCAGCCGTGCTGTTCGCGCTTGCGTGCCGCGGCGGCCGCGGCGGCGGTTCTGCCGTCCTCCGCACCCGGTTCCGCTTGATCTGTGGTCTGCGCACTCATGAGTGCCCCCTCGCTGGTCCCCGTACCGCCGCGGCCCCCGACCGTGCGCGCGCAGGCCCGCGGCCGGTCAGGCCCAGGCCCCGCGCCGGTCCAGCACCGTGCGCAAGATGTCGATCCGGTCGGTCATGATGCCATCGACACCGAGGTCGAGCAGCGCCTCCATGCGTTCCGGTTCGTTCACGGTCCACACGTGCACCTGGAGTCCCCGTTCGTGTGCGGTGCGTACGAACCGCCGGTCCACCACGCGGATGCCCGCCTGCGTCTCCGGAACCTGCGCCGCCACCGCGCCCGCGCGCAGCGCCGCCGGGATCGCGTACGAGCGCAGCCGCAGCCCGACCACGCCGCGCACCCCGTACGAGGTGGCCAGCCGGGGACCGGCGATCTTCTGTGCCCGCGCGACCCGGCTCTCCGAGAAGGAGCCCACGCACACCCGGTCCCAGACCTTCGCGCGCGCGATCAGATTGACCAGCGGGTGCAGGGCGGACTCGTCCTTGACGTCCACGTTCCAGCGGGCCTGCGGAAACTCCTCGAGGAGGTCCTCGAAGAGCGCCAGCGGCTCGGTCCCGCCGGCCCGGGCCTCCCGGATCCGGCTCCACGGCTGCTCCCGGATGCGGCCGCGGCCGTCCGTGACCCGGTCCAGGGTCGCGTCGTGGAAGGCGACCAGCTTGCCGTCGGCGCTGGCGTGCACATCGGTCTCGAAGTACCGGTACCCCGCGTCGGCGGCCCGCCGGAAGGCGGCGGCGGTGTTCTCCAGCCCGTCCGCGGCCCCGCCGCGATGGGCGAAGGGGATCGGAGCGGGGTGGTCGAGATAGGGATGGCGAAGGCGTACGTGCGTCACCGCGGCAGTATGCCCCCTGTTCCCGCCGGGGCGGGAGTGCCCCGGTGTCCGGCCGGTGAACGGCCCGCCGGCGGGGTTCCGGCGGACCGTGCGGGGCCCTCGCCCGGGGCGGGGCCCGTCCGCCCGGCGCCGCGGACCCCCCGCACACGGGGCCCCCTGGCCGGAAGGAACCACCGCGTGACAGTCTGGACCGGCGGGATCAATCCAATACCGGACCCCAGGGGCCGGTAGGGGGCCAATTCGACGAAGGTGGACCGGAACCCATGGCGCAGTGGACCTCGGCGGTAGGCGCCGCACAGCTCGGCCGGCTCATCACCTCCCAGCAGGGGCGGGCCGCCGTGCCCGGGGCGCGCAAGCTGCCCGCGTACCGCTCCCTCGCCGACGGCATCCGCCTCCTCGTCCTCGAGGGCCGCGTTCCCGTCGCCGCGCGCCTCCCCGCGGAGCGGGAGCTCGCGGTGGTGCTCTCCGTCAGCCGCACCACCGTCGCCGCCGCCTACGAGGCCCTGCGCGGCGAGGGGTTCCTGGAGTCCCGCCGGGGCGCCGGCAGCTGGACCTCGGTGCCGGCCGGCAACCCGACGCCCGCACGCGGCCTCGAACCCCTGCCCCCCGAATCCCTCGGCTCGATGATCGACCTCGGCTGCGCCGCCCTCCCGGCCCCCGAGCCGTGGCTCACCAGGGCCGTCCAGGGAGCCCTGGAGGAACTCCCCCCGTACGCCCACACCCACGGGGACTACCCGGCCGGGCTGCCCGCCCTGCGCCGCATGCTCGCCGACCGCTACACCGAGCGCGGCATCCCGACCATGCCCGAGCAGATCATGGTCACCACGGGCGCGATGGGCGCCATCGACGCCATCTGCAGCCTCTTCGCGGGGCGCGGCGAGCGGATCGCCGTCGAATCCCCCTCCTACGCCAACATCCTCCAGCTCATGCGCGCCGCCGGGGTCCGCCTGGTGCCCGTGGCCATGGCGGAGGGGCTGACCGGCTGGGACATGGACGTCTGGCGCCAGGTCCTGCGCGACTCGGCCCCCCGCCTCGCCTACGTCGTCGCCGACTTCCACAACCCGACCGGCGCGCTCGCCTCCGACGAGCAGCGCCGCGCCATGGTGCAGGCCGCCCGCTCGGCCGGCACCGTGCTCGTCGCCGACGAGACCATGATCGAGCTCCAGCTCGATCCGGCCGTGGAGATGCCGCGCCCGGTCTGCTCCTTCGACCCGGCCGGCTCCACGGTCGTGACCGTCGGCTCCGCCAGCAAGGCCTTCTGGGCCGGCATGCGCATCGGCTGGGTCCGCGCGGCTCCCGACGTCATCCGCAGCCTCGTGGCGGCCCGCGCGTACGCCGACCTCGGCACCCCCGTGCTGGAACAGCTCGCGGTGAACTGGCTGATGCGCACAGGCGGCTGGGCGCAGGCCGTCGAGATCCGCCGCGACCAGGCCCGCGAGAACCGCGACGCCCTGGTGGCGGCCGTGCGCCGGGAACTGCCGGACTGGGAGTTCCAGGTACCGCGCGGCGGCCTGACGCTGTGGGCCCGCGCGGGCGGCCTCTCCGGCTCCCGGCTGGCCGAGGTGGGGGAGCGGGTCGGCGTACGGGTCCCCTCGGGCCCCCGGTTCGGGGTCGACGGTGCCTTCGAGGGGTACGTACGGCTCCCGTTCACCGTCGGCGGCCCGGTGGCGGAGGAGGCGGCAGCCCGGCTCGCCGCCGCGGCCCGGCTGGTCGGCACGGGCGCGGGCGGCGGCGGCGCGGAGCCGCCGCGCACGTTCGTCGCGTAGGAGCGCCGCCGGGCCGCCTGCCGCGTGGTCCGCGGGCCGTGCGCCCGGCGCCCTCCACCCCTCGGCCTGACGCTCCTCAGGGGGCGTCCACCGGGACCTCGGGGATCCCCGGGGTGTCGATCGACGGACCCTGCGCCTGGGCCGGCGGCTGCCCCGGCTGGACCGCCTGCGACGGCTGCAGGGGCTGCACCGGCTGGAGGATGCGCAGCGGCTTCGTCGGTGTGGCGTGGTCCGGCACGGCCTTGGGCTGGGCCTGCCGCTCGGGCAGGAGCTCCAGTACCGCCTGCCGGTGCGACGGGTGGGTGGCCTCGTCGTACGGGTCCGGGGTGGCGGGCACCTGCAGCCGGTGCACGGGACCGGTGCCGAGCCGGGCGTACCCGCGCCCGGGCGGCGCGACGGCCGTCGGCGTGGTGTGCGGGGGGAGTCCCAGCACGTCGGCGATCTGCTGGATCGAGGCGGACCCCAGGACGACCCGGGCCCGGGTGTGCTGCCAGACGGAGTCGTGCAGCAGCTCCAGGTGGTCGAACTGTTCGGCCACCACCACGGTCACGTGCGCGGCGCGCCCGTGCCGCAGCGGCACCTGGAGCTGCGCGAGCGGGTCGGGGGCGCCCTCGGCGGCGGCGAGGTGGCCCAGCACGCTGGGCCGGTCGAGCAGGATCCACAGCGGGCGGCGGGTGTCCTCGGGCGCGGCCCGGCCCGCTTCCCGGGCGCGATGGGTGGCGATCAGGCGCCGCTCGGTCTCGCGCGCGGCCCATTCCAGGGTGGCCAGCGCCCCGGCCAGCCCGCATTCCACGGCCAGCACGCCGGCGCGGCCGGACAGGCAGGAGTACTCGCCGCTGCCGCCGCCCTCCACGATCAGTACGTCGCCCCCGTGCCGCAGGGCCTGCAGGGCGACCGAGCGCAGCAGCGTGGAGGTTCCGCTGCCGGGCTGGCCGACGGCCAGCAGGTGGGGCTCGGCGGAGCGGGAGCCGGTGCGCCAGATGACCGGCGGCATGTCGCGCGGTACGTCGGCCTCCAGGACGGGCAGGGTGCGCTGCACCCCGCCGGCGTCGGTGAAACCGAGCACGGTCTCACCGGGGGACGTCACGAAGGGCTGGGCGGCGATACCTGTCGGCAGCGCCGCCAGCACACTCAGGCCGAGCTGGTTGCCCTCCTCGTCCCAGTCGAAGAGATACTCCCGTCCGCGCCCGGACTTGGCGTGCAGCAGTGCCTCGATCCGGGCCCGCGAGGCGGCCTCGCCGTCGGTGAAGTAGGCCGGGTAGCGGATGTGGAGCCGGGTGACGCGGCCCGCCTCGTCGAACTCGTAGCCGCTGAAGGCCTTGTCCCAGTCCCCGCCGTGGGCGAAGAGCGGACTCGGATCCTCCGGAATGGAGAAGTACGGCACGAGGGCTTCGTAGAGGGAGCCGAGGCGCTCGGTCTCGGCATCGCTGGGTCCGGTCTTCACCGGGGTGCGGTCGCGTCCCTGCCAGGCCGCCGCCGCCATGAGGGTGAGCAGGGCGGTGAGGGGGCCGTAGGGGACGAGTGCGACCACGAGGACGCAGGCGGCTCCCAGGAACAGTGCGGGACCACGCTTGTCCTTGGGGGTGTCGCACCACTTGCGCCGCCCGGCCGAGGCCAGGACGCGCAGTCCCCGTCCGATGACGAGGAGCGGATGGAGGACGTCCGTGGCGCTGTCGGCGGCCGTGCGAGCGAAGTCGCGGCCCCGGGTCAGCGACACGGTGCCGCTGCTGAGGATGCGGGGAAGTGGGCGCCGGACCACGGGCGTCTCCTGGAGTTGTGGATGCTTCGGGTGGTTGCCTGGGCGGGGCGCTAGAGCTTGATCCCGCCGAGAAGGCTCGCGAGGCTCGCCGTACTCGCCGTGATGCTGGGGGCGATGGCGGAGCCCGCGAGGAAGAAGCCGAAGAGCGCGCACACGAACGCGTGCGTCAGCTTCATTCCGTCCTTCTTGAAGAAGAGGAAGCAGATGATGCCGAGCAGGACGACACCTGAGATGGAAAGGACCATGAGGAGTTCTCCTGGTGGGTGGGGACAGTCACCATCAGTTCTTCCAGGCTCACAGCAAGTATCAATGCGACAAAAGGTGCATATGGGTGAATATGAAGAATTTTCACTTGACCGGCCCAGCCCGGCTGGCGTGCCGGGCGGGCAGGCCGCAAGGGGGCCGCAGGGTGATCATTGCCTCGGCCCGCTCCGCTCATGTGCAGGTCCGGGCGCTACTCTGGCGATTCACCCGTACGGACGCGCTGCCGTACGCACCCCTGCCCGTGAAAGGCGGTACGACCGATGAGTGAGCACGTCGAGGGCAGCTCCCAGGCCTCCCCGGACGCTCCCGACGAGGACGTCATCGAGCTGGCCACCAAGATCTTCGACCTCGCCCGTCAGGGTGAGACCGAGACCCTCGCCGCCTACCTCGACGCGGGCGTCCCGGCGAACCTCACCAACGACCGCGGCGACACCCTCGTCATGCTCGCCGCGTACCACGGCCACGCCGACGCCGTCACGGCCCTGCTCACCCGCGGCGCCGAGGCCGACCGCGCCAACGACCGCGGCCAGACCCCGCTCGCCGGGGCCGTCTTCAAGGGCGAGGAGGCCGTCATCCGTGCGCTGCTCGCCGGCGGGGCCGACCCGAACGCCGGAACCCCCTCCGCCGTGGACACGGCCCGCATGTTCGCAAAGGCTGACCTGCTGGAACTTTTCGGAGCCAAGTAGTCCGCTTTTGGCCGGTCCCTGACCGGCCCAGACCTCACGGATTGGTCACGGCGGCCTTAAATGTGGTCGCGGCGCACAAACCGACTGGGTCATCATGACGACGGATTCGATTCGCGGACATGGCGGACGGGCAGGAGCGGGCAGGACACAACGGGTGTCCGGCTCCCTTCCTGCCGGGGGACCGCCGCCCTGGCCGCGAAGCACCGACGAGAGTGAGAAGGCAATGGTCTACATCGAGCGGAACATGACGGCGGACGTCCTCACATGCTGTTACGCGGCCCTGTGAATTTTGATTCCCGGTTGCGTCCCCAGCTTGATTTGAGGCCATTCCCATGTTCGAACCAGTCATAGCGCCGAGCGGCACCCTGCTCGGTCTCCTCCAGCGCGGCCGCGGCGACGGCACGCTGCACGCCCTCGCGGCGCCCAGGGCCGAGGCCCTCGCGGCGCTCGACCGGTGCGTGGCCGGCGATCCGCGCCAGGACTGGCAGGTCGAGAACCGCTCCTTGTACTACGCCCGGCTGTACCTGGATCTCGACGGCCCCCTGGGCGCGATCGAGACCCACCTCTTCGGCGTCGACGACCTCGACGACGAGGACGACCGCCGCACCGGCCTCGCCCTGTCCGTCCTCGGACACCTGGCCTCGTACGGCCGCGACGACGCACTCATGCTGCTGCGCCGCTACGCCGCCACGGGCGCCAACTGGGCCTGGGCCCTCGACGAGCTCGCCCTGCGCGACGACGACGAGGGCCTGCGCTCGCTGGCCGACGCCGTCCTCGCCCGGTTCCCCGCCACCCCGGAGGGTGAGGCGCGGCTCGCCGCCGCCGTCCGCGACGCCTACGAGCCCAGACCCTGGCGCCTGTGGGAGGAGAACCCCGAGGCCCCCGCCTACGCCGCCCGCCTGCGCGCCGCCCGCCAGCAAGGCTCCTTCGACCGCTGGCAGCGCCAGCTCACCCCGCGCGGCCCCCAGCCCGGCTGGGGCGTCCAGGCCGTCTTCGACTGGGCCGCCGACGGCCTGAGCCGGGGGACCCCCCTGCACGTCCCCGCCGCCCGCTGCCTGGCCGCCGTGGCCACGCCGGAGGACCGCTCCGCGATCCTCGCGGCGGCCGCCGGCGCCTGCGGCGAGGCCGCCCGCGCCACCGCCCTGCACCACCTGGTCCTCGCGGAACCGGAGAACCCGGCCGTACTGGACCTCATCGAAGCCGCCGGCGACGAACCGGCCGTAGCCGCGTACGAGCGCATGTGCGGCCCCGGCGCCGTCGAGCGGGCCCGGCGCTGGATCCACCGCCCCGACGCCCTCGGAGCGGCCGCGGCGGCCATCCTGGCCGCCCGCGGCGGGGCCGAGGACGCGGGCCTGGTGCTCGGAGCCCTGCGCTCCACGGTGCGGGGCGCCGGCCCCGACGCGGCGCGGCTGTTCGCCCTGGTCGACGGAGCCGGCCGGCTCGCGGTCGGCTGCGCGGCACCGGTGCTGCGCCACGTCTACCGCGAGACGGCCTCGTCCCACCTGCGCGGCCGCGCCGCGCGGGCCCTGGCGGCCACGGACCCGTCGTTCGCGGAGGGCTTCGCGGTCGAATGCCTCTGGGACTGCGAGGAGACCACGCGCGAGGTCGCCGCCCACCACGCGGCGACGGCGGACGCCCGAGTGACCCCGCGACTCCGCCGCCTGGCGGCGGACCCGGCGGAAGAAGAGGACGTCCAGTCGGCGGTCCGCAACAGGATCGCTCCGGAGTCGGCGGTGTAGGGCGGGGGTGGGGTGGGCCTTCGCTGCGGTCGGGCGGGGGCGTTGACGGCTCGGCGGGGGTGGGGTGGGCCTCGCCCCCGGCAGGCCGCAGCCCGGCCTACCCCGCCCCACCGTCAACGTCCCCGCCCCCCGAACCAAGCTCATCCGAACCGAGCTCCCCCGACCCGAACCCCCACGAACCGAACCCCCATCCCCGGTCGGGCCTGAGCGGCTGCGTCGAGGGCGGGGCCCGGGGGGACTACGCCGATGACCGGGTAGCCGCCGGTGACCGGGTGGTCGGCCAGGAAGACCACCGGGTGGCCGTCCGGGGGGACCTGGACCGCGCCCAGCACCATGCCCTCGCTCGGCAGTTCGCCGCCGCGGGCCCGGGACAGCGGGGGGCCCTCGGTGCGCAGGCCGATGCGGTTCGAGGCCGCCGAGACGCGGTACCGCGCGCGCAGCAGCCGGTCCGTGACCGACTCCCGGTCGAACCAGTCGGTCCGCGGCCCCAGCCGGAGCGGGAGCACGAGTTCCGAGGGCGGGCCCGGCACCGCCAGGGCGTCCGTCCCGGCCACCGGATCCGGACCGGCCGGCCCCACCTCCAGCAACGCCCCCGCCGTGAGGACCGGCGGCCCGAGGCCCGACAGCAGATCCGTCGAGCGGCTGCCCAGGACCGGCTGTACGGCGAACCCTCCCCGCACCGCGACGTAGCTGCGCACTCCCGACTCCGCCCGGCCCACCTCGAGCTCCGCCCCGGCTCGCAGCAGGACCGGGGCTCCCCAGGGCACCGCTCGCCCGCAGACCCGTACACCACACGGCGCTCCCGTCACGGCCACCACCACCGGGCCGCCCACGGCGCGCAGACCCACGCCGTCCAGGGTCGTCTCCAGCGTGGCGGCCTCCGGCGGGTTGCCTAGCAGGCGGTTGGCCAGCGCGTGCGCCCCCGCGTCGAGGGCGCCCGAGCGGGGTACGCCGAGATGCGCGTACCCGGGCCGGCCCCGGTCCTGGACGGTGGTCAGCGCGCCCGGCCGGAGCACCTCGACGGCATGCGAGGCCTGCCCGCGCCCTACGAGCCCCGTAGGCCCGGACCCCGTAGACCCCGTAGACCCCGTAGACCCCACAGACCCCGCGGACTCCCCGGCCCCCGTGCCTCCGGCGCCCCCCGTGCCCCCGCTCACGCCGCCGCCTCCGTGAACCGCACCCGTACCCCCGGCGCGAACAGCGCGGCCGGTTCGCGCGAGGGGTCCCACAGGACCGCGTCGGTCGAGCCGATCAGCTGCCAGCCGCCGGGGGAGGAGCGCGGATAGACCCCCGCGTACTCGCCCGCCAGCGCCAGTGACCCGGCCGGGACGGCCGTACGGGGCGTCGCGCGGCGGGGGAGGCGCAAGCGGGGCGGGAGGCCGGTCAGGTAGCCGAAGCCGGGGGCGAAGCCGCAGAAGGCGACGCGGAACCCGATGCCGCCGACGATGCCGGGGACCTCCTCGGGAGCCACTCCCCACAGCGCGGCCACCTCGGCCAGGTCCGGTCCGTCGTAACGCACCGGGACCGTGACCGGCGGCGGACCGTCGGCCGGTGCGAGCGGCGGGACGGTCCAGCGGGAGATGCGGGCCGCGAGGGCGCGCGGGTCCCGTACGCCGTCGAGCAGGACGGTACGGGCGGCGGGCACGATGTCCCGTACGCCCTCCAGGCCGGCGGAGTCCTCCCTCCCCGCCGTCCCTGCCGTCCCCGCCGTCCCGGCGGCCTCCGCCGTCCCCGCGGCCCCCGCCCGGCGGCGCAGCAGCTCCGCGTGGAGCGCGGCCACCTCCTCGGCGGTGTCCACCTCCAGCAGCAGCGCGTCGGCGCCGACGGCGAGCGTCCTCACCGCGCCGGTCACGCGAACGCCTCCACCCGGACTCCGGCCGCGCCGAGCGCCGTCCGGACCCGCCGGGCCAGCTCCGCCGCCCCGGGCGTGTCCCCGTGCAGGCAGAGCGAGCGGGCGGGGACGGGGACACGGGATCCGTCGGCGGCCGTCACCGCGCGCTCGGTGGCCATCGCGACGGCGCGGACGACCACCGCGTCCGGGTCGTCGACCACGGCTCCCGGCTCGGCGCGCGGTACGAGGGTGCCCGCCGGGGTGTAGGCGCGGTCGGCGAAGGCCTCCGGGACGGCCCGCAGCCCGGCGTGCTCGGCCGCGGCCAGCAGTAGCGAGCCGGGCAGGCCGAGCACGGGGAGCCCCGGCCGCCCGGCCGCCAGCAGCACGCCGGAGACGACGGCGCCGGCCTGGGTGGCGTCGTGCACGGTGCGGTTGTAGAGCGCCCCGTGCGGTTTCACGTAGGACACCGCAGAGCCGGCCGCCCGGGCGAAGACCTCCAGCGCCCCGATCTGGTAGGCGATCTCGTCGGCCAGCTCGTCGGCCGGCACGTCCATGGCCCGGCGGCCGAAGCCCGCGAGGTCCCGGTACGAGACCTGGGCGCCGATCCGCACCCCGCGGGCCGCCGCCAGCTCGCAGACGCGGCGCATGATGGACGGGTCGCCCGCGTGGAAGCCGCAGGCGACGTTGGCGCTGGTGACGACGGACAGCAGGGCCTTGTCGTCGGTCAGCGTCCACCGGCCGAAGCCCTCGCCGAGATCGGCGTTGAGGTCGATCACGGGGGCGGCGGGGCCGGGCGAATCCGGTGTGATCATGGAAGCCATGCGGTGAGCGTAGAACAGGGCGGGTTCCGTCCGCCGGTCCTCCGTGCCCCGCGTCCGTGCCCCGCGTCCGTCCGGCCGTCCGTCCGGCCGCGTGTCCGGCCGCCCGTCCGCCGGGTGGTCCCGCCGGCGGTGGGAGCGAACGGGCCGAACCATCCCGTTTGGGATGTTGTCAGTATCAGCGCCTAGTCTTTGTCCGTGACTTTCCCTGCCACGGCGAAGACCCTTCCGTCCCCGGCGCCGGGCCCGGCCGCCGACGAGGGCCTGGCCCGGCGGCTGCGCGCGCTCGCCTGCACCGCCCCGCTGCACGACCTCGACGTACGCAAGGCCAATCTGGCCGGCGAGTACGGGATCTACGCGATGGCGGAGGTCGCGCTCGCCGCGATCGACCTGGTCACGCTCAACATGGACTTCGACACCGGCGCCGACCACGAGCAGATAGTGGCCAGACTGCTGCCGAGGGTCGCCGCCCAGGCGCCGGGACGCCCGGCGGCCGAGCACGAGCGGGTGGCCCGCTGGGTGCTGGAGAACCTGATCAACGTCGGCAGCGTCGACCGGGGGTTCCGCGCGATCTACGGCACGTTCGGGCCCGACGGGGTGTACGTCCGCCGGGACTACGACTTCAAGCTGATCGAGGAAGTTCCCGGGTACGGCGGCGCGGTGTACCTGCGCACGACGGACGAAGCCGTCAACGTCCTGGTCGGCGCCCTCGACACGGACGTCACCAGCGCGCAGATCGCCGCCGAGGTCAAACTGGAGGTCCTGATCAGCCGGGGCCGGCTCGCCGACGCCCAGCTCGCCGCCGAGCAGGCCCGCTACCGCACCGTCCAGTACGCCGAGACCCTGCGCCGCACGCTGGACGCGACCCGGCGCAACGTACGGGCGGTGGACTGGCTGGTGACCGTACCCGACATGATCGCCGAGGCCCTCGACCACGTGGCCGACCGCTACCGCCACGAGAACGCGATCCTGACCAACATCCGCAAGGCGCGAGACGAGGCGGAGGAGCCGGACAACAAGCGGCGCGCCGCCGAGCTGGTCGACATCGTCAAGGACTGCATCCGCCGCCACACGCAGCTGCAGTCCCGGCTGCTGGACGCGGGCCCGCTGTTCCGCGCCGAACAGGACCGGCAGGCCTTCGCGGCTCCCGCGGCCCGCTCCGGGATCGACTTGTACGGGCAGCTCGTCGCCCCCGTCCTGCCGCTGCCGCTCGCCCAGGCCTCCCGGGTCACGGACGCCTTCTTCGCGTCCGGTGCCGGCCTGCGGACCCCGGTCTCGGTGCGCGTCGCCGACCTGGTGGAGATCCTGCTCACCCCGCCGGTGGAGCGGGAGCACCTCGGCGTGGAGATGCCGGAGCCCGACCTGATCGCCACCCCGGACGACAGCCGCTTCAGCGAGGAGCAGCTCGCCGCCGCGATGGAGCTCCTGGAGCTTCCGCACGACGCCCCGCGCCGGCTGTCCGGCCTCCTGGCCGAGGCCCGCCGCTCCGACCCGGACCTGCCGTACCTCGTCGCCCTGCTGGCCGTCCACGCGGCGAGCCCGGCGGTCGGCACGGCCTACCGCCAGGGGGAGGAGCGGCTGCTCTTCGCGGTCGACGACGGCACCGAGCTCGACGACCCCGAATTCGGCGGCGCGGACCTCATCGTCGGAACCGCCCTGCTCGACTCGGCGGCCATGACGGCGGACCGCACGGAGGCGGCATGACCGCCACCGCCCCGGCGCCCCCGTCCGGCTCCGCCGGGCCCGCCCCCGCCCCCGCCCCGGCGCCACCGTCCGGCTCCGCCCCGCCCGCAGCACGCACCACCGCACACCACGAGAGGCAGTACCCGTGAGCGACCACCACGCCGAGCAGCACCCCGCGTGGAGCGAGCCCGACGCGCCGTCGGCCGTCCCGGCCGTACCGGGACAGGCGACCGCCTCCGTGACCCCGGCGGACGCCGCCGACGCGGCCCGGCTGGTCGCGTTCGGGCTGCAGCCCAAGCTGCTGCCCGCCCGCGACGCCGAGTACGCCGAACTGCTGCGCCGCTACCGCGAGGAGACCGCCTTCGGGCGGCTCGCCGACGCCGTCGCCACCGGCCTCGGGCTCGTCGTCCTGGAGGTGTCCCCCCGCGCCGGCATGGCCGTCGCCGCGGACGAGGACTCGGTCTTCGCCGTCCGCATGGGCGACTACGCCCGCCGCGCCACCGCCGACTCGGCGGACCGCTTCCTGCACGGTCTCGCGCACCTCGCCGTGGCCGCCCTCGCCTTCCCCCGGCCCGAGGACCTCGCCGACGACGGCTACATCGGCCGGATCACCGTCAACGGCGTCGACTCCTTCGTCCGGCAGACCTGCCGCCGGCTGGAGGAGCGCGCGGAGGAGCTCGGCGAGAACACCGACCCGGCCTCCGACGCGCCCGGCCTGGAGGCCGCCTGGCGGGTCTACGCCCGCCGCAGCGCGACCGGAGCCACCAAGGACGCGCGCCGCCTGGCCGGCTCCACCACCGGCATCGTCGGCAAGGCCGCCGCCTTCCTCACCGACTCCGGCTTCCTCCAGCGCACCGGGGACGACTCCGGAGGCACCTACCGCACCACCCCCCGCTACCAGCTCCAGGTCCGCGACATGGCGGGCAGCGCGGCCATGGCCGAGCTCCTGGACCTCGGGGTGGTCCCCGTCAGCGACGGCTCCGCCAGCCTCCTGCCGCCGCCCGAGGGCGACGACCTGGAGCTCGCCGCCGACGCCGGGCTGCCCTTCCACGCCTAGCCCGCGCCCCGATCCCCGTACCCCCACCCTTACGAGAGACCGCGAGAACCCGCCGCCATGTACGAGCTGTCCCGGATCCGCCTCTACTCCATCGGGCCCGCCGGCGCGCGGTACGCCGACACCGTGCTCGACCTGCGCGGAGTCGGGGCGCCGGTGCCCCACCCGGCGCCCGCGCAGGCGGAGTTCTTCCAGGACGAGCCCACCGGGCCGCCGCGCCGCCCCGCGCCCGCCGGCGTGCTGTTCCTGGAGAACGGCGGCGGCAAGTCCGTCCTGCTCAAGCTGATCTTCTCGGTGATGCTGCCCGGCCACCGCAACACCCTCGGCGGCGCCAGCTCCGGCGTGCTGCGCAAGTTCCTGCTCGCCGACGACTGCGGTCACGTGGCGCTGGAGTGGCAGCACACGCAGACCGGCGCGTGCGTGGTCGTCGGCAAGGTCAGCGAGTGGCGCGGGCGCCAAGTCTCCAACGACCCGCGCAAGTTCGCCGAGGCCTGGTACTCCTTCCGCCCCGGCCCGGGTCTGGGCCTGGACAACCTCCCGGTGGCCGAGGCCACCTCGGTGCGCCCGCCCGTCGAGGGAGTCTCCGGAGCCAAGGGGCGGCGCCGCACGATGAAGGGCTTCCGCGACGCCCTCACCGAGGCCGGCAAGGCCTACCCGCACCTCGAGGTGTACTTCGAGGAAATCCACGACCGCTGGAACGAGCACCTCACCGAGCTGGGCCTCGACCCCGAACTCTTCCGCTACCAGCGCGAGATGAACGCCGACGAGGGCGAGGCCGCCGGCCTCTTCGCGGTGAAGAAGGACTCCGACTTCACCGACCTGCTGCTGCGCGCCGTCACCGACACCCGTGACACCGACGGGCTCGCCGACCTCGTCCACGGCTTCGGCAACAAGCTCGGCCGCCGCTCCGAGCTGATGGCCGAACGGGAGTTCACCGCGGGATCGGTGGACCTCCTCACCAAGATCGTCGAGGCCGCCGAGAGCCGCTCCCGGCTGCGCGACGTCCACGCCGGCGCCGAACGCCGCACGCGCTCCCTCGCCCGGCGGCTGTCCGCCCGCGCCACCGAGGAGCGCGGCCGCGCCGCCGACCTCGCGCAGCGGGTCACCGGCGCCGCCCACGCGGTCACCGCCGCCGACTCCGCACGCTCCCGCAGCGCCGCCGTCTCCGCCGAACTCGCCTACCGGCACGCCTCGCTGGCCCTGACCGTCGCCGACAAGGCCGCCGCCGCGCAGCGCCGCGAGCTCCTCGAAGCCCGCACCCTGCACGCCGCCTGGCAGGCCGCCGAGAACGTGCTGCGCCACCGCGCCGCAGCCGACCGCTCCGCCCGGGTCGCCGCCGCGATCCTGGAGGCCGAGCGGGACGCCGCCCCGGCGCTGGCCGCGCGGTCCACCGCCGCCGTCGAGCTCGTACGGGCCCTGCACACCGCCGCCGAGCAGGGCGAGCGGGCCGCCAACGAGGAGGAGGAGCGTTCCGCCGTCCTCCAGGAGACCGGCGAGGCCGCCCACCGCGACGCCACCGCCGCCGCCACCGCCGCCCAGCGGGCCCGCAGCGAGGCCGAGCACCTGCGCGCCCGCCTCGCCGAGGTCCAGCAGGAGACCGACGAGGCCGTGCGGGCCGGCTGGCTCGACGACTCCGCCCCCGACGCCGACCCGGCGCGGGCCGCGCTGGCCGCGTCCGACGCCGAGAAGACGGCCGTGGCCGCCTGGGACGAGTCCCGCGAGGCCGCCCGCAGCGCCTCCGAGGCCGCCCGCGACGCCACCGGGACGGAATCGCGCGCCGAGCTCACCGCCGCCCGCGCGGCGGACGCCGCCGACGCGGCCGAGGCCGCGTACGGCGCCGAGTACCGGGCCGCCGCCTCGCTCGCCGAAGCCCCGCGGCTGGCAGCCCTCCTGGGCGCCCCGGACGCCGGCCGTCCCGAGCGGCCCGAGCGGGCCGCGGGCCACGAGGCCCCCGCCGGGGGCCTCACGCCCGAGGACCTCGACCGGGGCGCCGACGACCTGCGCGTCCTGCTCACCGACGGGGTCGCCGCGGCGGAACGCCAGCTGTTCGAGCTGCGCACCGCCGCCGCCGACGACTCCCGCATCCTCGGCGCCCTCGGCGACGGCGGCCTGCTGCCGCCCGGCCCCGACGTCCTCGCCACCGTCGAGTACCTCGGCGAACACGGCATCCCGGCCCTCCCCGGCTGGCGCTACCTCGCCCAGTCCGTGGACCCCGCCGACCACGCCGCCGTCCTCGCGGCCCGCCCCGAACTCGTCGACGGCGTCGTCATCACCGACCCCGACACCCACGCCCGCGCCCGCGAAGTGCTCTCCGGCGCCGCCCTGCTGCCCCGCTCCACCGTCGCCGTCGGCACCGCCGCCGCCCTGCTGGCCCCCGTGCCGCCCGCCGGGGCCGCCGACGCACCGGGCGCCTCCGGCATCTTCATCGTGCCGCCGAACCCGGCCATGCACGACGAGCACGCCGCCGACGAGGAGCGCCAGGCGCTGCGCACCCGGGCCACCGCCCGCGACACCGAGATCCGTGACCTGGCCGCCCGCCTCTCCGCGGACCGCGAACTCGCCGCCCGGCTCGCCTCCTGGCGCACCGGCTGCCCGCCCGGCCGCCTCACCGAGCTCGCGGGCCAGGCCGCCGCCGCCCGTACCTTCGCCGAGGAGACCGACGCCGAGCTCGCGGAGGCCCGTACGGTACGCGCCGAGGCCGACGAGGCCGCCGCCGACGCCGCGCGGATCCGCGACGAGCGCCAGGACACCGCCCAGCGCGCCCGCCGGGTGGCCGACGCCCTCGCCGGTCTCGCCTACCGCCTGCGCGAGCGCGCCGGCTGGCAGGCCAAGGTCCGCGAACTCGCCGAGGAGGCCGCCGAGGCCGAGGCCCGCGCCGAGGTCTGCCTCGACCGCGCCCGCGCCGCCGACGAGGACCGCCGCGCCGCCCAGCGCGCCGCCGACGACGCCCGCCGCACGGCCCGCGCCCTGCGCGCCGAACGGGCGGAGATCGCGGGCGCCCCCGACCCCCTGCCCGCCGGAGACGGCACGCGCAAGGCCCCGCTCCCCGACCTCCGCGAGGCCTACCGGGCCGCTTCCCAGCTCTACGAGAAGGTGGGCGTCGGCGCCGACCTGCGTGCCGAACAGGCCCGCGCCGAGAGCGACGAGAGCGCCGCCCTCGCGGAGCTCGACCGGCTCACCAACAAGGTCCGCACCCGCGCCGCCCAGCTCCTCGAGGGCACCGACGGCTCCGACGGCCCCTCCCGGCAGGCCGCCTCCGCGCGCGCCGAGGCCCTCGTACAGATGCTGGAGACCCGCGCGACCACCGCGAGCGAGCAGCTCGGACGCCTGCGCGGCGAGGCCGAACGGCACGCCCCCGCCGAGGGCGGTGCGCACACCGAGCTGCCCGAGGAACTGGTCCCCGCGGACGTCGAGCAGGCCCAGTCCCTGCTGCGCACCGCCACCGCCCAGCTCGGCGCGCACACCGCCGCCGTGGAGTCCGCCCGCGCGGCCCACGCCGACCTGCTGCGCGCCCACCGCGCCGCCGAGGACGGGGCCGGCGGCTTCGACGAGACCGCCGCCCTGCTGCGGGACCTGCTGCGCGACCACACCCACCAGGAGGACGAGCAGGAGCCGGTCGCGCACGCCGGCACCCTGGAGGAGGCCCGCCAGTCGGCCGCCGAGGCCCGCCGTTCGCTCCGGGCCTGCACCGCCGACCTGTCGGCCGCCGAGTCCGCCGTACGCGAGGCGAGCGACACCCTCGTCCGGCACGCCAACGCCAACCGCTATGAGCAGGTACGCACCCCCGCGCGCCAGCAGATCCGCGAACTGCCCGCCTCCGCCCTGCCCGAGCACGCGGCGGCCTGGGCGGTCGCCTTCGCCCCCCGGCTGCGCGTCCTCACCGACGAGCTGGCGCAGCTGGAGCGCAACCGCGACAGCATCGTGGACCGGCTGCGCGGACTCGTGGAGTCCGCCCTGGCCACCCTGCGCTCCGCCCAGCGGCTCTCCCAGCTCCCCGAGGGCCTGGGGGAGTGGTCGGGCCAGGAGTTCCTGCGCATCCGCTTCGAGGAGCCCGACCAGGCCACCCTCACCGAACGCCTCGGCGAGGTCATCGACGAGGCCACCCGCGCGGCCGTGAAGAAGAACAGCACCGCCTCCTTCGGCGAGGGCCGCCGCGACGGCATGTCACTGCTGCTGCACGGGGTCCAGGCGGCCCTGGAACCCAAGGGCATCGCGGTGGAGATCCTCAAGCCGGACGCGGTGCTGCGCGCCGAGCGGGTGCCGGTCGGCCAGATGGGCGACGTCTTCTCCGGCGGCCAGCTGCTCACCGCGGCGATCGCGCTGTACTGCACGATGGCGGCGCTGCGCAGCAACGACCGGGGCCGCGACAAGCAGCGGCACGCGGGCACGCTGTTCCTCGACAACCCGATCGGGCGCGCCAACGCCACGTACCTGCTGGAGCTCCAGCGGGCCGTCTCCGACGCGCTCGGCGTCCAGCTGCTCTACACGACGGGCTTGTTCGACACCACGGCCCTCGCCGAGTTCCCGCTGGTGATCCGGCTGCGCAACGACGCCGACCTGAGGGCGGGGCTGAAGTACATCAGCGTGGAGGAGCACCTGCGCCCGGGGCTGCCGCACCAGGCACCGGACGAGGAGACCATCCACGGGGAGATCACGGCGACCCGCATGTTCCGCCGCGGCGCCGCCTCGTCCGCGTGACGGGCGGCCGGTGCGGCGTCACCGGCCGGTCCCGGACGCCGGCGGCCAGATGCCGCTCGCCTCGCCGTGCCCGCGGACGCGGTCGGGCTGCCGGGGCTGCGGCACGGGAGGCCGCGACCGGGCCGCGGCCGCCTCGCGGCGGGACCGCCGCCGCTCGCGCCGCCGCCCCCGCGCCGTGCTGCTCGGCTCCGAGACGACCCCGTACCGCTGGTTCCACGTCTGCCGCGTGATCATGACGTCCAGCACGCCCCAGGTGGCCACGACGGTCCCGGCTATCGCGCAGAGCGCCAGCGGGAAGGCGAGCCAGGAGCCGGTGACCGTCAGGAAGAAGGCCGTCGTCGCGACCGTCAGCGTCACGGCGACGATCAGCACCGCGCGCACGGCGGACTCGCGGACCGGATCCGGCATGCGCCGCGTCCCCGCCGCCTGTTCGACCCACAAGGCCCGCCCGGACGACGCTCCGGGCCCTGCCGTACCGTCCTCGTGCTTCGTCGCCATGCTCCGCTCCTCCCCTCCCCGGGGCCGGTCATGCGCCCCCGGAACAGGTAGACGTACGGAGGGGCCCGGAGATTCCCGCGCCGCGCCCGCGCGCGATGCCCGGAATCGCAGCGGAACGAAGAATTCCAGCCATCCATCCCGTTACGGGAACTGACGCCGCACCAAGTGTCATGTGCCACAAATCGGGCCGCTCTTGGCGGACCTATCGGACAACTCGTGATCTTCGGCCAGACCTTCGGCCGAAAATGTCCGGACACGCCTTCGAAGGTGCGCTGTGGCAGTAGTAGGCTCACGCCGTTTAAATGACGGAACACCGGCCCCCGACAGCGGGGTTGACCTGGGGGAGGCTGGGGAGGCCATGCGCTTTCGCGGGAAATCCATCCGCCGGAAGATCGTGGCGTTGCTTCTTGTGCCGCTCGTCTCCCTGACCGCCCTGTGGGGCTTCGCCACGGTGATCACCGGCCGGCAGGCCGCGCAGCTCCTCGGCGTCGCCTATGTCATCGACAAGGTCGGCTACCCCGTCGAGGACGTCGTCCGGGTCATCCAGACCGAACGCCGCCAGACCCTCGTGGTCATCGGTGATCCCCGGGCGTCCACCGCCACCACCGAACTCGTCAAGCGCCGCAAGGCCACCGACGAGGTGGTCGCGAAGATCACCGCCGACGCCAAGGACCCCGACGTCCGCGACGAGCTCAGCCCTGCCGCCGCCCGGCGCCTGAACTCCATCCTCGACGCCTTCCACGGCATCGGCTCGCTCCGCACCGCGGTCGACTCGGGTTCCCTCGACACCAGCCAGGCGCTGGAGCTCTACAGCCGGCTGGTCGACCCCTGCTACGAGTTCCTCGTGAATCTCCACGCACTCGAGAACGTGGAGATGGACAAGCAGGGCCGCGCCCTCGTGGGCATCACCCACGCCCGCGAGACCCTCTCCCGCGAGGACGCGGTCGTCGCCTCGGCCCTCGCCGCGCGCAGCGTCAGCCCGGCGGACATCCGGCACGTCTCCGACCTCGTCGCCAACCGCAAGCTGCTCTACGACTTCAACCTGGCCCTCCTCCCGTCCGCCGACCGGGAGCAGTTCGAGCAGTACTGGAACAACCCCGAGAGCAGGGCCCTGCGCGAGGCAGAGGAACGATTCATCGCCCAGGGGCCGGGACGCAACCCGCGCAGCGCGACCCCCGCCCAGTGGGACGAGGCCTCCCAGAAGGTCCTCGCCGACCTCGCCACGATGGGCACCGCCGCCGGCGACCGCTACCAGGAGCGCGTCGAGCCCGTGGCCATGAACGTGCTGGTCCAGGCCGCCGTCGCGGGCGTCCTCGGCTTCATCGCCCTGCTCGTCTCCCTCGTCCTGTCCGTACGCATCGGCCGCGAGCTGGTCCGCGACCTGTCCCGGCTGCGCAAGGAGGCCCACGAGGTCTCCGGCGTCCGCCTCCCCGGCGTCATGCGCCGCCTCGCCGCGGGCGAACTCGTGGACCTGGAGACGGAAGCACCCCGCCTGGAGTACGAGAAGGACGAGATCGGCCAGGTCGGCCTGGCCCTCAACACCCTCCAGCGCGCGGCCATCGAGGCGGCCGTCAAGCAGGCGGAACTGCGCCGCGGGGTCTCCGAGGTGTTCGTCAACCTGGCCCGCCGCAACCAGGTGCTGCTCCACCGCCAGCTCACCCTGCTCGACACCATGGAGCGGCGCACCGAGGACACCGAGGAGCTCGCCGACCTCTTCCGCCTCGACCACATGACCACCCGCATGCGCCGCCACGCCGAGGGCCTGGTGATCCTCTCCGGCGCCGCGCCCTCCCGCCAGTGGCGCAAGCCCATCCAGCTGATGGACGTCGTACGGGCCGCCGTCGCGGAGGTCGAGGACTACGAGCGCATCGAGGTGCGCAGGCTCCCCCGCCTGGGCATCGCGGGCCCGGCCGTCGCCGACATCACCCACCTCATCGCCGAACTCCTCGAGAACGCGACGGTGTTCTCCCCGCCGCACACGGCGGTCCAGGTGCTCGGCGAGCCCGTGGCCAACGGCTTCACCCTGGAGATCCACGACCGCGGCCTCGGCATGACCCCGGAGGCGCTCCTCGACGCGAACCTCAGGCTGTCGGAGACCCCCGAGTTCGAGCTCTCCGACACCGACCGGCTCGGCCTCTTCGTCGTCAGCCGGCTCGCGCAGCGCCACGAGGTCAAGGTCGGCCTCCAGCAGAGCCCCTACGGGGGCACCACCGCGGTGGTCTTCCTCCCGATGACCCTGCTGACGGAGGCTCCCGAGACCAACGGCACCGGGATCCGCCTGGCCGGCGGCAAGGCCGCGGGCGGCCGGGCCCGCCCCGCGGCGGCCGCGGTCGAGCCGGGCCCCGGGGACCGCAGGCTCCCGGCCGGCGCCGAACTGCGCGGGCCCGTCGAGCTGGAGGCCCCGGTCGGCATGCTGGGGCTCGACGACCCCGCCACCGTCCTGGACGGATCCCCGGCCGGCATCGCGGGCCTCACCGGCGTCGTCGGCGTCGCCGGCGGCACCGGAGCCAACGGCCGGCCCGCCATGACCACGCTCGACGACGAGACCCCGCCGAACGGCACCCCGCGCAGCTCCCTGCTGGGCCTGCGCCAGGCGAGCCGCCCGCACGCGGAGCGGCACGCCGAGCGCGGCACGCCCTGGAAGGGCGACCGCGCCGGTGACCGTACGGCGGACGCCGCCGACCGCGGCGACCGCAACGGCAACGTCAACGCCGGCGACCGCAACGGCGGCGGCCGCGACGGCTTCCGGGAACGGGACCGAGGCCCCCTGGCCCCCACCGGACCCGTCCGCCTGGAGACCTCCCACCCGGACTCCGTCCGCCCCGACGGCCCCCGCGCCAAGGGAGCCGTACCGCTCCCGCGCCGCAGGCCCGCGCCGACGCTCATCGCCGAGCACGGCCGCCGGATCCAGCCCCGCCCCGTCGCGGCGGTCCCCGATCCCGCCCCGGCCCAGGCCCCGGATGCCGCGGGAGCGGACCGGGCCACGCCCGGCCAGGGCGGCGGCAGCGGCCTGCCCCGACGCGTCCGCCAGGCCAACCTCGCGCCCCAGCTGAAGGACGCTCCGGCCCCCGCCCCCGCGGAAGCCGCCACGGAGCCGATCGCGGACCGGGACGCCGACGAGGTGCGCCGCCGCATGTCCTCCCTCCAGCGGGGCTGGACGGCGGGCCGGGACCAGCACGCGCGGCAGCGGGCCGAGCGGGAGGCCCAGGAACGGGACGCCCGGCAGAACACCGCGCAGAACACCGCACGGAACACCGCGCAGGACGCCCCGCGGAACACCGCGCAGGACGCCGACGCGGCCGCGGGTCCCGGCGTACGGCAGGCCGCACACCGGGACGCCCGGCACCGAGCACCGCAGCAGTCCGAGTCCGGGGACGGCACCTCTGCCGCCTCCGGCCCCGGATACGAGAACGAGGGGGACGGCCGATGACGGCACCGCAGTCCGGCAACGACACCTGGGGCCGCGGCTCCGGACCGCTCAACTGGCTCCTGGACGAGCTCGTCGAGAAGGTCGCCAGCATCCGCAAGGCCGTGGTTCTCTCCGGCGACGGCCTGCCCACCGGCAGCTCCGCCGACCTGACCCGGGAGGACAGCGAGCACCTGGCGGCCGTGGCCTCCGGCTTCCACAGCCTGGCCAAGGGCGTCGGCCGCCACTTCGACTCCGGCACGGTCCGCCAGACGGTGGTCGAACTGGACGAGGCGTTCCTCTTCGTCATGGCCGCCGGGGACGGCAGCTGCCTGGCGGTCCTCGCCGACTCGGAGTCCGATGTCGGGCAGGTCGCGTACGAGATGACCCTCATGGTCAAGCGCGTCGGCGACCACCTGGCGACCGCCCCGCGCACCGGGCTGCCAGCCGGAGGGTGAGTCGGACGGCATGAGCGATCCAGGCCAGGACTACCCCGCCCGCATCCCCGCCCCGACCCACGGGGCGGCCTCCGGAGCGGCGCCCGACGGGGCCGCCGAGCAGTGGTTCGACGACGACGCGGGTCCCGTCGTGCGCCCGTACGCGATGACCCGCGGCCGGACCAGTCACGCGGGCCAGCACCGGCTCGACCTGATCGCGCTGGTGGTCGCGGAAGCCGCGGCCGACGATCCCGTCTGGGACGCGACCCTTTCCCCGGAACACGCCCACATCCTCGGACTGTGCCGGGCGCGGCCGCAGTCCGTCGCGGAACTCGCGGCCGACCTCGACCTCGCGGTCGGCGTCGTCCGCGTCCTGATCGGCGATCTCGCCGACGAAGAGCTGGTTCACGTGAGCCGGCCGGTGCCCCCGGCCGAACTGCCCGATGAATCCATATTGCGTGAGGTGATCGATGGCCTTCGGGCGCTCTAGCCGCACCGGCGCCATGCATGCCGTGACGCCGGTCGAACCGCTGACCCTGAAGATCCTGGTCGCGGGCGGTTTCGGGGTGGGCAAGACCACCCTGGTCAGTGCGGTGAGCGAGATCAGACCGCTGCGGACGGAGGAACGGCTCTCCGAGCCGGGCCGGGGCGTCGACGACACCGGGGGAGTGGAGGGGAAGAACACCACGACCGTGGCCATGGACTTCGGGCGCATCACGCTGCGCGAGGACCTGGTGCTGTACCTGTTCGGCACGCCCGGACAGGACCGGTTCTGGTTCCTGTGGGACGAACTGGCCCAGGGTTCGCTCGGCGCCGTCGTGCTCGCCGACACCCGCCGCCTCGCGGACTGCTTCGCCGCCATCGACTACTTCGAACGGCGCGAGATCCCCTTCGTGGTCGCGGTGAACTGCTTCGACGGCGCCGACCGGCACCCCGTGGTCTCCGTACGGGAGGCCCTGGACCTCGGCGTCGAGGTGCCGGTGCTGCTGTGCGACGCCCGCGACCGGGAGTCGGTCAAGGACGTCCTGGTGGGGGTCGTGGAACACGCGATGACGCTGGCGCGGGCCCGTCGGCAGAGCCTGAGCGCCGGGGCCTGAGCGCCGGGGCTGACATGGAGGCGACCCGTACCCCCGCCGACTGGGGTACGGGCCGCGGCTCACATGGGGGGCTCTGGTCCCGTCGCGGAGCGGGACTGTGGAGCGAGTGTGAACCCGCCGCCGGGGGCCGTCAAGCATTCGGACAACAGCCCCTGTTCAGCAGGGCCGCGCCGCCGCGCGGCGGCCGTCACCGGACGGCGACGACCGCCGAACCGTGCCCGAACAGCCCTTGGTTCGCCGTGATCCCGGCCCGCGCCCCCGGCACCTGCCGGTCCCCGGCCGTGCCCCGCAACTGCCAGGTGAGCTCGCACACCTGCGCGATGGCCTGCGCCGGTACGGCCTCCCCGAACGACGCCAGCCCGCCACTGGTGTTGACGGGAATCCGCCCGCCGAGCGCCGTCGCCCCCTCCCGCACGAGCTTGGCCCCCTCGCCCTCCCCGCACAGGCCGATGTCCTCGTACCACTCCAGCTCCAGCGCCGTGGACAGGTCGTACACCTCGGCGAGCGAGAGGTCGTCCGGCCCGAGCCCCGCCTCCTCGTAGGCGGCCCGCGCGATCGAGGACCGGAAGGAACCGGGCGCGGCCGCCACGGCGGTCACCGAGTCGGTGGCGATGTCCGGCAGGTCGAGGACCGTACGGGGATAGGTGGGCGTCACCGTGGACACGGCCCTGATCCGCACCGGGTCCGCGATCCCCCGCGAGCGCGCGAAGTCCATGCTGCTCAGCACGAGCGCCGCGCCCCCGTCGGAGGTGGCGCAGATGTCGAGCAGTCGCAGCGGATCGGCCACGACCGCCGAGGCGGCGACCTCCTCGGCCGTCACGGCCTTGCGGTAGCGGGCGTTCGGGTTGAGCAGTCCGGCCGCGGCGTTCTTCACCTTGACCTGCGCGAAGTCCTCACCGGTGTCCCCGTACAGGGCCATGCGCCGACGGGCGTACAGGGCGAAGTACGCCGGGTTGGTGGCCCCCAGGACCCGGAAGCGCAGCCAGTCCGGATCGTCCGGCCGCTCCCCGCCCGCCGGGGCGAAGAAGCCCTTCGGCGCGGCGTCCGCCCCGACGACGAGGACGACGTCGGCGAGTCCGGCCAGGATCTGCGCCCTGGCCGCCCCGATGGCCTGGGCGCCCGAGGCGCAGGCCGCGTACACGCTGGTCACGCGCGCGCCCTGCCAGCCGAGCGCGCGGGCGAAGGTCGCGCCGGCCACGTAGCCGGGATATCCCGACCGCACGGTGTCGGCCCCGACGACGGACTGCACGTCCGTCCACTCCAGTCCGGCGTCGGCGAGCGCGGTCCGGGCGGCGGCCCGCCCGTACTCGACGAAGCTGCGCCCCCACTTGCCCCACGGGTGCATACCGGCCCCGAGGACGGCGACGTCGGCGCTCATCGCCCCACCCCCACCGGCTGGAAGTGCCAGGTGGTCCAGGTGGTGCCGGACGCGGCGTCCTCGTTCAGCACGCCGCCCACCACCTCGACCTCCATCCCGACCGCCAGATCGGCGACCGTCACCCCGGGCACCGTCTGCCCCAGCACGACCATCCCCTCGGCCTCCAGCTCCACGGCCACCAGGGTGTACGGGGTCCAGGGCGCGTCCGGGTCGGACACGTACGGCGCGGGCGGCCGGTACCGCCCGTCGGTGTAGGACCAGATCCGGCCGCGCGGGGAGAGCGGGGTCTCGACGAGCTCGCCGCCGCCCGGACAGTGCGGATTGCGGCAGTACGCGTCCTCGCGCGGGAAGAACACGGCTGTGCAGGCGGAGCACCGGGTGCCGAGCAGCCGGAGGCCGCCCCCCGCACCGTCCTCGGTGAACCACCCGCTCACGACGGGTGTACGTGTGCGTTCCAAGACCCCTCCCGAAAACAGAATCTGACGATCCGTCAGGAGTCTGTCACGGGAACACGCCCCCGGTCACCCGTTCTCGGCGAGCCACTTCCGCGCGATCTCGCCCAGCTCCGCGTCCCGCCCGGCCAGCATCATCCGGATCATCTGCGCGTCCCCGCGCAGCGACCAGCCCGGATTGCCGAAGGTGGCCGGGTTGTTCTTCTCGATGAGGAAGTGCGCCGGCCAGGCCGTCCCGTACCCGATGAGGGGGAGCGCCAGGACGTAGCGCCTCCGCCCGCGCGCGAGTCCGTAGGCGGTGAGGGCGAGGCCGGTGAGGGTGCCGGTGAGGTGGACCCAGCGGGTGGCGGCGCGGGAGTGCATGGCGACGTAGTACGGCCAGAACTCCTCGTACGAACTGAAAGTCATGCGGGCACGGTACTCAGGGGTGAACGGACGCGACAGAGACGGGAAAGTCGAAGTACGCGTCCGGGAACGCCTCCGGCCGGTACGTGAAGTGCCACCACTCCTCGGGCAGGTTCACGAACCCCTGGCCGCCGAGCACCCGCAGCAGCAGCTCCCGGTGCTCGCGGGCCGCGCCCGTCACCCGGGGGCTGTCGGTGTGCGCGAGCGGATCGAAGTAGTCGAAGGGGGTCCCCATGTCGAGGGGCTCGCGGCCCCGTGCCGCCCCGGGCAGCGCCCGCGACGGGGCGAACGTCGCCCGACGCGGCACCAGCTCCGTCAAGGTCACGTCCACGGTGCTGCCGCGGCTGTGTCCGGACCTCTCGGCGATGTACCCGTCCGGGATCAGCCGTTCCTTGGCCACCCCCGGATAGAACTCCGCCTTGGTCCGCTGGTCCGCCGGGTCCCGGGCCCAGCGGACGAACCGGCCGACGGCCCGCTGCGGCCGGTAGCAGTCGTACACGAGGAGCGAGTACCCGCGGCGCAGCGCCTCCCGCTGCGCCCTGCGCAGGGCCTCGGCGGCGGGCCGCGCGAGCAGGCAGACGGGCTCCTCGTAGCCGTCCACGACCGCGCCGGTGAAATTGTGCGCGGTGGCGTACCGCATCTCCTGCCCGATGCTCGGATCGACCTCCGCGAGCACGGCGAAGCCGGGCGCCGGGGCGCCCGTGGCCGGAGCTCCCGGCGCTCCCAGCACTCCCAGTGCTCCGATCCATCCCGCAACGACCGTCATCCGCATGCCCCTTGGCTTATCATCGCCGCATGCCGGCCCACCTGAAGGACTCGCACTGCTCCTCCTGCGGAGCACTGTTCGATTCGACCGACTGGCCCCGTACGTGTCGCTCGTGCGGCGCGGTCGCCTACCGCAACCCCCTCCCGGTGGCGGTCGCCCTCCTCCCCGTCGAGGACGAGCTCGGCACCGGCCTGGTGGTCATCACCCGCAGCATCGAGCCCGCGCTCGGCGGCGTCGCCCTGCCCGGCGGCTTCATGGACTTCGGCGAGGACTGGCGAGCCTCGGTCGTCCGTGAACTCCACGAGGAGACCGGCATCCTCGCCCCGGCCGCCGAGGTCGCCCTCGCGGCCGCGCACACCTCCACGGCCGGCCACCTGCTCCTCTTCGGCCTCCTCCCCGCCCGCCCGGCCTCCTCCCTCCCCGCGTCCGTCCCGACGGACGAGACGACGGGCTGGCACGTGCTGCGCGGTCCGCGGGAGCTGGCCTTCCCGTTGCACACGCGGGCGGCGGATGACTGGTTCGCGGGACGGTACGCGTGAGCGGGCACCGGTAACGGGGGACCCGGAACTCCACGGGCCGGACCGCGGCCGCCGCCCCGGGAGGCCGCCGGTTTCCGCCCCGCCCCGCCGGCTGGGAGCCGCGCGCCGCTCCGCTCGGTCGCCGACGTCCTCGTCCGCCGACGTCCTCGTCCGCCGACGTCCTCGTCCGCCGAGCGGAGAGGGGGACACCTTTACCGAACTCTGATGGCATGCTCCGGTCAAATCTGCCAGGCTTCGCGCAGCCGTCACCCCCACGGCTGCCCTCCGGCGCACCCAAGCCGGCCCGGCAGCCGCCGAGCAGGCCGCGATCCCGGCCGCCTCAAAGGAGTTTCGCGTGAGATCCACCCCCCACAAGGCCCTCGCGGCGAGCGCTTTCGCCATCGCCGCGCTGGTCGCCTCCGCACTGCCCGCCGCCTCCGCGGCAGCGGCGCCCGCCGCCTGCACCCCCGCCCAGGTGGTCGCCAACGGCGGCTTCGAGAGCGGGACTTCGCCCTGGAGCCAGTCACAGACCAGCGTGATCACCAACCGCGCCGGTCAGAGCGCCCACGGCGGCACCTACTTCGCCTGGCTGGACGGCGTCGGCAGCACGCACACCGACACGCTCTCCCAGAGCGTCACGATCCCCTCCGGGTGCAGCACCGCCGCCCTCACCTTCTGGCTGCACGTCGACACCACCGAGACGACCACGTCGACGAAGTACGACAAGCTGACGGCGAAGATCGGCACCACGACGCTGGCGACGTACTCCAACCTCGACAAGAACACCGGCTACACCCAGAAGTCCTTCGACGTCTCGGCGTTCGCGGGCCAGACCGTCACCGTCGCCTTCACCGGCACCGAGGACTCCAGCCTCAAGACGAACTTCGTCATCGACGACATCGCCCTCGACACCTCCGGAGGCACCGTCCCGCCCGCGGACAACACGCGCACTCCGGCCTCACCCGCGTACACCGTCGACCTGAGCAGCAACGCGAGCGGCACCGGCTGGACCGGCCACGAGAGCGCGAGCTTCACCAACGCCTCCGCCACCGCCCTCAGCGAGGTGTACCTGCGGCTGTGGGACAACTACCACGGCAGCTGCTCCGCGATGCCGATCACGGTCACCAACGTCACCGGCGGCACCGCGGGCGCGCTGTCCGTCGGCTGCACCGCCCTCCAGATCACCCTGCCGACGCCGCTGGCCCAAGGCCAGAGCGCCACCATCGGCTTCGACCTGGGGATCACCGTCCCCAGCGGCGCCGACCGGTTCGGCTACGACGGGGCCTTCAGCATGGTCGGCAACGCCCTGCCGGTGCTCGCGGTCCGGGACGGAGCCGGCTGGCACCTGGACCCGTACACGAACAACGGCGAGTCGTTCTACGCGCTGGCCTCCGACTTCAAGGTGACCCTGGACCACCCCACCTCCCTACTGGTGCCGGCCACCGGAGCCTCGGTCGACACCCCGGGAACCAGCGGACGCACGGTCACCACCGCCACCGCGACCAAGGTCCGTGAGTTCGCCTGGGCGGCCGGCCCCTTCAGCAAGATCTCCGGCACCTCGGCCGCCGGCACCCCCGTCAACATCTACTCCGTCTCCGGCATCAGCGCGGCCGACTCGCAGTCGATGCTCACCACCGCCAAGTCCGCCGTGGACGCCCACTCCGCCAGGTTCGGGGCCTACCCGTACGGCGAGCTGGACGCGGTGATCGACAACAACTACTGGTTCGGCGGCATGGAGTACCCCGGGTTCGTCCTCGACCTGGTCAGCACCACGGCGCTCACCCACGAGATCGCCCACCAGTGGTGGTACGGCATCGTCGGCGACGACGAGTACACCAGCCCCTGGCTGGACGAGTCGTTCACCGACTACGCCACCGACCTCGCGCAGAACAAGACCGGCGCGAGCTGCTGGAACAGCGTCTCCTGGGCCTCGTCGGCCGAGAAGATCACCAACTCGATGGCCTACTGGGACGCCCACTCGTCCCGCTACTCCACCGTCGTCTACGGCTACGGCAAGTGCGCCCTGCACGACCTGCGACGCGTCCTGGGCGACACGGTCATGGCCAAACTCCTGAAGGACTACGCCACCTCGCACTGGTACGGGGTCTCGACCACGGCCGAGTTCAAGGCGGCCGCCCAGGCCGCCACGACCACGGACCTGACCTCGTTCTGGTCCACGCACCGCATCGACGGCTAGCGGGCACCGGTCCGCCGCGGGTGCGCCCCGTCCCGGGGCCGCCCGCGGCGCATCCGCTTCTCGGCGCCGCCCGCGGGGATGAGGCCCGTGGGATGCGGTCCCCGGGGGAGGTGACCCCCGGGGATGCGGGCCCGCTCGGCGGGCCGCCCCTCAGAGCCCCCGCACCACCACGCCCTCCACCGGCGCCCCCGCCTCGTCCTCCACCACCACCGCGTCGCCGATCCACCGCACCGTGTACCGCTCCGGCTCGCCCGGCTCGAAACCCGGCCCCGGATCGCGGATCACCAGCCCCCCGCCCGTACGCCCGCGCGCCGGAGCCCAGGCCTCCAGGGCCACCGACCCGTCCGTGCCCCGTACCGGCAGCAGCGCGCCCGCCCGCGCCAGCACCGGGATCCGGTCGGCCGGCGCGTCCAGCAGCACCTGGCCGGGCCCCTCGTACGCCGTGCCCGTCGCCGTGTCGTACCACCGGCCGCGCGGCAGCCGCACCGCCCGCCGGTCCGACCCGCACTCCAGTACCGGAGCCACCAGCAGCGCGTCCCCCAGCAGGAACGCGTCCTCGCAGTCCCGCAGCGCCCGGTCCTCGGGCGCCCCCCACCACAGCGGCCGTACGTAGGGGGCCCCCGTCCGCCGCGCCAGGTGCGCCAGCGTCACGAAGTACGGGCGCAGCCGCTCCCGTTCGGCCAGGACGGCCCGCGCGCCCTCCTCGGCCTCCGCCCCGAACTCCCACGGTTCCCGCCGCCCGGCCCCGATCGCCGCATGGGTCCGGAACAGCGGCAGGTACGAGCCCAGCTGGAGCCACCGCAGGTACAGCTCCGGGGAGGGCGACCCCCAGAAGCCGCCGACGTCGGGACCCGAGTAGGGCACCCCGCACAGTCCGAGCCCCAGCACCAGCGCCAGCGATGCCCGCAGCCCGTCCCAGGTGCTCTCCACGTCCCCCGACCACGTGCCCCCGTACCGCTGCATCCCCGCCCACCCCGACCGGGAGAAGAGGAACGGGCGCTCGGCCGGGCGCAGCCGTACGAGGCCCTCCCAGCCCGCCCGCGCCATCGTCAGTCCGTACACGTTGTGCGCGGCCCGGTGGTCGCCGCCGGCCCCGTCCAGTGCGTGGCGCGCCGAGCGGGGGAGCGTCCGGTCCCCGAACGCGGCGAAGGAGACCGGCTCGTTCATGTCGTGCCAGAACCCGGCGAAGCCCTGCGCGAGACGCTCCGCGTACAGCCCGCCCCACCACGCGCGCACGGCCGGGTCGGTGAAGTCCGGGTACGCGCACTCACCCGGCCACACCTCGCCGCGGACCTCGCGCCCCGCAGCGTCCCGCACGAAGGCCCCGTGCGGGCCGACCGCGAGCCCCGAGGCGTGCAGCGCGTCGCCCGCCTTCACCGCCGGGTCGACGATCGAGACCAGGCGCACGCCGTCCGCCGCCAACTCGGAGGCCAGCCCCGGAAGGCCGGGGAACCGCTCCTGGTCCACCGTGAAGACCCGGTGCCCGTCGTAGTGGTCGATGTCCAGATGGAGGGCGGAGAGCGGCAGGCCCCGCCGCGTGTAACCGGCCACGATCCGGCGGACCTCCGCCGCGCTCCCGAACCCCCACCGCGCGTGCTGGTACCCGAGCGCCCAGTCCGGCGGCACGGCGGCCCCGCCCGTCAGCCCCGACCAGCCCTGCAGCACCCGGGCGGGCGGACCCACCAGCACCCAGCACCGCAGCGGACCGCCTTCCATGCGCAGCTCGCAGGTCCCCGGCCGGTCGGCCCCCGAGCCCGCGCCCTCCTCGCCCTCGCGCAACACCACGCGCCCGTCCCAGGTGTTGTCGTGGAACACCAGGTGCGTCCCCGCGTCCGCCACGACCAGCTGGACCGGCATGGTGATGTACAGCGGGTCGTCGCCCGGCCCGAACCCGTGCTGGGGATCGGTGTTCCACAGCCGGTACGAGCCGTCCCTCAGCCGGGGTCCGGCCGCGCGCCCCCCGAGACCGAAGACCCGCGCGTCCGCCGGGACCTGACCGCGCAGCAGCCAGCGGGCCGACCCGCCCCCGGCCGGCCCCTCCGCCGGTTCCCACCAGCGCGGCGGCAGCTCCCGCCGCAGCACCGCCCCGCCGGGCGTACGCACCTCCACGGCCCCGTGCCGGGACACCGCGACCGTCACCCGTTCCGACACCACCCGCCAGCCGCCCCCGGTGTCCGGTTCCAGCACCGCGCGCGGATCGGGATCCGGCCCTTCGCCGACCACCGCGTACGAGGGCGTAGGCGCGGCCCCGTCCCAGCCCCAGAACACCGCCCCGCCCGTGGTGACCCGTATCAGCAGCTCCGAACGGGTGAACCGCAGTACACCCCCGCCCGGCCGGGGCTCCGTACCGGTCAGCAGCCCCGGGACCCGCGCCCGCTCCGCGCCCCGGGGCACGAGCCCCGCCGCGTCCACGCGCCGGTTGCGCCAGGCGGCGCGCCAAGCGCGCCGCCCCCGCTCGCTGCCGAGGTCCTTGAGCACACGCACCAGTCCAGAGCCGTCCATGGCGCCCACCCTGCCACCGCCACCCGGCCCAGCAGGCTGCGTTCAACTGCCGTTCACTCGGAAAAGGATCACAGCCGACCCCCGATGACCGCTCTGGTGCGGATGTCGATCACATGGCATCGTCCCTGTGAGCCGTCGCGCGCACACCCCCCGCGCGGTGGCACCGTACGGACACCGCACCGTACGGACAGCACACGACCCACCAAGACGACACGCTTACGAAGCGCGAGCCGCAGACGTGACCGGGAGCCGACCCATGACCGCAGCCACCCCGCCCGAGCCCCTCTGGTCCCCGGGCCCCGACCGGATCGCCGCAGCCCGGATCACCGCCTTCCAGGCCTGGGCGGCCGAGCACCACGGCGCCCCCGCCGACGGCGGCTACCCGGCCCTGCACAGCTGGTCCGTCGACGAGCTCGACACCTTCTGGCAGGCCGTCGCCGAGTGGTTCGACGTCCGCTTCACCACCCCGTACGCCTCCGTCCTCGCGGACCGGTCCATGCCCGGCGCACGCTGGTTCCCCGGCGCCACCCTCAACTATGCCGAGCACGCCCTGCGCGCCGGCGAGGACCCGGCCCGCGCCGGCGACGCCGCGCTGCTCCACGTGGACGAGACCCACGAGCCCACCCCCGTCACCTGGGCCGAGCTCCGCCGCCAGGTCGGCGCGCTCGCCGCCGAACTGCGCGCCCTGGGCGTACGCCCCGGCGACCGGGTCAGCGGGTACCTCCCCAACATCCCCGAAGCCGTCACCGCGCTCCTCGCCACCGCCGCCGTCGGCGGGGTCTGGACCTCCTGCGCCCCCGACTTCGGCGCGCGCAGCGTCCTGGACCGCTTCCAGCAGGTCGAACCCGTCGTCCTCTTCACCGTCGACGGCTACCGCTACGGCGGCAAGGAGCACGACCGCCGCGACACCGTCGCCGAGCTGCGCGCCGAGCTCCCCTCGCTGCGCGCCGTCGTCCACATCCCGCTCCTGGGCACGCCGGCCCCCGCGGGCGCCCTGGACTGGTCCGCCCTCACCTCGGGCGACACCGAGCCCGTCTTCGAGCCGGTCCCCTTCGACCACCCGCTGTGGGTCCTCTACTCCTCCGGGACCACCGGCCTGCCCAAGGCGATCGTCCAGTCCCAGGGCGGCATCCTCCTGGAGCACCTCAAGCAGATCGGCCTCCACTGCGACCTCGGTCCCGAGGACCGGTTCTTCTGGTACACCTCCACCGGCTGGATGATGTGGAACTTCCTCGTCTCCGGCCTGCTCACCGGAACCACCGTGGTGCTCTACGACGGCAGCCCGGGATTCCCCGATACAGGGGCCCAATGGCGCATCGCGGAGCGGACCAAAGCCACTCTTTACGGGACCTCCGCCGCCTATGTGATGGCCTGCCGCAAGGCGGAAGTCCGTCCCTCCCGCGACTTCGACCTCTCCGCGGTCACGTGCGTGGCCACCACCGGCTCCCCGCTGCCGCCCGACGGCTTCCGCTGGCTGCACGACGAGGTGGCCGAGGACCTCTGGATCGCCTCCGTCAGCGGCGGCACCGACGTCTGCAGCTGCTTCGCCGGCGCGGTCCCCACCCTCCCGGTCCACATCGGCGAACTCCAGGCCGCCTGCCTGGGCACCGACCTCCAGGCATGGGACCCGTCCGGGAAGCCCGTGACCGGCGAGGTGGGCGAGCTCGTGGTCACCAACCCCATGCCCTCCATGCCGATCCGCTTCTGGAACGACCCCGACGGCAGCCGCTACCGCGACAGCTACTTCGAGATGTTCCCCGGCGTCTGGCGCCACGGTGACTGGATCACGATCACCGACCACGGTTCCGTCGTCATCCACGGCCGCTCCGACTCCACCCTGAACCGGCAGGGCGTCCGGATGGGCTCCGCCGACATCTACGAGGCCGTCGAGCGACTCCCCGAGATCAAGGAGTCCCTGGTCATCGGCCTGGAAGAGCCGAACGGCGGCTACTGGATGCCGCTCTTCGTCCACCTCGCGCCCGGGGCCGTTCTCGACGACGCCCTCCGCGCCCGGATCAAGGCGACCATCCGCGAGGAGCTCTCCCCGCGCCACGTGCCCGACGACATCATCGAGGTACCGGGCGTCCCGCACACCCTCACGGGCAAGCGCATCGAGGTCCCGGTCAAGCGCCTCCTCCAGGGCGCCCCCATGGCCAAGGCCGTCAACCCCGGCTCGGTGGACAACCTCGACCTCCTGAGCTTCTACGAGGACCTCGCCCGCACCCGGGGCTGACCTCTGGGGGCCGTTGTCAGTGGCGATGATTACTCTCGGTGAGCAAGTGATCGCACATCAGGGGGAACCGATGCCACGCTCGCACGACACCAGGACCGGAACCACGGCGGGACGACCCGCCCCCGCCAGCAGGCGCCGCGCACTGCGCCGCGAAGCCCCCAGTACCGTCGGCCTCCTGGCCGACGCCGGGGACTTCGCGGCCATGCGCGGTTACCGCAGCTTCACCTTCGACGACCACCGCGACTACCTCCACCACGTGGACGGACTGCTCCGCTCCCTCACGGCCCAGGGCATCCACACCACCGTCGCCCTCTTCGACCCCGGGGAGTACGCCGAGTACTGCGCGGAGCACGGGATCGACCCGGACACTCCGGAGGGCCGCACCCGCTTCACCGCCGAGCTGGCCGGCACCGGCGCCGCGCTCCCGCACGCCGGCCGCTCCGTCGACGAGCTGGCCCCGCTCCTCGTCGAGGAGGCCGTCCGGCAGGCCACCTGGGAGTACGCCGCCGGGCTCCTGACCGCCGTGGGCAGCTGCGCCGACTGCGGGGAGGACATCGGGACGGCCTCCCTGCGGCGCGCCGCCGACGCCCTCGACCGCCTCGTGGGCCGGGCCGGCCCGGGCCCCCCCCCCCAGGGGGGGAGGCGCCCCACCCAGGGGGGACAGCGCGTCGCCGCCCGCCACCCGCCGACCCCGGCGGCGCGATCG
>NZ_JBSGWY010000029.1:0-3341 GCF_053609145.1 Streptomyces sp. NPDC054961 | reverse complement strand
CGGGGGGGCGCGCGCGCGCCGCCGGGGGGGAGACCCCGCGGGGCGCCCGCCGGGGCGCCCCCGCCGCCCCCCCCCCCCCCCCGGGCGCCGGGGCCGCCCCCGCCCCACCACCACCTGGTGTGCAGCGTCCCGACCGAGGGCGAACAGCTCGTCGCCGCCCTCAACGCGCGGACCCGGGCGGACGGATCGCCGCACATCGGGGGCCGCGAGAGCCTCGACTTCGTTACCGTCCTCGCCGCCGGCCTGGCACTCGGCGGCCCCGGGGGACTGGTACTGCGCAGCAGCTCGGAAGGGCCCGGCCCCCGGGACCGGGTCCACGGCTGGCGTCTCGACCGCGGCCGCCTGGTACCGCTCTCCGCGGCGGCCGTGTTCAACGCCTACTGCACCGACGCCGACACGGGGGAGCCCGTACCCCCCGAGCCGGGCGTCGAATACTGCCCGGGATACGAGGTGGACGAACCGGGGCCGCCCCACTGACCCGGACGGGCCCGCGGGGCCGGCGCACTCGTGGCCGCGAACGGCCGAGGGGCCCTCGCCACCGGCGAAGGCCCCTCGACTCGGGATCGACCCCTCCGGGGCCGTCCGGCTACTCGCCGGACAGCACCGCCTGGGCGGCCACACGGGCCTCCTCCGCGCTGTCCGCGGCACGCGCGGCGGCAGCCGCACGCTCACACTGCGCGAGGGTGTACTTCGCGAGCGTCGCCCGCACGTAGGGAATCGAAGCGGCACCCATCGAGAGAGAGGTGACACCCAGACCCGTCAGCACGCAGGCCAGCAGCGGGTCGGAAGCGGCCTCGCCACAGACACCACAGCTCTTGCCCTCGGCCCTGGCGGCCTCGGCCGACATGGCGACCAGGTCGAGCAGCGCGGGCTGCCACGGGTCCTGCAGCCGCGACACGGCGCCGACCTGACGGTCCGCGGCGAAGGCGTACTGCGCCAGGTCGTTGGTGCCCAGCGACAGGAACTCGACCTCCTGCAGGATCGAGCGCGCCCGGAGCGCGGCGGAGGGGATCTCCACCATCGCGCCGAACTTCGCCCGCAGACCGGCGTCGCGGCACGCGTCCGCGAACGCCTTGGCGTCGGCCCGGTCGGCCACCATCGGGGCCATGACCTCGAGGTAGACCGGCAGCCCGGCGGCGGCCTTGGCCAGCGCGGTGAGCTGCGTGCGCAGCACGTCCGGGTGGTCGAGCAGCGAGCGCAGACCACGGACACCCAGAGCCGGGTTCGGCTCGTCGGCCGGGGTCAGGAAGTCCAGCGGCTTGTCGGCGCCGGCGTCCAGGACGCGAACGACCACACGACCCTCGGGGAAGGCTTCGAGGACCTTGCGGTAGGACTCGACCTGCTTCTCCTCGGTCGGAGCCTTCTTGCTGTCGTCCAGGAACAGGAACTCGGTGCGGAACAGGCCCACACCCTCGGCCCCCGCCTCGACCGCCGCGGGCACGTCGCCCGGACCGCCGATGTTGGCCAGCAGCGGCACCTTGTGGCCGTCGGACGTCGCGCCCGGACCGGACGACGCGGACAGAGCGGCCTTGCGCTCGGCGGCCGCGGCCTCCAGCTCGGCCCGCTTCTCCAAGGAGGGATCCACGAACAGGTCGCCCGTGCTGCCGTCGATCGCGATGACGGTGCCCTCGGCGATCTCGCCGGCACCCGGCAGCGCCACGATGGCCGGCACGCCCAGCGCCCGGGCGAGGATCGCGCTGTGGCTGGTGGGGCCGCCCTCCTCGGTCACGAAACCGAGGACCAGCGCCGGGTCGAGCAGCGCCGTGTCGGCGGGCGCGAGGTCCCGCGCGATCAGCACGTACGGCTCGTCGCTGTCCGGCACGCCCGGCATCGGCACGCCGAGCAGGCGCGCGACGATGCGGTTGCGCACGTCGTCCAGGTCGGCCACGCGGCCGGCCATGTATTCACCGGCACCCGCGAGCAGGACGCGGTACGCGGCGAACGCGTCGTACACGCCGCGCTCGGCGGTGCTGCCGACGGCGATCCGCCGGTCGACGTCCGCCATCAGCTCGGGGTCCGTGGCGATCATCGCCTGGGCCTCGAGCACGTGCTGAGCCTCGCCACCGGCCAGCTGGCCGCGCGCGATCAGGTCGGCCGACACAGCTTCCACGGCCTGACGGGCGCGCCCCTGTTCGCGCTCCGCCTCGTCCGCGGTGATCTGCTTCGCCGGCGGCTCGAGAACCGCCGTGCCCATGTGCCGTACCTCGCCGATCGCCACACCGTGGCTCACGCCGACGCCTCGCAGCGTTGTCTCCATTTCACCCGTCTCCGATTGAGCGGCGGGTCCACCCGCCGCGTTGGATGTCCAGTTCGCCCGAGCAGGCGGATACGTCACTGCCAGCCGAAGAGGGCGTCTCCGGCCTTCAAAGCTCCGGTCTCGACGACGCCGGTGAGGGAATCGGCAGTCGCTTCCAGTGCCACCACGGGGCAGATGGGGGACTTGCCGGCGGCCTCGACCGCAGCGGGGTTCCAACGGATGACGGCCTGGCCGCGCGTCACGGTGTCGCCCTTGTTGACGAGGAGCTCGAAGCCCTCGCCGTTGAGCTGAACGGTGTCGATGCCGAGGTGCGTGAGTACACCGTGGCCTTCGCCGTCGACGACGACGTACGCGTGCGGGTGCAGGGAGACGATGACACCGTCGACGGGAGACACCGCCTCCGCAGGCTCGCGTACGGGATCAATAGCGGTGCCCGGTCCCACCATCGCGCCGGAGAACACCGGATCGGGCACTGCCGCGAGTCCGATGGCGGTCCCGGCAAGTGGGGACGTCACGCTGGTCATGGGGGCCTCCCAGGGGGTGGGGCTTCTTCGTGTCGCCGTCACAACCAGTCCTGGACGGCGTACTTTGAGAAGGGTAAGTCATTGGATGTCCCGGTTCCGCCCGAAGTGTCCCCCTTCATGGGGGTACCGACGGAGGTCCCGAGCTGATCGGATGACAACCTAGTGGACTAGACCATACGCCTGAACCGATTTGCTTGGGCACTGGCGGGCCTGTACTGTCGTGACTCCCGCCAGGAAGCTCCGCGTGAACATTTCGCGAACAGCCGATGGACGGGCAACCTTCTCTTCATCACCGATCCTGATCTCGACTTCTTTTCGTATGCCCATTCGGCACGACGGAGAGTGGTCAGGGAGACGGAAAAGGACTGATAGAGTCGGACTCGCCGGAAAGGGAAAACGCGAAAGCGAATGACCTGGAAGGCGAAAACAAAGCGAGACCGACTCTGATAGAGTCGGAAACGCAAGAACGAAGGAAGCGCCCGGAGGGCCCGGAAACGGGAACGAAGGAAGCGTCCGTTCCTTGAGAACTCAACAGCGTGCCAAAAATCAACGCCAAAAAG
>NZ_JBSGWY010000028.1:80968-107618 GCF_053609145.1 Streptomyces sp. NPDC054961 | reverse complement strand
CTTACGCACCCGCCGCCGCCGTTCCGCTTCGGCGACCACCGCGTCGCTGACCGTTCTGGGCGCCCACGCCGCGGCGGCGCTCCAGGGGGGGGCCGGGTGCCCCGCCCGGGGCGGGGGGGGCCCTCCGTTCGTTCCCGCCCGGCCGGCGCCTGCCGGTCCGGCCGGTTCAGCTCTCGCTGCGACGCAGCTTCGGCTTGAGGTCCTTGAAGCGGCCGAGCAGCCCGTTCACGAACGAGGGCGACTCGTCCGTGGAGAACTCCTTGGCCAGCTGGACGGCCTCGTCGATGGCCACGGCGTCCGGGGTACCGTCCACCCAGATCAGCTCGTAGGCACCGAGACGCACGATGTTGCGGTCCACGACCGGCATGCGGTCGAGGTCCCAGTCCACGGCGTACGTGGCGATGAGATCGTCGATGCGGTCCACCTTGTCGGCGTACCCCTCGACGAGTTCCATGGTGAACTCGTTCACCGCGGGCTGGCGGTCGGTGTCCGAGCGCGAGTGGCGGATCCAGTCCGCGAGGACCTCGCGCACGGGTACTCCGCGCTGGTCGGCCTCGAAGAGGATCTGGAAAGCGCGCTTGCGCGCGTTGCTCCGGGCAGCCACGGTTAGCTGTTCACCCGGCCGAGGTAGTCGCTGGTGCGGGTGTCGACCTTGACCTTCTCGCCGGTGTTGACGAAGAGCGGGACCTGGATCTCGTGACCGGTCTCCAGCGTCGCCGGCTTGGTGCCGCCGGTGGAGCGGTCACCCTGGACGCCGGGGTCGGTGTGCTGGATGACCAGCTCGACGGCGGCCGGGAGCTCGACGTAGAGCACCTCGCCCTCGTGGCGGGCCACGGAGGCGGTGAAGCCCTCGATCAGGAAGTTGGCGGCGTCGCCGACGGCCTTCTTGTCGACCATGAGCTGGTCGTAGGTCTCCATGTCCATGAAGACGAAGTACTCGCCGTCCATGTAGGAGAACTGCATGTCGCGGCGGTCGATGGTGGCCGTCTCGACCTTGGTGCCGGCGTTGAACGTCTTGTCGACGACCTTGCCGGACATGACGCTCTTCAGCTTGGTGCGCACGAAGGCCGGGCCCTTGCCGGGCTTGACGTGCTGGAACTCGACGACGGACCAGAGCTGGCCCCCGTCGAGCTTCAGCACCATGCCGTTCTTGAGGTCGTTCGTGGAAGCCACGGTGTGGGAATCTCCTGCACTGGAAGACCACGGGTGCGCGCCCAGGCCGCCGGGGCGGACTAGAGCGCGAGCAGCTCCTTGGTCGTAATGGTGAGTAGCTCGGGACCGCCGTCCGCCTCGGGGCGTACGACGAGCGTGTCATCGATCCGGACACCTCCCCGGCCGGGGAGGTGAACCCCCGGTTCGACGGTGACCGGCACGCAAGCGTCCAGTTTACCCATGGCCGTAGGTGCAAGCTGCGGGTCCTCGTCGATTTCGAGACCCACTCCGTGTCCGGTCGACGCGGCGAGGGCCTCGCCGTGACCTGCCGAGTCGAGGACGGAACGGGCCGCGTGATCCACATCTCGGTACGCGGCCCCGGGCAGGAGGGCCTCGCGGCCGGCCCGCTGGGCGGCGAAGACCACGTCGTACAGCTCGATCTGCCAGTCGGCGGGGGTGGTGCCGATGACGAAGGTACGGCCGATCTCGCACCGGTAGCCGCGGTAGTTGGCGCCCAGGCACACCGAGAGGAAGTCGCCTTCCTCCACCCTGCGGTCGGAGGGCCGGTGGCGGGAGCGGCCGGAGTGCGGACCGGTGCCCACCGAGGTCGGGAAGGCCGGGCCGTCGGCCCCGTGGTCCACGAGGCGGCGCTCCAGCTCCAGGGCGAGGTGCCGTTCGGTGCGGCCCACCAGGATCGATTCCAGCAGCTCGCCGAGGGCCTGGTCGGCGATCTCGGCGGCGATCCGCAGACAGGCGATCTCCTCCTCGTCCTTGACGAGGCGCTGCTGTTCGACGGCGGCCCCGAGGTCGCACAGGCGCAGTCCGGGCGCCACCGAGCGCAGCGCGCGGTGCCGGCCGACGGTGAGGTGGTGTTCCTCGACGGCGAGGGACTCGGCGCGCCCCGAGGCGGCCAGGTCGGCGGCCGCGACGGCGGGGTCCGCGCCGGGGACGTCCAGCACGGAGAGCCGCAGGTGCTCGTCGAGCCGTCCCTCGTCGGCCTCCCCGGTGGGCTGACCGGCGCAGAACATCATGTCCTCGCCGCCCGGACCGACCAGCAGGACGGCGCCCAGCGGCGACGCCCCGGAGAGGTAGCGCACGTTGGCCGGACGCGTGATGAGTGCGGCGGCGTTCCCGGCGGCCGCACAGCGGTCGCGAAGCAGGCCTCGGCGGGCCGCGTACACGTCTGACATGTTCCGAGCCTACGAGCGCTCCGCGCATCCGGCCTGGTGAGCGCAGCCGTACGAGGTCGCGCGCGGGGCGCGGGCGGGGCGGGGGGCGGACGGCGTGGGGCCGGGGAACGGGGCGGCCCGGCGGCCCGGGCCCCGGCTCAGTGGGCCGGAGCGGAGATGACGCGCGCCAGGGTCTCGTCCAGGGCGCGGGCGGTGCCCTCGATGTCCAGGTGGGAGTTGTCGATGATGGGCAGTCCGGAGCCGTACCAGCCCGCCATGCGGCCGTGGATCCGGGCGACTTCCTCGTCGGAGAGCCGCCGGTTGCCGGAGCGGGCGGCGTTGCGCTCCAGGACGATCTCCAGGCCGGGCAGCAGCACCACCGGGAGCAGCGCGGGCCCCACGTGGCGCTTCCAGCCGCCGAGGCCGACGACCGGGCGGTCGGGGAACACGGCGTCGTCGAGGATGCAGGAGATCCCGTTGGCCAGGAAGTTGCGGGCCGCGAAGCCGCAGGTGCGGCGGGCGAGGCGGTACTGGGCCTCGGAGTGGTCGTTCCAGCCGGCCTGCGGGTCGGCGAATCCCGAGCACACCCATTCCCGTACATCGTCCAGGCTGACGTGCGCGGTGGGGACGGGCCGGGTGGCCGCCCAGTGGCGGGCCACGGTGGTCTTGCCCGCCCCCGCGGGGCCGATGAGCAGCACCGCGAGGGTGGCCCCGCCGGTGCCCGCGACGGCGGGCGGCAGCGGGATGTGCCCGGTGGAGCCGTCCGGCACCCCGGGGGTTCCCGCCGCGGCCTCCGGCGCGGGCACCGGTATGGGCGACACCGGCCAGCCCTGCGCCGGGGGTATCGGCGGCTGCGGGGGCGCCGTCTGGTGATGGCTCCCCGACGGCTCCCAGCCGCCGCCCCCCACTGCCTGCTGCATCCCTGCCAACCCCGTCTCGTTCCGCCACGACTGATGCGAGAACGTTATATGACCCCGGAGGTCCGTCGGGTCACGCGGTCACGCGGAGGCCGGGCTCAGGCCGTTACTTCACCGAACGCCGCCACGAGGACGGCCGGGTCCGGACCCTCCAGGACGGTCGGCTTGGCCAGCCCGTCCAGGACGATGAAGCGCAGCAGGTCGCCGCGGGACTTCTTGTCGAGCTTCATCGTCTCCAACAGCTTGGGCCACTGGTCGCCACGATAGGTCAGCGGGAGACCCACCGAGGCGAGCACCTCCTTGTGCCGGTCGGCCGTCGCGTCGTCGAGGCGGCCCGCCAGCCGGCCGAGCTCGGCCGCGAAGACCATGCCCACCGAGACGGCCGCTCCGTGGCGCCACTTGTAGCGCTCGTTCTTCTCGATGGCGTGCGCGAGGGTGTGCCCGTAGTTCAGGATCTCCCGCAGCCCCGACTCCTTGAGGTCGCTGGAGACCACGTCCGCCTTGACCTGGATGGAGCGGCAGATCAGCTCGGCCGTGTGCGGGCCGGCGGGGGTGCGGGCCGCCGCCGGGTCCTCCTCGATCAGGTCGAGGATCACCGGGTCGGAGATGAATCCCGCCTTGATGATCTCGGCGAGGCCGCTGACGTAGTCGTTGACGGGCAGCGACTCCAGCGCCGCCAGGTCGCAGAGCACGCCGGCCGGCGGGTGGAAGGCGCCGACGAGGTTCTTGCCCTCGGCGGTGTTGATGCCGGTCTTGCCGCCGACGGCCGCGTCCACCATCGCGAGGATGGTGGTCGGTACGGCGATCCAGCGCACGCCGCGCAGCCAGGAGGCCGCGACGAAGCCCGCGAGGTCGGTGGTGGCTCCCCCGCCGACGCCGACGATGACGTCGGTGCGGGTGAAGCCGGACTGCCCCAGGGCCTTCCAGCAGTACGCCGCCACCTCGACCGTCTTGGCCTCTTCGGCGTTCGGCACCTGGATGGCGACGGCCTCGTAGCCCTGGGCGGCGAGGTCGTCGCGCAGCGCCTCACCGGTCGAGGCGAGCGCCTCGGGGTGGATGACCGCGACCCGCTGGGCCTTGGTACCGATCAGGGAGCCGAGCTCGCCGAGCAGTTGCCGGCCGACCAGCACGTCGTACGCGTCGTGCCCGGCACTCGCGCCGACCTGGATCCGCGTCACCTGATCTGTCATGCGTTCTTCAACTCCAGAGCGTCGAGGACCGCTTGTGCGACCTCTTCGGGGGTGCGGTCGTCGGTGGCCACCACGACGCGCGCGACTTCGGTGTACAGGGGACGCCGGGCGTCCATCAGCTCGCGCCACTGGCGGCGCGGGTTGACGGCGAGCAGCGGGCGCGCGGCGCCGAGGCCCACGCGCCGGACGGCTTCCTCGACGTCCATCGAGAGGTAGGCGACGGGCAGGCCGGCCAGCAGCTCGCGCGTCCCCCCGTCGAGGACGGCGCCGCCGCCGAGGGCGAGCACCCCGTCGTGTCCGGCGACGGCGGCCGCGACGGCCTCCCGCTCCAGCGCACGGAAGTACGGCTCGCCGTCGTCCACGAAGATGTCGGAGATCGCCCGGCCCTGGGCGGCGACGATGTCGGCGTCGGTGTCCCGGTAGGAGACGCCGAGCCGCTGCGCGATCAGCTCGCCCACGGTGGACTTGCCGGACCCCATGGGGCCGACGAGGACGACCAGGGGGCCGGTGTGCGGGGCGGCGGTCACCGGATCTGCAGGTGGTCGAGGTACGAGCGGACGTTGCGGCGGGTCTCGGCGACGGAGTCGCCGCCGAACTTCTCCACGACGGCGTCGGCCAGCACCAGGGCGACCATGGCCTCCGCGACGATGCCCGCGGCGGGCACCGCACAGACGTCGGAGCGCTGGTGGTGGGCCACCGTCGCCTCTCCGGTCGCCACGTCCACGGTCGCGAGGGCCTTCGGCACGGTCGCGATCGGCTTCATGGCGGCCCGTACGCGCAGCAGCTCACCGGTGGTCAGACCGCCCTCCGTGCCGCCGGAGCGGCCGGTGGTGCGCTTGATGCCCTCGGGGGTGGAGACGATCTCGTCGTGCGCCTGCGAGCCCGGCACGCGGGCCAGGTCGAAGCCGTCGCCGACCTCCACGCCCTTGATGGCCTGGATGCCCATGAGCGCGGCCGCGAGGCGCGCGTCGAGGCGGCGGTCCCAGTGCACGTGCGAGCCGAGGCCGACGGGCACGCCGTAGGCGAGGACCTCGACGACGCCGCCCAGGGTGTCGCCGTCCTTGTGGGCCTGGTCGATCTCCGCGACCATCGCCTTCGACGCGTCGGCGTCGAGGCAGCGCACCGGGTCGGCGTCGAGCTTCTCGACGTCGGCGGGGACCGGGTAGACGCCGTACGGGGCCTTGGCGGCGGCCAGCTCCACGACGTGGGAGACGATCTCGATGCCGGCGACCTCCTTGATGAAGGACCGGGCGATGGCGCCGAGGGCCACGCGGGCGGCGGTCTCACGGGCGCTGGCGCGCTCCAGGATCGGCCGGGCCTCGTCGAAGCCGTACTTCTGCATGCCGGCGAGGTCCGCGTGGCCGGGACGGGGCCGGGTGAGCGCCGCGTTGCGGCCGGTCTCCTTCAGCTCCGAGGGGTCCACGGGGTCGGCCGACATGACCTTCTCCCACTTCGGCCACTCGGTGTTGCCCACCATCACGGCGACCGGGGAACCGAGGGACAGACCGTGGCGGACACCGCCGAGGAAGGTCACCTCGTCCTGCTCGAACTTCATCCGGGCACCACGGCCGTAGCCGAGCCGGCGGCGGGCCAAGTGGTCGGCCACCAGCTCCGTGGTGACCGGAACGCCGGCGGGAAGCCCCTCCAGCGTCGCCACCAGCGCCGGGCCGTGCGATTCCCCGGCGGTCAGCCAACGCAACCTGCTCAACGATGCTCCTCATGCTCGCGCCTGATCCAGCGACGGCGCGATCGGGTGCGCGGCCCGGACCCGCCTTCACCCGATCCTCCCATGTCCGGGGCGCTGCACCGCCCTCCGGTCCAGCTGTCGGACGGCGGCGCACCCGCCGGCACGGCGAGAAGTGGATCTAGAAGCGATCCCCGGAGGCCGTTCGGTGCCGGGCGAGCAGGGCCGCTTCGCCGGCGGCCCGCATGGCCGCCAGGGGGGCGGCGGGGCGGCCGGTCATCTGCTCGACCTGGAGGACCGCCTGATGGACCAGGAGGTCGAGGCCGCCGAGGAGCGTGCCGCCGCGTCCGGTCCAGGCGGCCGCGAGGGCGGTGGGCCACGGGTCGTAGAGGACGTCGAAGAGCGTGCCGGGCCCGGCGGGCACGGCGGCGGCCAGCTCGTCCGTGGCACCGGCCGGAGTGGTCGCGATGACCAGCGGCGCGGACAGCGCCTCGGCCGCCCGCGACCAGTCGGCCGTGCGGACGTCCACGCCGAGGCGCTCGCCCCACTCGCGCATCTCGGCGGCCCGCGCGGCGGAACGTACGTACGCGGTCACCTCGCCGGAACAGATCCGCGCGAGCGCGGCGAGCGCCGAGGAGGCGGTGGCGCCCGCGCCGAGGACGGCGGCGGACTCCACCTTCCGCACGCCCCGCTCGTCCAGGGCGGAGATCAGTCCGGGGATGTCGGTGTTGTCCCCGATGCGCCGGCCGTCCTCGGTGAGGACGACCGTGTTGACCGCCTCGACGGAGGCGGCCGTGTCGCTGATGCCGTCGAGCAGCGGGATGACCGCCCGCTTCAGCGGCATGGTCAGCGACAGCCCGGCCCACTCGGGGCCCAGGCCGGCGAGGAATGCGGGGAGCGCGGCCTCGTCGATCTCGAAGCGGTCGTACGACCAGTCGTCGAGGCCGAGCTCCTGGTACGCGGCGCGGTGCAGCACCGGTGAGAGGGAGTGCTCGATGGGCGAACCCAGCACCGCGGCCCGTATCCGTGACATGTCCTGCTACCCGCCGTTCTTCTGCTTCTGCCGTTCCTGGAACTCGGCGACGAGCTTCAGGTGCTCGTCGTAGGTCTTGGTGAAGGTCGTCTTGTCGCCGTCGACCGACACGAAGAACATCCAGCCGCCGTGGTCCGGGTTGAGCGTAGCGGTCAGGGCGTCCAGACCGGGGTTGTTGATCGGACCGGGGGGCAGCCCCGCCACGTTGTGCGTGTTGTACGGGTTGACGAAGGCCTTGGCTTCCTTGAGGTTGAAGTTGATCTCGCTCTGGTTCTTGACGTAGTTGTACGTCGAGTCGAACTCGATCTTCCGGTTCGTGACGTCGTTGGTCTTCTTGAGGCGGTTGTAGACCACCTCCGCCATCTTCCGGAAGTCGTCGTGGTTCTTGCCCTCGGCGTTGACGAGGCTGGCGACCGTGATCACCTGGAGCGGGTTCTCCAGGCCCAGCTCCTTGGCCTTGCCCTCGACCCCCAGCTCCGTGTACTTGTCGGTGGCGTTCTTGACCATCTGCTTGAGCAGGGACTCGGGGGTGCTGTCCTTGGTCAGGTCGTAGCGCATCGGGTACAGGAAGCCCTCGAGGGGGTCCATGATCTTCGGGTCGTTGTTCGCCCACGCCGGCAGGCCGAGGTTCTTGGCCTCGCGGAAGGCGGTGTCCTTCGTGGTGCCCGCCGGCTTGCCGAGCTTGCGGTCGATCGCCTCGTAGACCGTGCTGTTGCGCATGCCCTCGGCGATGGTGAGCACGTGGAGCTTGGAGGGGTCGGTCATGACCTCGACCACGGAGGCGGCCGACATCTTCTTCTTGAGCGGATAGACGCCGGGCTGGATCGACTTGCCCTTGGGGTTCGTGTTCGCCGCGTCCACGAAGGCCTGGGCGCTCGCGACCACGCCGGCCTCCTTGAGGATGCGGCCCATCTGGCCCAGGCCCGCGCCCTTGGGGATCTCCACGTCGACGGCCTCGTCGATGCCGGATCCCGCGAAGTCCTCGGCCGCGCCGAACTTGGCCTTGAGGTAGGTGTAGCCGTAGTAGCCGCCACCGCCGACCACGCCGACGATGACCACGGCCGCGATCAGGCAGGCCATGCCGCTGCGCTTCTTCGGCTTGCCGCCGGAACGGCCCGGGCGGCGCCCGTCGTCGTCGTCATCGCCGTCGTCGTGGCCGCCGCCGCCCAGGAACGAGTCCTCGGCTTCTTCGTCGGCCGCGGGCTCCTCGGTCTCCAGGTGCCGCCGGCCCGGGGGGCGCGGCGGCGGGAAGGCCTCGGAGGTGCCGTACAGGTCGGGTGCCTCGCCGGGGTAACCCCCCAGGGGCTGCTGGGCGTACGGGTCCGCACCCGCGTAGGGGTCTGCGGCCCCGGCCACGTCGAGGTACGGTTCCGCGGCCTGCGCCACGCCCGCGTATTCCTGACCCTGGAAGTCCTGACCGGGGTAGTCCTGACCGGGGCGCGCCCCGGCGTAGGGCTGGGCCTGGGCCTGGACCTGGTTCATCCCGGTGTCCCAGACCTGGCCGCCGCCGTAGGTCTCCTGCTGCGCGTAGCCCTGCGGGGCCTGCTGCCCGTACTGCTGCTGCTGCGCGTACTGCTGCTGCGGGTCCTGCGGGTACTGCTGCTGGTCCTGCGGGTACTGCTGGTGCCCGCCCTGCGGGTACTCCTGGTACTGCGGGTGCTGCGGGTGCTGCGGGTGCTGCTGGTACTGCTGGTCGTACTGCGGCTCCTGCGGATACTGCTGCTGGCCATCGACGTAAGGCATCCGGCCCTGCTGGGCCTCGTGCCCGGACCATCCCCGGTCCCCGAACTGAGGGTCCTCGGGATGCCACGGTTCGGGACCAGGGCCCCGGCCATATTCAGTCATCGATCCCCTAGAGCCGCGAGACGAAGGCCGCGACGCCATCTGCCGCGACACCCGGTTCCGCCTCTTCTGGTGGGCGACGGCTGTTCGAATGCCGTCACATCGCGCGGAACGTTACCGCATCGCGATCAGACAACCACTTCGACGCACTCGCCAGGAGGATTACCTGATACCCGTTCGGTCTCCAGGGCGTTCTGCAGGATGATCACAGCCGCGGCCTGGTCGATGACCGACCGGCCCTTTTTCGCGTTGCGCCCCGCGGCCCGCAGGCCCTGGGCCGCGGTGACCGTCGTCATCCGCTCGTCCACCAGACGCACCGTCACGGGTTTGATCCCCTTGGCGAGTTCCATGGCGAAGGCGCGGCACTTCGCCGCGGCCGGCCCCTCGCGTCCGCTGAGCGAACGCGGCAGGCCGACCACCACCTCGATGGGCTCGTATTCCGCGACGAGCTGCCGCAGCCGCCGGTGGGCGAAGGGGATGTCCCGGCCCGGCACGGTCTCCACCGGTGTGGCCAACACCCCATCGGGGTCGCACGAGGCGACCCCGATCCGGGCGTCCCCGACATCGATGGCGAGCCGGCGGCCGCGGCGCAGCGTCATCAGGCGGTCTCTCCCACGAGGCGTTCGACGGCCGTGATGGCTTCGCCGATGGCGGCCGGGTTCTGGCCGCCGCCCTGAGCGACGTCGGGCTTGCCGCCGCCGCCTCCGCCGAGGGTCTTGGCGGCGGCGCGGACCAGGTCGCCGGCCTTGAGGCCGCGTTCGCGGGCGGCCTCGTTGGTGGCGATGACGGTCAGCGGGCGCCCGGCCACCACGGTGAACAGGGCCACGACGACCGGACGGTCGCCCTGGATGCGGCCGCGGACGTCGAGGACGAGCTTGCGCAGGTCGTCGGCGCCGGTGCCGTCCGGCACCTGACCGGTGACGACCGCGACGCCCCGTACGTCCTGGGCGCCGGAAGCCAGACCGGCGGCGGCCTGGAGGACCTTCTCCGCGCGGAACTTCTCGATCTCCTTCTCGGCGTCCTTCAGCTTGCCGAGCATGGAGGCGATCTTCTCCGGCAGCTCCTCCGGCCGTCCCTTGACCAGCTCCTGGAGCTGGGCGACGACCGTGTGCTCCTTGGCGAGGAAGTTGTACGCGTCCACGCCGACGAGGGCTTCGACGCGGCGCACGCCGGAGCCGATGGAGGACTCGCCGAGCAGCTTCACCAGACCCAGCTGGGAGGTGTTGCCGACGTGGGTTCCGCCGCACAGCTCCTTGGAGAAGTCGCCGATGGTCACGACGCGCACGCGCTCGCCGTACTTCTCGCCGAACTCGGCGATGGCGCCCTGCTTCTTCGCCTCGTCGATGCTCATGATCTCGGCGGTCACGTCGAGCTCGCGGGAGAGCACGTCGTTGATCTTCTGCTCGACGTCGGTGAGGACCGAGCCGGGGACGGCGTTCGGCGAACCGAAGTCGAAGCGGAAGCGGCCGGGCGAGTTCTCGGAACCGGCCTGGGCGGCGGTCGGGCCGAGGGCGTCGCGCAGCGCCTGGTGCGTCAGGTGCGTGGCCGAGTGGGCGCGGGCGATGGCCCGGCGGCGGTTGATGTCGATGGCGGCGTAGGCGGACGCGCCGACCGTGACCTCGCCGACCTGCACGGAACCCTTGTGCACGGACACGCCCGGGACCGGCTGCTGCACGTCGCGGATCTCGATGACGGCGCCGGAGTCGAGCTTGATCCGGCCCTGGTCGGCGAGCTGGCCGCCGCCCTCGGCGTAGAAGGGGGTGCGGTCCAGGACGACCTCGACCTCGTCGCCCTCGGAGGCGGCGGGCGAGGAGACGCCGTTGACCAGGAGGCCGACGATGGTGGACTCGCCCTGGTTGGTGGCGTAGCCGGTGAACTCGGTGGCGCCGGAGCCGTCGGCGATCTCCCGGTAGGCGGACATGTCCGCGTGGCCGGTCTTCTTGGCCTTGGCGTCGGCCTTGGCCTGGTCCCGCTGCTGCTGCATCAGGCGGCGGAAGCCGTCCTGGTCCACGGAGAGGCCCTGTTCGGCGGCCATCTCCAGGGTGAGGTCGATCGGGAAGCCCCAGGTGTCGTGGAGCAGGAACGCCTTGTCGCCGGCCAGGACCGTGCCGCCGGTGGCCTTGGTCTCGGTGATGGCGGTGTCGAGGATGTTCGTGCCGCCGCGCAGGGCCTTCACGAAGGCGGCCTCTTCGGCGAGCGCGACGGTCTCGATGCGCTTGCGGTCGGTGACGAGCTCCGGGTACTGCTGCCCCATCGTGTCGATCACGACGTCGACGAGCTCCTGGACCACGGGACCGGTGGCGCCCATGAGGCGCATGTTGCGGATGGCGCGGCGCATGATGCGGCGCAGCACGTAGCCACGGCCCTCGTTGCCGGGGGTGACCCCGTCGCCGATGAGCATGGTGGAGGTGCGGATGTGGTCGGCGACCACGCGGAGCGAGACGTCCGTGCCCTGCTCGGCGCCGTACCGCACGCCGGTCAGCTCGGTGGCCTTGTCCATGACCACGCGCAGGGTGTCGGTCTCGTACATGTTCTGCACGCCCTGCAGGATCATGGCGAGGCGCTCGAGGCCGAGACCCGTGTCGATGTTCTTCGACGGCAGGTCGCCGAGGATCGGGAAGTCTTCCTTCCCGTCGCCGGCGCCGCGCTCGTACTGCATGAAGACCAGGTTCCAGATCTCCACGTAGCGCTCGTCGTTGACGGCCGGGCCGCCCTCGACGCCGAACTCCGGGCCGCGGTCGTAGTTGATCTCGGAGCACGGGCCGCACGGACCCGGAACGCCCATGGACCAGAAGTTGTCCTTCTTGCCCAGGCGCTGGATGCGCTCGGCCGGGACGCCGATCTTGTCGCGCCAGATGGCCTCGGCCTCGTCGTCGTCGAGGTAGACCGTGATCCAGAGCTTCTCCGGGTCCAGGGCGAAGCCGCCGTCGGCCAGGGAGCCGGTCAGCAGCTCCCAGGCGTACTTGATGGCGCCTTCCTTGAAGTAGTCGCCGAAGGAGAAGTTGCCGCACATCTGGAAGAACGTGCCGTGGCGGGTGGTCTTGCCGACCTCTTCGATGTCCGGGGTGCGGACGCACTTCTGCACGCTGGTGAGCGTCGGCGCGGGCGGCTTGACCTCACCGAGGAAGTACGGCTTGAACGGGACCATGCCCGCGGGCACCAGCAGCAGAGTCGGGTCGTCCGCGATGAGCGACGCCGAAGGGACAACGGTGTGACCGCGCTCCTCGAAGAAGCTCAGCCAGCGGCGGCGGATTTCAGCCGACTCCATCAGTGGTCCTCATTCCGGTTGTACGAACCCTTCGAGCGGTTCTCGTGGTTCGAGCGATAGGTGGTGTGGTCTGGCATGCCGGGCTCGATGGCCCTGCGCCGCCGCGGTCCGGGAAGGGCCGTGACGTTGTCGGGCCGCTCGGGATCCTGGTGGAGTCCCAGCGCGTCGTTCAGCTCGTCCTCGCGCTGCGACATTCCCGCCCTGACGTCGAGGGCGAAGTCCTTGAGGCGGTGGCCCGCCTCGAGCGCCCTGTCGGCGGCCTGGGCGGCGAGGCTCTCCGGGGTCAGCTTCTTGAGCTGCCGGTTGACCTTGGTGGTGGCCCACACGCCGGCGGCCGCGCCGGCGGTGAACCAGAAGGCTCGGCGGAACATCGGAGGTCTCAGCCCTTCTGCTTGCGGCGCCGGGGCGACGGCACCGTGCGGCCGACGATCACGGTACGCCGGGAGGTCCCGCGGGGCCCGTCCCCGGGTGCCCCGCCGCCCTTGCCCAGCGCCTTGCGCACGCCGTAGCCGAAGGCCGCGATCTTGACGAGCGGGCCGCCGAAGGTGGACGCCACGGTCGAGGACAGCGCGGAGGCGTTGGAGGTGACCTCCTGGACGTCGCTCGCGATGGCGTCGACCCGGTCCAGCTGGGTGCGCGCGGAGCGGACGGTCGTGGAGGCGTCCGCGAGGAGCGGTACGGCCTGCTCGGTCACGTCGGCGACCAGCTTGGTGGTCGCCTTGAGCACCTGGGCCAGCCTCACCAGCACCACGGCCAGGAAGGAGACCAGGATGGCCCAGAAGACGGCCACGAGGATCCCGGCCACCTCTCCACCGGACACGGCACACCGCTCTCTACTACGTTGATCACCAGGCGAAAAAGTCGTCCTCCGACCCTATCGCGCCGGAGATCCGCCGTAGTACCGGAAATCCGGCGCCGGCCCCCCGGACCGGGCCCGCCTTGTACGCAGAGCGCCCGGACCAGTACCCTCCGTATCCCATGCGACACAGACCCACGGGACACAGGACGCCGGGCAATCTTCCCTCGGACCTGAGCGGCTTCGTCGGACGGGGTGTCGAACTCTCCGAGGTCGGGCGGCTTCTGGAGTCCTCCCGGCTGGTCACGGTGACCGGCGCGGGCGGCGTCGGCAAGACCCGGCTGGTCCTGGCGGCGGCCCGGGCGGCCGTGGACGCGGCGGAGACGGCGGCGGCCTCGGCGGCGGCGTCAGCGGCGGAACCGACCGGACCCGCCGGCCCGGCGGCCCCCGCGCAGGAACGCTACCGCGACGGCGTGTGGCTGGCCGAGCTGGCGTCCGTACGGGATCCCGCGCTGCTGGAGCTGACGCTCGCCGAGGCGCTGGGGCTCACCGACCACACCACGCGCCCGCTCCGGACGGTGCTCGCCGAACACCTGGCCGAGCGGCGGCTGCTGCTGGTCCTGGACGGCTTCGAGCAGCTGGTCGACGAGACCGCCGCGCTCGTACGGGACCTGCTGCGGAGCTGTCCCGGCCTGCGGGTGCTCGCGGCCGGCCGGCGCCCGCTGACCCTCGACGGGGAGCTGTCCTGGCCGCTGGCCCCGCTGGGCCCCGAGGAGGCCCTGGCCCTGCTGACGGAGCGGGCGGTGGCGGCCGACCCGGCCTTCGCGCCGACGGAGGCCACCCGGCCGGTGCTGGCCGAGGTGTGCTCCCGGCTCGACGGGCTGCCCCTGGCGCTGGAGCTGGCGGCGGGCCGGCTGCGCACCCTGTCCCCGGCCCAGGTGCTGTCCCGGCTGGAGGACCGCTTCGCCCTGCTGACGGGCGGCTCGCGCGGTGCGCTGCCCCGGCACCGGGCGCTGCGCACGGCGATCGGCTGGAGCCACGAGCTGTGCACGGCCGGGGAGCGGCTGCTGTGGGCGCGGCTGTCGGTCTTCGCGGGCCAGTTCGACCTGGACGCCGCCGAATACGTGTGCGCGGGCCCGGACCTGCCGGCGGACTCGGTGCTGGACCTGGTCGGGGAGCTCCTGGGGCAGTCCCTGCTGATCCGGGAGGAGACGGCCGCCGGGGTGCGCTACCGGATGCTGGAGTCCGTACGGATCTACGGGGCGGGCTGGCTGGAGTCGCTGGGCGACGCCCGGCGGCTGCGGCGCAGGCACCGGGACTGGTACATGGGCCTGGCGACCTGGTGCGAGCTGGACTGGTTCAGCCCGCGCCAGCAGGAGGTGGCCTCGCTGGTGGAGGCGGAGCTGCCCAATCTGCGGCTCGCGCTGGAGTGCTGCCTGGACGAGCCGGAGGAGATCCACCTCGGCCAGTACCTGGCGGGCACCCTCTGGTTCTACTGGGCGGGCTGCGGCCGGCTCGCCGAGGGCCGGCACTGGCTGGACCGGACCCTGGAGGGCGGCGCCGGGCGGGAGCTCGGCCTGGGGACGGACCGGGTACCCGGACCCGGTTTCCCCCTCGGTCCCGCCGATGCGTGGGGCCCGGGGCCGGAGCCGGAGCCGCACGCCGAACCGGAACCGGAGTACGAGAGCTCGCGGCTGAAGGCGCTGTGGGTGCTCGGGTACGTCGCGGCCCTTCAGGGCGACGCGGTGGCCTCCATGAGCGCGCTGTACGAGTGCCGGGACGGGGCCGCGCAGAGCGGGAACCCGGTGGCGGCGGCGTACGCGGTGCACCGGATGGGCTGTCTGGCGCTGATCTCGGACGACATGCCCCGGGCCCGGGAGCTGCTGGGCGGGGCGCTGGAGCGCTACCGGGAGGCCGGTGAGCTCAACAGCAACGTCCTGATGTGCCAGGTGGAGCTGGCGATGACGCTGGCCTTTCAGGGGGAGCTGCCGGGCGCGCTCTCGCTGTGCGAGGAGGTCCGGGACATCTGCGAGGAGCGCGGGGAGCGCTGGACGAAGGCGTACGCCCTGTACGTGCTGGCCTACGCGGCCCTGGACGCGGGAGACCCGGCCCGGGCGCGGCAGCTGCTGGCCGAGTGCGTGGCCATCAACCACGCGTTCCGCGATCTGGTGGGACTGGTGCTGGCGGTCGAGCTGCTGGCGCTGGTGACGGTCGCCGAGGGCCATCCCGCGGAGGCCGCCGTGCTCCAGGGCGCCGCGGAGCCGGTGTGGGACGGGGTGGGGATGCAGCTGTTCGGCTCGGGGTACTTCAACGCCCCGCGGCTGATGTGCGAGGAGCGGGCGGGCGAGCTGCTGGGCGCGGAGCGGTACGAGGCCTGCGCCCGGCACGGGCGGGCACTGACGGTGGACGCGCTGGTGGAACGTGCCCTGCGCGGGCCGGATCCGGTCCCCGAGCCGGCGGGGCCGCTGCCCAGGCCGCGCGCCGCGGCCGACCGGCCGGTGGTCCGGCCGGGGGCGAGAAGCAGGAAGCCCGCCGGCTCCCCCAAGGGGGGAACCGGCGGGCTGACCAGCCTGTGAGGGCTACGTCCGCTGGATCAGCGGGCGTAGTACTCGACGACGAGCTGCTCGTCGCAGATGACCGGGATTTCCTTGCGGTTCGGGTCGCGGTCCAGGCGGAAGGCCAGGGCCTTCAGGTTGACCTGCAGGTAACGGGGGGTCTCGCCCTCGCCTGCGTAGCCACCCTCACGGGCAACCTGGAACGGAACCTTCTCGCGGCTGCGCTCGCGCACCGTGATGACGTCGTCGGGACGGACGCGGAACGACGGCTTGTCGACCTTGTCGCCGTTGACCTCGATGTGGCCGTGAACGACCATCTGGCGGGCCTGGTAGATGGTGCGGGCGATGCCCGAACGCAGAACCAGGGCGTCGAGGCGACGCTCGAGCTCGACGACCAGCGCCTCGCCCGTCTTGCCTTCGGCCTTCTTGGCGCGGTCGTACGCGCGGGCCATCTGACGCTCAGAGATGTCGTACTGAGCGCGCAGACGCTGCTTCTCCAGCAGACGAACCTTGTAGTCCGAGTTCTGCTTGCGGCCACGGCCGTGCTCGCCCGGCGGGTAGGGGCGGGCCTCGAAGTACTTGACGGCCTTCGGGGTCAGCGCAATGCCGAGGGCACGCGACTTCTTGACCTTGGGTCGCTTCTGGTTCACGTGGAACCTACCTCCATGTAAGTTAGGTGAGGCTTACCTTAGCGAGGAGGACGTAATGTCTCGACCACATGGGATCCCCCTGCCCAGTGCGCATCGAAGTTCAGATCCAAACGAAACAGGATCTGCTTTCGACGACGGTAGGCAAGGTCAGCCGCGTCCCAGGGAAGGCGTTCGGCAGCTCACCGGAGCCGAACGCGTACGAACCCTCGTAGAGTCCAACGCCTCAGTATCCCTCACGCTCCCGGGTGCTTTTGACCTGGGGGAGTTCGGGACAGCGATGCCGGCCGCAAGGACCGTCACCCCGGACGGGGACGTGATTCTCCTGGTATCAGGGGAATCCGCGGCTGCCAGAGCAGCCGCTCACGCCCAGGACGACGACCTCACCGCCGTGATCGAGATCACGGATGTGGCGCCGGTGTCCGTGCCCCATCGTATCCGAGGCCGCGCGTGGCTCGCGGGGTGGCTCACTCCGGTGCGCGGGGACGCCGACCGGGCGGCCTGCACGGCGCTCCTGGCGGAGCGGCATCCGGTCGGCGAGCTCCTCGGCATGTCCGAATCGCTCGAGTCCCCGCCTGCTCTCCTCGAGGGCGGCGGCCGGCCCGCGTGGATGCTGCTGCGCCTGGAGGTCGGGGAGATCTCCGTCGACGACCTGTGGGGCGCCGAGCACGTGGATCCGGAGCTGCTGGGCGCGGCCGAACCGGACCCGCTGGTCGCGCACGAGACGGAGCTCCTCCAGCACCTGGCCTCCTCGCACGGTGACCGGATGGGTGATCTGTGCGGCCTGCTCGGCGCCCGGGACACGGCCGGCCTGACGGCGGTCCCCCTCGCGCTGGACCGCCTCGGCCTGCGGGTCCGCTTCACGCGCGGGCACGGCGCCTTCGACGCGCGCTTCGACTTCCCCGAGCCGGTGGACGACGTCTGCGGCCTGCGCCGGGCACTGCGCACCCTGTTCCCGGCCCCCTAGTCCCGCGGGGCGGGTCAGGAGCCGCCGCGCAGCCGCTCGCGGACCTTTTCCACCACGTCGGCGTACCGCGCCTCCGCTCCGTAGCGCGTCGGCTCGTAGTACCGCTTGCCGTGGATCCCGTCCGGCGCGTACTGCTGGGCGGCGATCGCGCCGGGCACGTCGTGCGGGTAGACGTACCCCACCGCGTGGCCCAGCTTCGCCGCGCCCTTGTAGTGCCCGTCCCGCAGGTGCGTCGGCACGGAGCCGGCCAGGCCCGCGCGGACGTCGGCGAGCGCCGCGCCGATCGCCGTCGTCGCGGTGTTCGACTTGGGGGCCAGGGCCAGGGCGATCGTCACGTGCGACAGGGTCAGCGAGGCCTCCGGGAAGCCGATCATCGCCACCGCCTGCGCCGCGGACACCGCGAGCGGCAGGGCCGCCGGGTCCGCGAGCCCGATGTCCTCGCTCGCCGAGATCATCAGCCGGCGCGCGATGAACCGGGGGTCCTCCCCCGCTTCGATCATCCGCGCCAGGTAGTGCAGCGCCGCGTCCACGTCCGAGCCCCGGATGGATTTGATCAGGGCGCTCGCCACGTCGTAGTGCTGGTCGCCGTCCCGGTCGTACGTGACCGCGGCCCGGTCGACCGCCTCCTCCACGGTCTGGAGGGTGATCTCCGGCTCGCCCTTGGCGATCGCCGAACCCGCGCCCGCCTCCAGCGCCGTCAGCGCGCGCCGCGCGTCACCGCCCGCGATCCGCAGCAGGTGCTCCTCCGCGTCCCGCGGCAGCGTCACCGCGCCGCCGAGGCCCCGCTCCTCGGTCAGGGCCCGCCGCACGAGCGCGCGCAGGTCGTCGTCCGTCAGCGGTTCCAGCGTCAGCAGCAGGGACCGCGAGAGCAGCGGGGAGATGATCGAGAAGTACGGGTTCTCCGTGGTGGCGGCGATCAGCGTCACCCAGCGGTTCTCCACGGCCGGCAGCAGCGAGTCCTGCTGCGCCTTGCTGAAGCGGTGGATCTCGTCGAGGAAGAGGACGGTGTCCTTGCCGTATCCGCCGGCCGCGCGCTTGGCGCCCTCGATGACGGCCCGTACTTCCTTCACGCCCGCCGTGATCGCGGAGAGCTCCACGAAACGCTTCTGGGTCGCTTGGCTCACCACGTAGGCCAGGGTGGTCTTCCCGATGCCGGGCGGACCCCACAGGATCACCGAGGACGCCCCGGCCGGGCCTCCCGCACCCTCCCCGACGAGCCGGCGCAGGGGCGAGCCGGGCTTCAGCAGGTGCTGCTGGCCGACGACCTCGTCCAGGGTGCGCGGGCGCATCCGGACGGCGAGCGGAGAACTGGAGGGGTCCTTCGCCTGGCGTTCCTCGGCGGCGGCGGTGAAGAGATCTGGTTCCACACCGGAAGCCTATGCGAGCCCACCGACAGGCCGGCCCGTCCGGCCGGCCCGGCTCAGGAGGTCCAGAAGTCCCACCAGCGGGTCAGGATCAGCATGCCGATGATCCCGATGTGCAGGACGGGCAGCACCCAGGTGAACTCGTCGAAGAAGGCGCGCAGCCAGCCGGGGGCCGGCAGCAGCCGGTTGCGGACGTTGTGCGAGGTGACGTACCAGAACATGACGATGGTGGCGGCCCAGGCGAGGCAGCACCACAGGCACAGCGAGTTGATGTTGTACAGCGACTGGTACATCAGCCAGGTGCAGAATCCGACGCCGAAGAGCATCCCGGCGTTCAGGGTGAGCCAGTACCAGCGCGGGAAGCGCGCCCGGGCGAGCAGGCTCATGCCGACGCAGACGACGATGCCGTAGGTGACCAGGCCCAGCATCGGGTTGGGGAAGCCGAAGGCGGCCGCCTGGTCGCTCTTCATGATGTTGCCGCAGGACACGATCGGGTTGAGGCTGCAGCCCGGCGTGAAGTTCGGGTCCTCGAGCAGCTTGAACTTGTCGATCGTGATGATCCAGGCGGCGAGCAGCCCGGCGGCTCCCGTGATCACCAGCAGCAGGGCCAGCGCCCGGCTGCCGCCGACGGCCGTCCGCGGCGTGGCGGTGTCCGTGTCGGTCCCTACGCGTGTCGTCATCCCGCCCGCTCCACATCTGCAAGGTCATCAAGCACGGGCCATTGTGCCGTACGCCGCCCGCCGCCCACCGTTCGGTGTGCATAAGGGGGACGCACGGCGGGACCGGAGGACGCGCCCGCGGCGCGGCCCGGAGTGACGCGAGCGGCCGCGGCCCGGGAACGTCCCGGGCCGCGGCCGCTCGGATGCGCGGACCCGATCAGGCCAGGCGGGCCCGGACGGTGGCGACCACGTCGGCCAGGGGCACCGGGGTCTGCTCCCCCGACTCCATGTCCTTCAGCTGGACCACGCCCTCTTCGAGGTCCCGGTCGCCCGCGACCACCGCGAAGCGCGCACCGCTGCGGTTCGCGTCCTTCATCGCACCCTTGAGGCCCTTGCCCCCGTAGCTGATGTCGGCGGCCACACCGGCCCGCCGGAGCTCGGTCACCAGGCCGAACAGCGCCGGCTTCGCCCCGCCCAGGGCCACCGCGAAGACGGAGGTCGCCGGGGGGACGTCCAGCTCGATGCCCTCGGCCTCGAGCGCCAGCACCGTACGGTCCACGCCCAGCGCCCAGCCCACCGAAGGCAGCGCCGGCCCGCCGATCATCTCGGAGAGGCCGTCGTAGCGGCCGCCGCCGCCGACCGCCGACTGCGAGCCCAGACCGTCGTGCACGAACTCGAAGGTGGTGCGCGTGTAGTAGTCCAGCCCGCGCACCAGCTTCTCGTCGTCCTCGAAGACGACCCCGGCCGCCGTCACCAGCGCCCGCACCTCCTCGTGGTACGCCTTGCACGCGTCGCACAGGTAGTCCCGCAGCACCGGGGCGCCGACGAGCTGCTTCTGTACGTCGGGCCGCTTGTCGTCGAGGACGCGCAGCGGGTTGATCTCGGCCCGGCGCACCGTCTCCTCGTCCAGGTCCAGCCCGCCGAGGAACGCCTGCAGGGCCTCCCGGTACACCGGGCGGCACTCCTTGTCGCCCAGCGAGTTCAGCAGGATCCGGAAGTCGCGCAGGCCCAGCGAGCGGTACGCCTGGTCGGCCAGGATGATCAGCTCGGCGTCCAGCGCCGGGTCCTCGGCTCCGATGGCCTCGGCGCCGACCTGGGAGAAGTGGCGGTAGCGGCCCTTCTGCGCCCGCTCGTAGCGGTAGTAGGAGCCGGAGTACCAGAGCTTGACGGGCAGGCCGCCCAGCTTGTGCAGGTTGCCCTGGAGCGCCGCGCGCAGCACGGAGGCGGTGCCCTCGGGACGCAGGGCGAGCTCGTCGCCGCCCTTGGTCGTGAGGGTGTACATCTCCTTGCTGACGATGTCGGTGGACTCGCCGACACCGCGCGAGAACAGCTTGACGTCCTCGAAGCCGGGGGTCTCGACGTACCCGTAGCCGGAGTTCTTCAGGGGCGCGGCGATCGCCTCGCGCACCGCCAGGTAGGTGGCGGAGCGGGGCGGCAGCAGGTCGTACGTGCCCTTGGGGGCCTGAAAAGTACTCACGAAACTCTCGTCACATTCCTCGTCGTGGAGACGTGAAGCCGTCTCCCAGGCCGGCGGCCACCTGCCGCAGGTACGGGTTGGTGGCGCGCTCACGGCCAATGGTCGTGTGCTCGTTGTGACCGGGGAGCACCACGGTCGAGTCGTCGAGCGGCAGGCACACGCGGGCCAGCGACTCGAGCATCTCGGCGTGGCTGCCGCCGGGGAAGTCGGTACGCCCGATGGAGCCGGCGAAGAGCAGGTCGCCCGAGAACAGGAGCGGCGGGATGTCCGCCGCCTCGGGCATCCCGAAGGTCACCGACCCCCTGGTATGGCCGGGCGCGTGCGAGACGGTGAGCTCCATGCCCGCGAGGGCGAGCTTCGTGCCGTCGAGCAGCTCCTTGACGTCCGAGGGCTCGCCCACCGTCAGTTCGCCCATGAGCTGCGCGCCGAGGGAACGGCCGAGGGCCTTCTCGGGGTCGCTCATCATGAAGCGGTCCTCGGGGTGGATCCAGGCGGGCACGTCGTGCGCTCCGCACACCGGGACCACCGAGGCCACGTGATCGATGTGGCCGTGGGTGAGGACGACCGCGACGGGCTTGAGCCGATGCTTCTTCAGCGTCTCCTCGACACCCCGGGTGGCCTGGTGGCCTGGGTCGATGATGACGCATTCCTCACCGGCGGCGGGGGCGACCACGTAGCAGTTGGTCCCCCAGGCCCCGGCCGGGAACCCGGCAATCAGCACGATCGTCCCTCACATCGTCGTCCAGCGGGAGCTTGCACGGCCGCCGCGAATCGGAATGCCGCTGCTCAGAGCGTACCGGCGCGGCTCATTACACAGCGAACCCATATACGGTACGGCCTATCCCAGCCCGGACAGTGGTATCAGATACGCACAAGGAGACGACCCGGTGGTCACGAGCGATCAGCGGCGGCGCCAGCTCGCCAGGGAGAAGTACGAACGCCAGCAGAAGCGGCGTGCCGAGGCACGGCAGAAGTCGCGCCGGCGCGCGGCCGTGATCGGCGCGGCCGTGGCCGTGGTGGTCGCGACGCTGGTCGGCCTGGTGGTCGGCGGCGTGTTCGACAAGGACAAGAAGGACGAGGCGGCCGACCCGGCCGCGAACCCCTCGGCCGCGCCCACGCCGCAGCAGTCCCCCTCCCCCGCGATGGCGATCGACGACAAGGCGAAGTACACCTTCGGCCTGAAGACGAGCGCGGGCGACATCACGTTCGAGATGGACGCGGCGAAGACCCCGCAGACGGTCAACTCGTTCAAGTCGCTCGCCGACAAGAAGTACTTCGACAACACCAAGTGCCACCGCCTGGTGACGAACGGGATCTTCGTCCTGCAGTGCGGTGATCCCCAGGGCACCGGCTCGGGCGGCCCCGGCTACAACATCCCCGACGAGAACCTCGACGCGCTGGGCAAGGCGAACGAGCAGGGACAGGTCGTCTACCCGGCCGGCACGGTGGCGATGGCGAACACGGGCCAGCCCGGCTCGGGCGGCAGCCAGTTCTTCCTGGTCTACAAGGACAGCCCGCTCGCCCCGACGTACACCCCCTTCGGCAAGATCGACGCGGCCGGCCTGAAGGTCCTCGAGGAAGTGGCCAAGGCCGGTACGGCCGACGGCGGCCAGGACGGCCCCCCGAAGACCCCGGTGACCATCGAGAAGGGCACCGTCACCAAGAACTGATGGGATCAGGCACCCCGGGCCCGGCCGGCGTCCCGCCCCGTACGTCGATATTCCGTCGTGCTGGATGCGGACAGCCGGCCCGGCGGTCGCCTATGTTGGCGTTGTGCAGGGCGGGCGCGGCCCGCCCCAGGAAACTGTGGACGATGCCCAGGGGGCGAACCCCTCGCAAGGCATCAGGTGGAGGAGGCGCTGTGAGCAGCGACCCGTGGGGCCGAGTGGACGAGACCGGCACCGTGTACGTGCGAACCGCCGACGGCGAGAAGGTCGTCGGCTCGTGGCAGGCGGGCACCCCGGAGGAGGCCCTGGCTTACTTCGAGCGCAAGTACGAGGGCCTGGTGGTCGAAATCGGCCTCCTCGAACGACGGGTGCGGACCACCGATCTGTCCTCCAAGGACGCCCAGACGGCCATCGGGCACCTGCGCACGCAGGTGGACGAGCACCACGCCGTCGGCGACCTCGACGCGCTGCGCGTCCGGCTGGACAAGCTGGTCTCGACGGTGGACTCGAGGCGCGAGGAGCGCAAGGTCCAGAAGGCCAAGCAGACGGACGAGGCCCGTGCGGCCAAGGACGCGCTGGTCGTCGAGGCCGAGCAGCTGGCGCAGAGCGACCAGTGGCGCAGCGCCGGCGAGCGGCTCCGGGCGCTGGTGGACATCTGGAAGGGTCTGCCCCGCCTCGACCGCAAGTCGGACGACGAGCTGTGGCACCGCTTCTCGCACGCCCGCTCCGCCTTCTCCAAGCGCCGCAAGGCGCACTTCGCCTCGCTCGACGCGCAGCGCGAGGACGCCCGCAAGGTGAAGGAGAAGCTGGTCGCGGAGGCGGAGGCGCTGTCGAAGTCGACCGACTGGGGTCCGACGGCGGCCCGCTACCGCGAGCTGATGGAGAACTGGAAGGCCGCGGGCCGCGCCCAGCGCGAGTCCGAGGACGACCTGTGGAACCGCTTCCGCGGTGCGCAGGACGTGTTCTTCGCGGCGCGCAGCGAGGTCTTCGCGGAGCGCGACGCCGAGCAGCTGGAGAACCTGAAGCTGAAGGAGGAGCTGGCCGACGAGGCCGAGAAGCTCGTCCCGATCACCGATCTGAAGACGGCCCGTGCCGCTTTCCGTTCGCTGAACGAGCGCTGGGAGGCCATCGGCCACGTACCGCGGGACGCGCGTCCCAAGGTCGAGGGCCGGATGCACGCCGTGGAGCGGGCCATCCAGGAGACCGAGGAAGGCGAGTGGCGCCGCACCAACCCGGAGGCGCGGGCCCGTGCGGCCGGTCTGACGGGTCAGCTGCAGGCGGCGGTCGACAAGCTGCGCGGGCAGATCGACGCGGCCCGCGCGTCGGGCAACAACGCGAAGGCCGACAAGCTGTCCCGGGAGCTGGAGGGCCGCCAGGCCCTGCTGGACCAGGCGCTGAAGGGCCTCGAGGAGTTCGGCGGCTGATTGCGGGCCGCCCCCGTCCGTAAGCCGAGGGCCCCCGGTACGAGATCTCGTACCGGGGGCCCTCGTGCGTCGCGGCCCGGCGGGGGCGGCGGTCCCGCGGGGCGGTCCGGCGGGGCGGCCCCGTGCGGCCGCCCCGCGGGCGGCGGTTACGGCCGGCGGGCCGAGGTGACGCGGTAGACGTCGTAGACGCCCTCGACGCCCCGTACGGCCTTCAGGACGTGCCCCAGGTGCTTCGGGTCGCCCATCTCGAAGGTGAACCGGGAGGTGGCCACCCGGTCGCGGGAGGTCTGGACGGCCGCCGAGAGGATGTTCACGTGCTGGTCCGACAGGACCCGGGTGACGTCCGACAGCAGCCGGGACCGGTCCAGCGCCTCGACCTGTATGGCGACGAGGAAGACGGAGGACTGGGTGGGGGCCCACTCGACCTCCAGTATCCGCTCGGGCTGCTGGGAGAGGGAATCCACGTTGACGCAGTCGGCGCGGTGCACCGACACGCCGCTGCCCCGGGTGACGAATCCGATGATCGGGTCGCCGGGCACCGGGGTGCAGCAGCGGGCCAGCTTGACCCACACGTCGTCGACGCCCTTGACGACCACGCCGGGGTCGGCGTTGCCGCGCCGCTTGCGCCCGCGCGCCGGCGGGATGGTCTCCTCGAGGTCCTCGTTGGCCGCGTCCTCGCCGCCGAGCGCCTGTACCAGCTTCTGCACGACGCCCTGCGCGGCCACGTGGCCCTCGCCGATCGCCGCGTAGAGCGAGGAGATGTCGGGGTAGCGCATCTCGTGCGCGAGGGTGACGAGCGAGTCCCCGGTCAGGATGCGCTGGATCGGCAGGTTCTGCTTGCGCATGGCCCGCGCGATGGCGTCCTTGCCGTGCTCGATCGCCTCGTCGCGCCGCTCCTTGGAGAACCAGGCGCGGATCTTGTTGCGGGCCCTGGGCGACTTGACGAAGCCCAGCCAGTCGCGGGAGGGGCCGGCGCCCTCGGCCTTCGAGGTGAAGACCTCGACCAGGTCGCCGTTGTCGAGGGTCGATTCGAGCGGCACCAGCCGCCCGTTGACCCGCGCTCCTATGGTGCGGTGGCCGACCTCGGTGTGGACGGCGTACGCGAAGTCGACGGGGGTGGCCCCGGCCGGCAGCGCTATGACGTCGCCCTTGGGCGTGAAGACGAAGACCTCGTTGCGCGAGAGGTCGAAGCGCAGGGAGTCGAGGAACTCGCTCGGGTCCTCGGTCTCCTTCTGCCAGTCCAGCAGCTGGCGCAGCCACGCCATGTCGTTGACCGTGTCGTGGCCCGCGCTGCCCTTCGCGGCCTGCGGGACGTCGGTGCGGACCTTGGAGGCGCCGGCCACCGTCTGCTGCTTGTACTTCCAGTGCGCGGCGATGCCGTACTCGGCGCGGCGGTGCATGTCGAAGGTGCGGATCTGGAGCTCGACCGGCTTGCCGCTGGGTCCGATGACCGTCGTGTGGAGCGACTGGTACATGTTGAACTTGGGCATCGCGATGTAGTCCTTGAACCGGCCGGGGACCGGATTCCATCGCGCGTGCACGGTGCCGAGGGCGGCGTAGCAGTCCCGGACGGTGTCCACCAGCACCCGGATGCCGACCAGGTCGTAGATCTCGGCGAAGTCGCGGCCCCGGACGATCATCTTCTGGTAGACGCTGTAGTAGTGCTTGGGCCGCCCGGTGACGGTGGCCTTGATGCGGGCGGCCCGCAGGTCGGCCTGCACCTCGTCGGTGACGACGGTGAGGTACTCGTCGCGCTTGGGCGCCCTTTCGGCGACCAGCCGGACGATCTCGTCGTACATCTTGGGGTAGAGGATCGCGAAGGCGAGGTCCTCTAGCTCCCACTTGATGGTGTTCATGCCCAGCCGGTGCGCCAGCGGGGCGTAGATCTCGAGGGTCTCGCGGGCCTTCTTCTCCTGCTTCTCCCGCTTGAGGTAGCGCATGGTGCGCATGTTGTGCAGGCGGTCGGCGAGCTTGATGACCAGGACGCGGGGGTCCTTGGCCATGGCCACGACCATCTTGCGCACGGTCTCGGCCTGCGCGGCCTCGCCGAACTTGACCCGGTCGAGCTTGGTGACGCCGTCGACGAGCAGGGCGACCGCGTCGCCGAAGTCGCGCCGCAGGTCCTCCAGCCCGTACTCGGTGTCCTCGACGGTGTCGTGGAGCAGGCCCGCCATCAGGGTGGCCGGGTCCATGCCGAGCTCGGCCAGGATGGTCGTCACCGCGAGCGGGTGGGTGATGTACGGGTCGCCGCTCTTGCGCTTCTGACCCCGGTGCCAGCGCTCGGCGACCTGGTAGGCCTGCTCGATCTGGCGCAGCGTCGACGTCTCGATCTTCGGGTCGTTGCTGCGGACTATGCGCAGGAGGGGTTCCAGGACCGGGTTGTACGGGTTGGACTTCTGGACGCCGAGGCGGGCCAGCCGTGCACGTACCCGATTGGAGGACCCGGCCGACTTCGCGGGCACGGGCTTGACCGGCGGCGCGGGGGCCGCCTGCGGCACGGGAGCCGGCGGCGGCGTGGCGGGGACCGCGGCGGCCGGCTCGGCCTGCGGGTCGGGCTGCGCGGCGGAGATTGGCTGGACCTCGTCTGGCAAGAGCGCTCCTCGGGGGGTCCCCCGGACGCAGTCTGGGGGAGGATCCGGTGCCCCGGTCAGGTCCGGACAACCCATGGTAGCGAGGGTTCTCCCGGCCCGTTCCCTCGAGCCCGCCGCCGGTGTGCGGGCCCCGGCCGGCGTTCGGCGCGCGGGGTACGGGGCCGGCCCCCGGCAGCGGCCCCGCACACGAAAGCGGCGGGGCTACCGGAGGGCCCCGCAGGCCCCCGCGGCGAGCCCAAACGGGCAGA
>NZ_JBSGWY010000028.1:74099-80958 GCF_053609145.1 Streptomyces sp. NPDC054961 | reverse complement strand
GTGGGGCCCGCTGGTGGGTGTGGGGGGGTGGGGTTGGGGGGCGGGCCGGGGCGGGCTCCCCCGCCCTTTTGCGGGGGGGTACCCGGGGACGTCCCGGATGCCCGCCGCTTCACGCGAACAGGGTCAGACCACGATCAGTGCGTCCAGCGGAGCCCCCGCGAGGGAACCGGCCAGCCGGTCGCGGCCGGGCAGGAACGACAGTTCCATCAGCACCGCGACTCCGGCGACCTCCGCGCCCGCCCGCCGGATCAGCTCCAGCGAGGCCCCGGCGGTACCGCCGGTGGCGAGCACGTCGTCGATGACCATCACGCGGTCACCGGACTCCAGTGCCTCCGCGTGGATCTCGATCTCCGCGGACCCGTACTCCAGGTCGTACGACTGCAGGAGCGTCGCTCCCGGCAGCTTTCCGGCCTTGCGCACCGGCACGAAGCCGATGCCCGCCTGCACGGCCACCGGAGCCGCGAGGATGAATCCCCGCGCTTCCAGTCCGACGATCTTCGTCGCCCCGTACGCCGCGGCCAGTTCCACCAGCGCGTCCGTCAGGGCGCCGAACGCCTTCGGGTCGGCCAGCAGCGGGGTGATGTCCTTGAACATCACCCCCGGCTTCGGGTAGTCCGCGACGTCCGTGATCCGGCCGAGCAGCAGGTCCCGTACCTCGGTGGGCAGCTCCACGGTCACCGGCGGCGCCCCGAGCGGCCCTGCGCCACGACCTGCGGGGCGTCGTCGTTGTCGTAGCCGTCCTCGGACGACTCGCCCTTGGAGGCCACGGCCGCCCGCTTGGCGAGCACCCGCTTCTTCAGCGCCTTCATGGCGGGCTCGCGCTCCTTCAGGTCCACGACCAGCGGGGTCGCGATGAAGATCGACGAGTACGCGCCGGCGGCGAGGCCGACGAACAGCGACAGCGAGATGTCGTTCAGCATGCCGGCGTCCAGGATGCCGCCACCGATGAAGAGCAGCGCCCCGACGGGGAGCAGCGCGACGACGGTGGTGTTGATCGAGCGGACCAGGGTGGCGTTGATGCTGCGGTTGGCCACCTCGCTGAAGGTCCAGCGGGTCTGCTTGGTGATGTCCTTCGACCCCTCCTTGAGACCGTCGAAGACGACGACGGTGTCGTAGAGGGAGTAACCGAGGATGGTCAGCAGACCGATGACCGTGCCCGGGGTGACCTCGAATCCGACCAGCGCGTACACGCCGACCGTGATGGTGAGGTCGTGGATCAGCGCGACCAGGGCCGCGATCGCCATCCGCCACTCGAAGGCGATGGCCAGGTAGATCACCACGAGGACCATGAAGACGCCGAGGCCGGTCCACGCCTTGTTGGCGATCTGCTCGCCCCAGCTGGGGCCGACCAGGTCGGCGTTGATCTGGGCCGCGTCGACCTTGAGGTCGGTGGCGAGCTTGGCCTTGACGTCGGCGGCGGCAGCGGTGTCCAGCTCCGAGATCTGGATGCGCAGGCCACCGGTGCCGAGCTTCTGGACGGTCGCGTCGTGGCCGGAGGCCTTCTCCGCGTCCTCGCGGGCCTGGCTCTCCGAGACGGACGTCGTCGGGGTGGTGAAGACGGCACCGCCCTTGAACTCGATGCCCATGTTGAGGCCCTGAACGGCCAGGGCCACGATCGCGGTGATGGTGATCAGGATGGAAACGCCGTACCAGACGAAGCGCTTGCCGACGAAGTCGTAGCCGACCTCACCTCGGTACAGCTTGGCGCCGAGATCTCCGAGCTTCGACATCTCTCACGCCTCCTTTGCGTCGACGGGGGCTTCGGTGGTCGCGGCGGCCGCGCCGGAACCGGTGCGACGCGAGCGTCGCAGCGGCGGCTTGGCGCCCAGCCGCTTCGGGTCCAGTCCGGACCACGGGTGACCGCTGGCGAAGAAGTGCGTACGGGCCAGCAGCGTCATGACGGGCTTGGTGAAGAGGAACACCACGACCACGTCGAGCAGGGTCGTCAGACCCAGGGTGAAGGCGAAGCCCTGCACCTTGCCGACGGTGACGATGAACAGCACCGCGGCGGCCAGGAACGACACGAAGTCGGACACCAGGATGGTGCGCCGGGCGCGCGGCCAGGCGCGCTCGACGGCCGGACGCAGGGTGCGGCCCTCGCGGATCTCGTCGCGGATGCGTTCGAAGTACACGATGAACGAGTCCGCGGTGATGCCGATCGCGACGATCGCACCGCAGACGGCGGGCAGGTTCAGCGCGAAGCCGATGCCCTTTCCGAGCAGCGCCATGATCGTGTACGTGAGGATGCCGGAGACGATGAGGCTGATGATGGCGACGAACGCCAGGCCCCGGTAGTACGCCAGCAGGTAGATCACGACGAGGGCGAGGCCGATGGCGCCGGCGATGAGGCCGGCCTTCAGCTGCTCGCCACCGAGCGCGGCGGTGACGGTGGTGACGCTGTCCTCCTGGAAGGACAGCGGCAGGGCGCCGTACGAGAGCATGTTGCCCAGGTCCATCGCGGACTGCTGGGTGAAACCGCCGGAGATCTCGGCGTTGCCGCCGGTCAGCGCCTGGCTGACGGAGGGGTCGGAGATGACCTCGCCGTCGAGGACGATCGCGAACTGGTTCTGCGGGCTCTGCTTGGCGGCGAGCTCACCGGTGATCTTGGCGAACTTGTCGGCGCCCTTGTCGGTGAACTGCATCGTGACGATCCACATGCCGCGCTGCGGGTCGATGACGCCCTTGGCGTCCTTCACGTCCTGGCCGTTGACCTGGGCCGGGCCGAGCACCCACTTGCCCCAGGCGTCGCCGCGCTTGCCACAGGCGAGCGTCGGGTCCTCGGGCTTGACGTTCTTGCTGACGGCGGCGCGCTGCGCCTCGTTGCTGCAGTCCAGCGCGGCGAACTTCGCCTGCAGGTCGGCCGCGGCGGCCTGGTCGGCGGTCGGCGCGGACGGCGACGCGGACGGGGCGGCCTTGTCGTCTGCCTTCTTCGACTCGCTCGCCGAGGGCGAGGGAGAGGGGGCGCTCGGGGCCTTGAGGGCCTCGCTGAGCGCACGGCCCTGGGAAGTGGCGCTGGACGACGGGGTGGGTGCACCGGCGGACGGAGATCCGGAACCGCTCGCGGAGGGGCTCGGCGAGCCGCTCGCGTTGGTTTCGGGGGTGACCGGGGCGCCGTCAGCCATCGCGAGAACGGGGCGGAAGAAGAGCTGGGCGGTGGTACCGACCTGCTCACGCGCCTGCTGCTCGTTCGTCCCCTTGGGGATGTTCACGATGATGTGGTCTTTGCCCTGCGTCTGGACCTCGGCCTCCGAGACGCCGAGACCGTTGACGCGGCGTTCGATGATGCCGACCGCCGTGTTCATGTTGGTCTCGTTGATCGCGTCCGGCTTGCCGGGCTCGCTCTTGGCCTTGAGCGTGATGCTCGTACCGCCGGCGAGGTCGATGCCGAGTCGCGGAGTCGTCTGACCAGTGAGGAACATCCCCGCGGTGAGCGCCACCATCGCGATCAGGATGAAGGCCAGGGCGCGCCCCGGCCTCCCCTGAGCCCCCGTGGGCCGCCGGCCCTTCTTCGGTGCTGCCACCTTGTCGTATCTCCCTGTCCAACCGTCTCGCGCCGGGTCAGCGCGTGGACGGCCACGAAATGTGTGTGGGGACCCCTGCCCCCCGCAGAAGGGTCGCTGGCGGGGACCGCGTGGGCTGCCGGTCCGGCGCCCCTCTCGATCCCCGGCGCGGTACTACTTGGTGCCGGTGTCGCCGTCGGTCTTGCCGTCCTTGGGCTCGTCGCCCTTGGGCTCGTCCGCCGCGGGCTCGTCGGCCTTGGGCTCGTCCTTCTTGCCGAGGTCGAGCTTGGGGGCGTCGTCCTCGGTCAGGGAGGACGCGTCGTCCGGGACGACCGGCGTGTCGATGGTCAGATCATCGGTCGTGCCGTGGACGATGCGGTTGTACTCCGCGTCGTCCAGGACCGCGCCGATGGCGTTCTTGGCGAAGATGGCGTGGACGCCGGGGGCCACCTCGAGGGTGACGGTGTCCTCGCCGATCTCCTTCACCGTGGCGTACATGCCGCCGATGGTGCGGACCCCGGAGCCCGTCACCATCTGGTCACGCATCTGCACGGCCTGCTGCTGCCTCTTCTTCTGGCTGCGGGTCAGCAGGAACATGGCGCCGACGGCCAGGACGATGGGGAGGAGGAATGAGATATTCACGGGACGCAGGTCCTTCGCATCGACCGCGCGAGCGCACGGCCTTTTCTACGGGGGGTGGGTATGCCGACCGTAAGGGTCGGCATCGGCGGAGTCTAGGCGAGTCCGCACCGATGGAACAACGCCCAGCATGTCACCGCAGTTCCTGGCGAGGCGAACGTCCGCGCCGTCAGGTCCCGAACAGGCCCTGTTGTCCGCTTGATCCGCTCCCGCCGTGCTGCGGGGGAACAAGTCCCAGGTGAGCCCATGCGGCCGGGGTCGCGACCCGCCCGCGGGGGGTCCTGGCCAGGAGACCTTCCCGCACGAGGAACGGCTCGGCCACCTCCTCGACGGTCTCCCGCTCCTCGCCGACGGCGACCGCGAGGGTCGACAGTCCCACGGGTCCCCCGCCGAAGAGCTTGAGCAGTGCCTCCAGGACGGCCCGGTCCAGCCTGTCGAGGCCGCGCTCGTCCACCTCGTAGACCTTCAGGGCGGTTCCGGCGACCTCGCGGTTGATCACACCGTCGGCCCTGACCTGGGCATAGTCCCGGACGCGGCGCAGCAGCCGGTTGGCGATGCGCGGGGTGCCGCGGGAGCGGCCGGCGATCTCGGCGGCGCCGGCCGTGTCGATCTCCACGTCGAGGAGGCGGGCGGAGCGGTGGATGACCCGCTCCAGTTCCTCGGGGGCGTAGAACTCCATGTGTCCGGTGAAGCCGAAGCGGTCGCGCAGCGGCGGCGGCAGCAGGCCGGCCCGGGTGGTGGCCCCCACCAGCGTGAACGGGGGCAGCTCCAGCGGGATCGCGGTCGCTCCCGGGCCCTTGCCGACGATCACGTCGACGCGGAAGTCCTCCATGGCCATGTACAGCATCTCCTCGGCGGGCCGGGACATGCGGTGGATCTCGTCGAGGAAGAGCACCTCGCCCTCCTGGAGGGAGGAGAGGATGGCCGCGAGGTCGCCGGCGTGCTGGATGGCGGGGCCGGAGGTGATCCGGATGGGAGCTTCCATCTCGGCCGCGATGATCATGGACAGGGTGGTCTTCCCCAGTCCCGGGGCGCCCGACAGCAGGACGTGATCGGCGGTGGCGCCGCGCTGGCGGGCCGCCTTCAGGACGAGATCCAGCTGCTGGCGGACCTTTTCCTGGCCGACGAACTCACCGAGGTCCTTGGGCCGCAGGGCCGCCTCGACGGCGGTGTCCTCGCCGTCCGCGGCGGCCGCGACGATCCGGTCGTCGCTCTCGTCATCCCAGTTCACGGTGTCAGTCTGCCTTCTCGATCGTGCGGTGGTGTGCGGGCGGGCCGCCGGCCGGGGCCGGGGGGCCGGGGCCGGGCCGCAGGCCCCCGGCGACGGCGCCCCCGCCGGGGGTCAGCGCGGGCGACCCGCCAGGAGGAGCGGGCGACCCGCCGGGGTCAGCGGGCCCGGTTCAGCGACTGCAGGGCCGCGCGCAGGAGCTGCGGTACGGGGGCGGAGCCGCCGGCGGCGATGGCCGCCTCGGCCTGCGGGGTCACCGCGGAGACGGCTTCCTCCGCGTCCCTGGAGGCGTAGCCCAGCCCGATCAGCGCCGCGGAGAGCTGCTCCGACCAGGGCGCCGGACCGGAGGCCGCGGCGCGCTGCGCTCCGACCATCCCGCTCGAGCCCAGGGGCGCGCCCAGCTTGTCCTTCAGGTCGAGCAGGAGTTTCTGCGCGCCCTTCTTCCCGATGCCGGAGACGGCCATCAGCGCCTTCTCGTCCCCGACGGAGACGGCGAGGCGCAGCGCGTCCGGGCTGTGCGCCGCCAGCATGGCCTGCGCGAGCTTCGGCCCGACCCCGCTCGCGGTCTGCAGCAGCTCGAAGACCTGCCGCTCGTCGTCGTCGGCGAAGCCGTACAGCGTCAGCGAGTCCTCCCGCACGACCAGGGAGGTGGCCAGCCGGGCCGGCTCGCCCGTCCGCAGGCCGGCGAGGGTGTTCGGGGTGCAGTGGACGGCGATGCCCACTCCCCCGACCTCGATCACGGCCAGGCTGGGGGCGAGCGCGGCGACCGGGCCGCTGACGAAGGCGATCATGAGGTGCGGCCTTTCAGAGCGGTGGCGTGCTGCGCCACGGCCTGCTGGAGACGGTTCTGGGCGGGGGCACGCCAGATGTGGCAGATGGCGAGGGCGAGGGCGTCCGCGGCGTCGGCGGGCCTGGGCGGGGCGGACAGCCGCAGCAGCCTGGTCACCATGGCCCCGACCTGCGCCTTGTCGGCGCGGCCGCTGCCGGTGACGGCGGCCTTGACCTCGCTCGGGGTGTGCAGGGCGACCGGTATGCCGCGCCGGGCCGCGCACAGCATGGCGACGGCACTGGCCTGGGCGGTGCCCATCACCGTGCTGACGTTGTGCTGGCTGAACACCCTTTCCACGGCGACGACTTCGGGCCGGTGCTCGTCCAGCCACCTCTCGATGCCCTGCTCGATCGCGACGAGCCGGTGGCCCAACTCCGCGTCCGCGGGCGTCCGTACGACCCCGACGCCCAGCATCGTCAGGGGGCGGCCGGCCACCCCCTCGACCACGCCGACACCGCATCGGGTCAGCCCCGGGTCAACGCCGAGTACGCGCACCCCGCCCCCTTCTTCGCTCTCCTGTACGTGCAGCTTCGCAGGTTATCGGGTGGCACTGACAAAGCAGCGGGGGGGGGCGGGGGGGGTGGCCGGGGGCCCGGGCGCCCCCGCCGCGGCGCGTGGCACACCGCCGGGCGGCGGGAGACAGACAAAACAAAACACGCACAA
>NZ_JBSGWY010000028.1:57820-74089 GCF_053609145.1 Streptomyces sp. NPDC054961 | reverse complement strand
GCCGACGGGGTGTGTCCCCGTCGGCCCGCTGCCCGACGCCGTGCGCGGTCTACGCCTCGGTCAGGCGTCGACCTTCTCCATGACCTCGTCCGAGACGTCGAAGTTGGCGAAGACGTTCTGCACGTCGTCGCTGTCCTCCAGCGCGTCGATCAGCTTGAAGATCTTGCGCGCGCCCTCCTCGTCCAGCTCGACCTGCATGGTCGGCAGGAAGTTGGAGTCGGCCGAGTCGTAGTCGATGCCCGCCTGCTGGAGCGCGCTGCGGACCGCGACCATGTCGGTGGCCTCGCTGATGATCTCGAAGCTCTCACCGAGGTCGTTGACCTCTTCGGCACCCGCCTCGAGCACCGTCTCCAGGACGTCGTCCTCGGAAAGCTCGCCCTTGGGCAGGAGGACGACACCCTTGCGGTTGAACAGGTACGAGACCGAACCCGGGTCGGCCATCGAGCCGCCGTTGCGGGTCATGGCGACCCGCACGTCGGACGCGGCACGGTTGCGGTTGTCGGTGAGGCACTCGATGAGCACCGCGACGCCGTTCGGGCCGTAGCCTTCGTACATGATCGTCTCGTAGTCGGCGCCGCCGGCCTCGAGGCCGCCGCCGCGCTTGACCGCGGAGTCGATGTTCTTGTTCGGAACCGAGCTCTTCTTCGCCTTCTGGATGGCGTCGAAGAGGGTCGGGTTGCCATCGATGTCGGCGCCGCCCATACGGGCCGCGACCTCGATGTTCTTGATCAGCTTCGCGAAGAGCTTGCCGCGCTTGGCGTCAACCACGGCCTTCTTGTGCTTCGTCGTAGCCCATTTAGAGTGGCCGGACATCTGCCTGTCTCCTTCGCGTCACCAACAGTGTTCGCCTCAGATCCTACCGGGACGCCGTTACAGCCCCGCGCGCACCATGTCGACGAAGTACGCGTGCACGCGGTCGTCGCCCGTCAGCTCGGGGTGGAAGGAGGTGGCGAGGACGTTTCCCTGGCGTACGGCGACGGTGTGTCCGTCGTACGTGGCGAGCACCTCGGCGGCGGCGCCGACGGACTCCACCCAGGGAGCGCGGATGAAGACGCCCTCGACGGGGCCGCCCTCTATCCCCGCGAAGTCGACCTGCGCCTCGAAGGACTCGTTCTGACGCCCGAAGGCGTTGCGGCGCACGATCATGTCGATGCCGCCCAGGGTCTCCTGGTCCTCGCGTCCGTCCAGGAGCTTGTCCGCGAGCATGATCATGCCGGCGCAGGTGCCGTAGACCGGCATCCCGGCCCGCACGCGCTCGCGCAGCGGCTCCAGCATGCCGAAGAGCACGGCCAGCTTCGACATGGTCGTGGACTCGCCGCCGGGGATCACCAGCGCGTCGATCTCGGCGAGCTCCTCGGGGCGCCGGACCGGCCTGGCCACGGCGTCAGCCGAGGCCAGGGCGATCAGGTGCTCCCGTACATCGCCCTGGAGGGCCAGGACACCGATAACGGGGGTGGTCATGAGTGACTACCAGCCGCGGTTGGCGTAGCGCTCGGACTCGGGGAGGGTGTCGCAGTTGATGCCGACCATGGCCTCGCCCAGGTTGCGGGAGGCGTCCGCGATGATCTTCGGGTCGTCGTAGAAGGTGGTGGCCTTCACGATGGCGGCGGCGCGCTTGGCCGGGTCGCCCGACTTGAAGATGCCGGAGCCGACGAAGACGCCCTCGGCGCCGAGCTGGCGCATCAGCGCGGCGTCGGCGGGGGTGGCGACGCCACCGGCGGAGAACAGCACGACCGGGAGCTTGCCGAGCTCGGCGACCTCCTTGACCAGCTCGTACGGGGCGCGCAGCTCCTTGGCGGCGGCGAACAGCTCGTTGTTGTCGTAGCCGCGCAGGCGGGCGATCTCGTTCTTGATCTGGCGCAGGTGGCGGACCGCCTCGACGACGTTGCCGGTGCCGGCCTCGCCCTTCGAACGGATCATGGCCGCGCCCTCGGCGATGCGGCGCAGGGCCTCGCCCAGGTTGGTGGCACCGCAGACGAAGGGGGTGGTGAACGCCCACTTGTCGGAGTGGTTGACCTCGTCGGCCGGGGTCAGGACCTCGGACTCGTCGATGTAGTCGACGCCGAGGGACTGGAGGACCTGGGCCTCGACGAAGTGGCCGATGCGGGACTTCGCCATGACGGGGATGGAGACGGCCTCGATGATCTCTTCGATCATGTTGGGGTCGGACATCCGGGCCACGCCACCGTCCTTGCGGATGTCGGCGGGAACCCGCTCCAGGGCCATGACGGCCACGGCGCCGGCGTCTTCGGCGATCTTCGCCTGCTCGGCGTTGACCACATCCATGATCACGCCGCCCTTGAGCTGCTCGGCCATGCCCCGCTTCACGCGGGAGGTGCCGATCGCCGACTCAGCGGACTGCGGGGTGGAGGAAAGCGTGCTCACGGATTGACCTCACTCGAAAGGAAGATTCAGGTGGAACGGGTGGTACTGGACCGAGGAAACCCTCTGGACCAGTCCACTGCAAGGGCCAATGTGCAGCCGGTGGCTCCTCGCGATTTGGCCATTGGGTACAAGTCGCACGTCTCAGGGCCGTTCCGCGAGATCCGCCGGAGGCTCGTCGTCCATCTCGAAGGCCAGCGGGAAGGGCGCGTGGCCCGCCAGCCGGAACCACCGGACCTTGCGGTGCCGGCGCAGGGCGCGGGCCGCACGCACGGCGTCGTTGTGGAACCGGCGCGCCATGGGCACCCGGCGGACCGCCGCCGCGAGCTCCTCGGCCGCCTCCGCCCCGCCCGGGGCCGCCTTCAGCACCTCGACCTCTCCGGAGTCCGCGAACACCGCCCGCAGCGCCTGGCTCAGCTCGCTCTCGGCGACCTCGCGGTGCTCCTCCTCGGCCTGCCGGGCGGCGTGCGCGGCCTCGTACAGGACGATGGCGGAGGCGGGGTCCAGCACCCCCGAGGCGGCGACCTCCACCACCACGGAGGCGCGGCGCACGAGCTGGGCGTCGAGCGCGGCGCGGGCGGCGTCCATCCGCGAGTGCAGCCGGTCGAGCCGCCCGGCGGTCCAGCTGAGGTAGACCCCGATGACGCCGAGGGCCAGGGCAATCCAGACAAGGGTTTCGATCACGGGCGGCGACTCTACCTTTCACCGGGTCCCCCGTACGGTGGCGCCCCGGGGGCCCTGCCGGCACGCCAGCGGCCCCGCTACGTGTCGCGCGTCAGGCCCAGGCGGGTGCGCAGGGGGACGCGCTCGTCGGTGGCCACGGCGGCCGCGCCGTCCGTCACCGTTTCGTAGACGGCCAGGATGTCCGCCGCGACCGTCGACCAGTCGAAGCGGCGCACGTGCGCCGAGCCGCGCGCGCTCAGCTCCGCCCGGCGGGCGGGATCCCGCAGGAGGGCGGTCGCCTCGGCGGCCAGGGACGCGGGGTCCTCGTTGGTGAAGAGTCCGCCCGCCCCGCCCTGGTCCAGGACCTGGGCGAAGGCGTCCAGGTCGGCGGCCAGGACCGTCGCTCCCGCCGACAGGGCCTCGACCAGGATGATCCCGAAGCTCTCGCCGCCGGTGTTCGGAGCCACGTACACGTCGACGCTGCGCAGCAGCCTCGCCTTGTCCTCGTCCGAGACCATGCCCAGGAACTCCACGCGGCTGCGGAGTGCGGCCGGCAGGGAGGCCACCGCCTCCTCCTCGTCGCCCCGGCCGGCCACGAGGAGGCGTACGTCCGGGCACTCCTCCACGATGCGGGGGAAGGCCGCCATGAGGACGGGAAGGCCCTTGCGCGGTTCGTCGATGCGGCCGATGAAGCCGAGGGTCTGGCCGGACCAGGCCGGGTTCGGGTCGGCCTTGGCGAAGAAGTCCACGTCCACGCCGTTGGGGATCACCACGGCGTCGCCGCCGAGGTGCTCCACGAGCGTGCGCCGCGCGTACTCGCTCACCGCGATCCGCGCGCTGATCTTCTCCAGCGCCGGCTGGAGGATCGGGTACGCCGCCAGCATCGCCCGCGAGCGCGGGTTGGAGGTGTGGAAGGTGGCCACGATCGGGCCCTGCGCCGCCCAGCAGGTCAGCAGTCCCAGCGAGGGCGAGGTCGGCTCGTGGATGTGGACCACGTCGAAGACGCCTTCGTGGAGCCAGCGCCGCACCCGCGCCGCGGACAGGAAGCCGAAGTTCAGCCGGGCGACCGAGCCGTTGTACGGCACGGGCACCGCCCGCCCCGCCGAGACCACGTAGGGCGGCAGCGGGGTCTCGTCGTCCGCCGGGGCCAGTACGGACACCTCGTGGCCGAGGCGGATCAGGTGTTCCGCCAGGTCCCGGATGTGGAACTGGACGCCGCCCGGCACGTCCCACGAGTAGGGGCAGACGATGCCGATCTTCACGCGGGCTGCCCCCCGGGCCGGCCCGCGGCCTCCAGGTCCTCGGTCCACAGCCGCTGCAGCATGTGCCAGTCCTCCGGGTGTTCGGCGATCCCCTGCGCGAAGGCGTCGGCGACCGCCTGGGTCATGACGCCCGTCTTCTCCTGCCGGGTCCCCTCCTCGGGCACCTCCACCGGGGAGTGGATCCGGCCGTACATCTTCGGCGCGTTCCCGTAGTACAGCGTGGCGGGCAGCAGCACCGCGCCCGTCTGCTGCGCGAGCAGCGCCGGTCCGGCCGGCATCCGCGCCGCCGAGCCGAAGAAGTCCACCTCCACCCCGGAGGCCGACAGGTCGCGGTCGGCGACCAGGCAGACCAGCCCGCCGGAGCGCAGCCGCCGCGCGAGGGTGCCGAAGGCGGCGCCGCCGCTGTGCGGGAGCACCTCCATGCCCAGGCTCTCGCGGTAGGCGACGAAGCGGTCGTAGAGGGTCTCCGGCTTGAGCCGCTCGGCGACGGTGGTGAACGGGACCCCGATGTGGGTGGTGGCCCAGGCGCCGGCGAGGTCCCAGTTGGCCAGGTGGGGCAGGGCGACGACGACTCCCCGTCCGCTGGCCAGGGCCTCGCGCAGGATGTGGTCGTCCTTCATCTCGACGTCGACGCCGAAACGTTCCTTGGGCAGGGTGGGCAGGCGGAAGGACTCCATCCAGTACCGCATGTACGAGCGCATGCCCGCGTGCGACAGCTCGCGCAGCCGCTCCGGCGTCGCGTCCGGCACCACCCGGGCCAGGTTCGACTCCAGCCGCAGCACGCTCTTGCCGCGCCGCTTCCAGGCGAAGTCCGCGATCCGGCGTCCGAGGGCCGCCGCGGCGGGCTCGGGCAGCTTCTTGACCCCGGCCCAGCCGAGTCCGTAGAGCCCGTCGACCAGCTTGTCCTGAACCGCGCCCATCAGGCCGTACCGCCTTCCGAAGGGGTGGCGGGGCCGCCGGGAGCGCCGGCCCCCGCGGCGGCGGCAGCGGCCGCGTCGGCCTCCGCCGACTCGCGCCGTACGGTGACCACCCGCTGGATCAGCGTCACGAGCGAGCCCGCGGCGACGACCCACAGCGCGATCGGCAGCAGCACGCCGATCCACGAGGGCACCCCGAAGGTCTCCAGCCCGGACAGGCCGGCGGCGACGAGCGTGATCACGAGCCGTTCGGCCCGCTCGATGAGCCCGTTGACGGCCACCGGCAGCCCGATCGACTCGCCGCGCGCCTTGGTGTACGAGACCACCTGGCCGCTGGCCAGGCAGAAGATGGCGACGGCGCAGAGGGCGTTGTCGTTCCCGGAGCCCGCGTACCAGAGCGCGAGCCCGCCGAAGATCGCCGCGTCCGCGACCCGGTCGAGCGTGGAGTCGAGGAACGCCCCCCACCGGCTCGAGACGCCGGCCTGGCGGGCCATATTCCCGTCCACCAGGTCGGAGAAGACGAAGAGCGTGATGGTGATCGTGCCCCAGAAGAACTCGCCCATGGGGAAGAAGACCAGTGCTCCCGCCACCACTCCGGCCGTGCCGATGAGGGTGACCGCGTCGGGACTCACTCCCAGCCTGAGCAGAAAAGCGGCGAATGGCGTGAGAACACGCGTGAAGAATGCACGCGCGTACTTGTTCAGCATGGCCTTCCCGGAGGGTCGCTGGGCCGCACGGCCACCACGGCCACCGGCTGGCCCATCGTAGCCAGCGCCCCGGCCCGTCAGCGCAACGCACCCACCGGTTCACACCACGTAAGCCGTTCCCGGGCCCCACGGGGCGGCCCGGAGGCCCGGGGCCGGGGCCTCCCGGCCGCCCGTCCGAGCGGCCGCCGTACGACGTATGGACGCACTGTGACGGCGGTGCAAAGCTCGAAGGAGCCCATTTCCTCTCCAACCGGGAGGCACGAGCATCATGGGAGCGACATCACACCAAGCCGGAGCCGCCGGCAGGGCACTGACGGCCGACCGCCCCGGCTCCGTCCGGAACGTCGTGCTGGTCGGCCACAGCGGATCCGGCAAGACCACCCTGGTCGAGGCCCTGGCCCTGACCGCCGGCGCCGTGAAACGGGCCGGCCGCGTCGAGGACGGCGCCACCGTCTCCGACTACGACGAGATCGAGCACCGGCGCCAGCGGTCGGTCCAGCTCTCCCTGGTCCCGGTCGAGTGGGCCGGAATCAAGATCAACATCCTCGACACCCCCGGATACGCCGACTTCGTCGGGGAACTGCGGGCCGGCCTGCGCGCCGCCGACGCCGCCCTCTTCGTCGTCTCGGCCGCCGAGGACGGCGACGGCCTCACCGGCGCCACCCGCATGGTCTGGGACGAGTGCGCCGCCGTCGGCATGCCGCGCGCCATCGTCGTCACCCACCTCGAGGCCGCCCGCGCCGACTACACCCAGATGACGGGAGTCTGCGGCGACGCCTTCGGCGCCGACGACCCCGACGCCGTCCGCCCGCTCTACCTCCCCCTCCACGGCCCCGCCGGCCACGACGGGCACACCCCGGTCGCCGGCCTGCTCGGCCTGCTCTCGGGGCGCGTCTACGACTACACCTCCGGGGACCGCGTCGAGCGCGACCCGGACCCCGCCGAGCTGGACCTCATCACCGAGGCCCGCGCCCGCCTGATCGAGGGGATCATCGCCGAGAGCGAGGACGAGACCCTCATGGACCGCTATCTCGCGGGCGAGGACATCGACGTGGAGACGCTCGTCGACGACCTGGAGCGCGCCGTCGCCCGCGGCACCTTCCATCCCGTCCTGATGGCCGCCCCCGCCGCCGAGGGCGCCCGCCAGGGCCTCGGCACCGTGGAACTCCTCGAACTGATCACCGGCGGCTTCCCCACGCCCCTGGAGCGCGCCCCCGTCACCGTCACCGCCCCCGACGGCGCCGCCCGCCCCGCCCTCACCTGCGATCCCGACGGGCCGCTCGTCGCCGAGGTCGTCAAGACCTCCTCGGACCCCTACGTCGGCCGCGTGTCCCTCGTCCGCGTCTTCTCCGGCACCCTGCGCCCCGACGAGACCGTCCACGTCAGCGGGCACGGGCTGGCCGACCGCGGCCACCAGGACCACGACGTCGACGAACGCGTCGGGGCCCTCACCTCTCCCTTCGGCAAGCAGCAGCGCACCCTCACCCAGTGCATCGCCGGGGATCTGGCCTGCGTGGCCAAACTCACCCGGGCCGAGACCGGCGACACCCTCTCCGCCAAGGACCGCCCCCTCCTCATGGACGCCTGGTCCATGCCCGATCCGCTGCTCCCCCTCGCCATCGAGGCCCACAGCAAGGCCGACGAGGACAAGCTCTCCCAGGGTCTGGCCCGGCTCGTCGCCGAGGACCCCACCATGCGGCTCGAACAGAACCCGCACACCCACCAGCTCGTCCTGTGGTGTCTCGGCGAGGCCCACCAGGACGTCACCCTCGAACGGCTGCGCACCCGCTACGGGGTCCAGGTCGACCCCGTCCCGCACCTGGTCAGCCTCCGCGAGACCTTCGGCGCCAAGGCCGCCGGACGCGGCCGTCACGTCAAACAGTCCGGCGGGCACGGCCAGTTCGCCATCTGCGAGATCGCGGTGGAGCCGCTGCCGCCCGGCAGCGGCATCGAGTTCGTCGACAAGGTCGTCGGCGGAGCCGTCCCCCGCCAGTTCATCCCGTCCGTCGAGAAGGGCGTACGGGCGCAGGCCGCCCGCGGGATATCGGCCGGGTATCCGCTGGTCGACGTGCGCGTCACCCTCCTCGACGGCAAGGCCCACTCGGTGGACTCCTCCGACGCCGCCTTCCAGACCGCCGGCGCCCTCGCCCTGCGCGAAGCCGCCGCCGAGGCCGCCCTCCACCTCCTCGAACCGGTCGCCGAGCTCGCCGTCCTCGTACCCGACGAGTACGTCGGCCCCGTCATGAGCGACCTCGCCGGCCGCCGCGGCCGCGTCGTCGGCACCGACCAGGCCGGCCCCGGACGCACCCGCGTCATCGCCGAGATCCCCGAGATCGAGATCGGCCGCTACGCCGTCGAGCTGCGCTCCGTGTCGCACGGCACCGGCAGGTTCAGCCGTGCGTACGCGCGCCACGAGCCGATGCCGCCCCAGCTCGCGGACAAGCTACGCGAAAAGGTGGATAAGGGAAGCAAGTTGACATAATGCCACTTTGACCGCCCACCCAACCCGCTTGCGGTGGGCGGCATTTGGCTGTCCCATGACCACGGGGAGGAATCGGCCGATAGGCTCGTCCGCGCGGTGAGGCGGACGGACGGGGCGGGTAGAACCACCGGGCGGGCCGGCCACCGTGGGATCGCGCACGACCGGTGGGGTGGATCGGCGCGGACCGCGCGGGAAGGCCCGCACACGAGCACGACGCACAGCGATGGGGGCAACGGTGGCGGACGACGGATTCGACTTCAGGCCCGGAGCGCAGATCCCGCTCCAGGGAGGCGGCGGGCAGACCGCCGCGACGAACGCCCTGGCCTCCGCCGCCTACCGGGACGGCGGACGCGACACCGAGCTGAAAGCCATTCTCAAGGCCAACAACGAGTACCACGAGTCGGTGGTCAAACCCGGCAAGATCTCCCTCTTCGAACCCAGTCTCGGCGAGGCCTTCTGCCGCGCCGTCGAGGCGCGCACCCTCCCGCCGACCCGCAAACCCCTGATCCAGTCGTTCGGAGCCGACCCGCAGACCGTGGTCGAGCACTGCCTGGCCGCCTCCCGCATCCGCAAGGAACGCGACGGCAAGCTCCGCTGGATCATGCTCGTCTGCGGGCTCGTGTTCCTTCCGGGGCTCCTGCTGTGGCTCGGCCTCTTCTGGGCCCGCAGGCTCCTGGCCTCCTCCGAGGGCAAGCACTCCTCCTGGATGGGCACGGCCCTCCTCGTCGGCGTCGGCATCCTGGTCGCGGTAATGATGTTCCGGCTCCCGGTGACCGGCGTCCTCGGCCTCTACGTCCGCGCCATGGTCATCGCCCCGGCCCTCGGCTGGTATTTCGCCCGCCGGATCTGCGAGGCCACCGCCGCGGACCTGCGCTCCCGCTGGGACGGCCTCCTCTCCGGCGGCGGAGGCGTCGCCGCCAAGATCCCCGAGGCCGTGCCCGGCAACCCCGACGAGAAGGCCCGCGAGGACCTGCGCCACTCCCTGGCCAAACTCACCGCCGAGGACCGCAGCAACTCGGTCTTCTACGCCGGGCCCAAGGGCATCCTCGGCATGGGCACGCGCTGGGCGAGCTGGCAGATGGCCGAGGAGCTCGCCCCCAAGACCGAGGGCGCGGAGATCCACCCCTTCCGCAGCTGGGACGTCATACGCGCGATCGACACCCAGCTGCGCAAGCTGGAGCGCGGTCCCCTGCACACCGGCGGACTCCCGCCCGCCTCGATCATGCACTGGATCGTCACCCCGGTCGGCGAGGGCGCCAAGGAGGTCGCCCGCCCCACCGGGGCGGACGTGGACACCTTCCTCGTCAAGCCGCACGAGATCACCCGGATCTGCAACGAACAGCAGTTCAGCGCGGGCAACCGGCACTACCTCGGCATCCAGTACCCGCTCTGGGACGGCCAGCTCGTCATCACCATGCTGGTCACGGTCACCGTGCTCTACAAGACGCTGCGCGTGGAGGTCACCGGCCACGCGCTGGGCCCCGTGGACGGCCTGTTCACCACCAAGTCGAGCGCCCCGGTGGTCGAGGTGGCGAAGTCCGTACGGTTCTGGGAGACCGTGGAGCGCAAGCTGGCCCTGGTCGACACCAGCGAGGTCGTACGCCTGGCCGTGCGGGCACCGTTCACCTGGTACCCGCCGCTCCTCGACTTCCTCGGCGGCAAGCTCGTCCTGCCCGAGCCCTTCGGCGTCCGGCACGTCTGGGCCGGCCAGCCCTGGCGCCACCGCTTCATGGCGGACGACGCGATGCGCGCGGCGACCCCCGTCCTGCGGGCGGTGCACACCGCGGCGATGCGGGTCCTGGACGAGAACGGCGTGGACATCGACCGCTTCACGAACCGCTCGTCGATCATCAGCGGCATGGTCCAGGACGCGGCGCCGCGCAAGGCGGACGTCTACGACGCCTGAGGGCGGGCCCGACGGACCGGTGGGGCCGGTACCGCTGCCCCACCGGTGTGGCCGCGGCCCGGCGGGGCGGCGGCCCCCACCGGCCGGACGGGCCCGGAGCCGGGGCGGGGGCCGGGGCCGGAGCCGGAGCCGGAGCTAGTCGACCGGCCAGGCGTCCGCGAGCATCTGCCGGGTGTCCGCGAGGAGTTGGGGCAGCACCTTGGTGTGGCCCACGACCGGCATGAAGTTCGTGTCCCCGCCCCAGCGGGGCACGATGTGCTGGTGCAGGTGCGCGGCGATGCCGGCCCCGGCGGCCTGGCCCTGGTTCATCCCGATGTTGAACCCGTGCGCCCCGGAGGCCTTGCGCAGCGCGATCATCGCCCGCTTCGTGAGGTCCGCGAGCTCGACCGTCTCGGCCGCGTCCAGGTCCGTGTAGTCGGCGACGTGGCGGTACGGGACGACCATCAGGTGGCCGCCGTTGTACGGGTAGAGGTTGAGCACGGCGTAGACGTGCTCGCCCCGCGCCACGACCAGCCCGTCCTGGTCGGACATCTCCGGAATTCCACAGAAGGGGCAGCCGTCCCCGGCCTCCGGCCCGGTCGGCTTGTTCTCCCCCTGGATGTAGGCCATCCGGTGGGGCGTCCACAGACGCTGGAACGCGTCCTGCGTGCCCACACCGATCTGCTGCTCCGGCTCAATCGTCATGGGATGCAGCATATGACCTCGTCCCCGCACGGCGTGTCGCCGGGGCGAAGACCGGCGGGAGGACGAGCGGGAGCCCCCGGGGAACTGGGTTCCCCGGGGGCTCCTGCCGGTCTCCCCGCCCGTGCGGGGTCCGGATCACACCTGGACGCGGCGCTCCACCACGTCGACGAGCTTGGCCAGCGCCTGGTCGCGCGGGACGCCGTTCTCCTGCGAGCCGTCGCGGTAGCGGAAGGAGACGGTGCCCGCGGCCATGTCCTCGTCACCGACGATGATCATGAACGGGACCTTGAGCTTCTGCTGGTTGCGGATCTTCTTCTGCATCCGGTCGGACGAGGAGTCCACCTCGACCCGCAGGCCCTTCTTCTTCGCCTCGGCGGCGAACTCCTGCAGGTACTCGATGTGCGAGTCGCCGATCGGGATGCCGACCGCCTGGACCGGGGCGAGCCACGGCGGCATGACGCCCGCGTAGTGCTCCAGCAGCACGGCGAAGAACCGCTCGATGGAACCGAACAGCGCGCGGTGGATCATGACCGGGCGCTGCTTGGTGCCGTCCGGGCCGGTGTACTCCAGGTTGAAGCGCTCCGGGAGGTTGAAGTCGAGCTGCACGGTCGACATCTGCCAGGTGCGGCCGATCGCGTCGCGGCACTGGACCGAGATCTTCGGGCCGTAGAACGCGGCGCCGCCCGGGTCCGGGACCAGCGGGAGGCCCTGCTTCTCGGCCACCTTCTGCAGGGTCGCGGTGGCCTCTTCCCAGACCTCGTCCGAGCCGACGAACTTCTCCGGGTCCTTGGTCGACAGCTCCAGGTAGAAGTCGGTCAGACCGTAGTCGCGGAGCAGGTTCAGCACGAAGGTCAGGGTGCGGTCGAGCTCCTCCGCCATCTGCTCCTTGGTGCAGTAGATGTGCGCGTCGTCCTGGGTGAAACCGCGCGAGCGGGTCAGGCCGTGCACGACACCGGACTTCTCGTACCGGTACACGGTGCCGAACTCGAAGAGGCGCAGCGGCAGTTCGCGGTAGGAGCGGCCGCGCGCGTCGAAGATCAGGTTGTGCATCGGGCAGTTCATGGGCTTGAGGTAGTAGTCGGTACCACCGTCGAGCTGCATGGGGGGGTACATGCCCTCCGCGTACCAGTCCAGGTGCCCGCTCTTCTCGAAGAGCGTGCCCTTGGTGGCGTGCGGGGTGTAGACGAACTCGTAGCCCTCTTCCTCGTGCCGCTTGCGCGAGTAGTCCTCCATGGTGCGGCGGATGACGCCGCCGCGCGGGTGGAAGACGGCGAGGCCGGAGCCGATCTCGTCCTGTACGGAGAACAGGTCGAGCTCGGTGCCGAGCTTGCGGTGGTCGCGCTTCTCGGCCTCGGCGAGGAAGTCGAGGTGGGCCTTCAGCTCGTCCTTCGACGGCCACGCGGTGCCGTAGATGCGCTGGAGCATCGGGTTCTTCTCGCTGCCGCGCCAGTAGGCGGCGGCGTTGCGCATGAGCTTGAACGCGGGGATGTTGCGGGTGGTGGGCAGGTGCGGACCGCGGCACAGGTCCGACCAGGACACGTCGCCGCTCTTCGCGTCGATGTTGTCGTAGATGGTCAGCTCGCCGCCGCCCACCTCGACGTTCGCGCCGTCGTCCGCGGTCGCGGCGGAGCCCTTGAGGCCGATGAGCTCCAGCTTGTACGGCTCGGCCGCGAGCTCCTCGCGGGCCGCGTCGTCGGTGACCACGCGGCGGGCGAACCTCTGGCCGCGCTTCTGGATCTCCTGCATCTTCTTCTCGATGGCCTTGAGGTCATCGGGGGTGAAGGGCCTCGCGACGTCGAAGTCGTAGTAGAAGCCGTCCCGGACCGGCGGGCCGATGCCCAGCTTGGCCTCGGGGAAGAGCTCCTGCACGGCCTGGGCCATGACGTGCGCGGTCGAGTGGCGCAGGATGTTCAGGCCGTCCTCGGAGGAGATCTCCACCGGCTCGACGCTCTCGCCGTCCCGCACCTCGTACGAGAGGTCCTTCAGCTCACCTGCGATGCGCGCGGCGACGATGGTGCGCTCGCCGGCGAAGAGCTCCGCCGCCGTAGTGCCCGTGGCCACCACGCGCTCGTCCCGCTCGGAATCGCGTTGGATGAACACACGGACGTCTGACACCGGTCTCTCCTGACTCAGGGGGTGCGCGAGCGAACACTGCGCGCCTGAATCGTACCGAGCGGAGTGGCTCCGCAGCGAAACGGTTGCGGCCGGCCCGCCCGGGCCGGTCCCCCGCCCGCCCTTCCGCCGTTCCCCGGGGCCCGGTCCCGGACCCGCGCCCGGCTCAGTCGTCCGAGGGGAGGACCTCCGAGGCGTCCACCGGTTCGTCCCCGTCGAGGGATTTCATCAGGCGGTCCCGCTCGACCTCGTCCAGCGGCACCGGGGTGACGTCCGAGGCCTCCGTCAGGCGCCGGAAGCCGCCGCGCCGCTGCAGCTGCCCGCTCACCCGGATCGGCAGCCCCACCAGGTGCGCGTGGCCCGCCACCCGGTACGACTCCTCGTCGAGCACCACCCGGATGTACGGGATCTCCGCCCCCGCCAGCACGCGCAGCCGGACCGTGCCCCCTCCGCCGGGAGCCGCTCGCCGCATCCGGACCACGGCGCCCGCCACCCGGACCGGCACCGCCGGCTCGTCCCGCGTGTAGCGCGCGGCCGCCTCCCTGAGCACCGGGAGGTCCCCGGGGGAGAACTCGACCGGCTCCGGCCGGGCCGCGCATCCCGCCGGGACCCCCGCGGCCGGGGACCAGGCGAGGGTGACGCGGGCTCCCTCCGCGCCGCGGACCAGCGCGATGAGCGCCTCGGCGAGCTCCCGGCTGACGCCGGCCTCCACCGCGGCGTCGAAGGCCTCCATGCCGCCGGTGGCCCGCCGGTAGTCCACGGCCTCGCGGGCGGCGTGCAGCGCGTGGTGCAGCCGGGTCATCGGGCCGCGGCCCCCGTCGACGGGCACGTAGGCGGTGAGCCGCCGTCCGCCGGGGGCCGGCCCCACGAGCACCCCGTCCAGCGCCCGCTCGGCCTGGCCCCGGTGCCGGGCGCCGTAGTACCCGGCGCGGGCCCGGTCGGCCAGCGCCCCGGCGAGCAGCAGCTGACGGGCGGCCGAGCGCAGCTGCTCCTGCACGGTCCAGTCGGCCTCGCCCTGGATTCCGTAGGCCCCGCGTGCGATCTCGCGGTCCCAGCGGATCTCGTCGCTCGGCACGCTGAGCCCGTAGAGCACCTCGCGGGCCGAGGGCACCGCGCTGCGCGAGAGCGCGGTGAGGGCCTCTTCGAGGAGGTCGGCGCAGTCGGGGAAGGCGCGGCTCTCGGGGACGAGGAGGCTGGTGGCGCCGCTGCCCGTCGTCGCGTGGGGCGCGGGCGGGGTCCAGCGCCCGTACCGCCCGGCCGCGCCGCCGCGGCGCAGCCAGCCGTGCCGGTGCAGCAGGGCGCCGAGCACGAGCGGATCGACCTGCGCGGGATCGGGGGTTCCGGCGGCGAACTCCGGGGACGAGAGCGGCTCCAGGTGCCTCGACTGCCAGTTCATCAGGGTGTCCCTCCCGACCCGACCCGGGTCATGATCTCGCACAAGGCCCGGTCGTCGAAGATCCGCGTGGTCGGGATCCGTACGGTGGTCCGGCGCCGGCCGGTCACGGGGTGCCCGGCCAGATTGGTCCAGTAGCAGCAGTGCCGCAGGTCGAGCCGGTCGTGGCCGGCGCTCAGCCACTGGTCGCGTTCCCGGGGGACGAGCATCACGACGAGGATCTTGTGCACGGCGACCGGGCTGCGGGCGAGCTTCACGAGGTGCTCGTTGTCGAGGGTGAAGCCGAAGGTGGGCCCGGCCGGGCTGGGCGGTACCTGGTAGGTCGCCTTCAGCTGCACTTTGACGGTCACCTCGTCGTCGACGACGTGCTCGGGCGCTCCGTGGCTGACGTGCCAGTCGATGCCGTTGTCGGGAAAGGGCTGGGAGAGGGAGCAGCCGGCCGCGGCGGCGACGGCGTGCAGGTATCCCACCTGGAGGGTCTCCATGCAGGCGGTGGTGGCGAGCGTGCCGCGCAGCGGTCCGCCCCGCGGGTCGCTCCGCGGTGCGATCTGCCCCGCCAGCACCCCGCCCGGTTCGGGCTGTGCGAGCGCCATGGCCGGCTCCCCATGCCTTCCGGGCACTGCCGAGATCAGGCCGTGTCGGGTCCGTGTCGGCTCGGTGTCAGGGTGTCGGGGTTGACGACCGGTCATGTGTGCGGTCCCCCACTGGAGTTGTCTCCGCAGTCGGCTCCCCGCAAACGGCGTACGGGGCAAAGAGCCCGGGTATCACCGATTCGGGCAAGGGTGGCGGGCCCCGGGCCGCAGGCGCCCGAGCGCTTCCCATCTGCCGACGGGTGACGAGGAGTTCGCCATGACACGCTGGTACGAGGGCCCGTTGGCCGCGTTCGACACGGAGACCACCGGGGTGGACGTGGAGCAGGACAGGATCGTGTCCGCCGCTCTCATCGTGCAGGAGTGCGCGGGCGGCCGGGTCCGCTCCACGCGCTGGCTGGTCAATCCCGGCATCCCGGTACCGCCGGGGGCCACGGAAGTTCACGGTCTGACCGACGACCACCTCCAGCGCAACGGCCGGTGGCCCGCGCCGGTGGTGGAGGAGATAGCCCGCGCGCTCGGGGAGCAGCAGGTGGCGGGCCGGCCGGTGGTGGTGATGAACGCGCCGTTCGATCTGACGCTGCTGGACCGGGAGTTGCGTCGCCACCGGGCGTCCTCGCTCGCGCGCTACCTGGACAACAGGCCGCTGACGGTGCTGGATCCGAGGGTCCTGGACAAGCATCTGGACCGCTACCGCAAGGGGCGCCGGACGCTGACGGACCTGTGCGCGCACTACGGGATAGAGCTGGAGGCGGCGCACGACGCGGCGGCGGACGCGCTGGCCTCGCTGGAGCTCGTCCGTGCGGTGGGCCGGCGGTTCGCGGGACGGCTGGAGCGGCTGTCCCCGGCGGAACTGCACACGTTGCAGCAGGTGTGGCACGCGGCGCAGGCGCGCGGGCTGCAGGCGTGGTTCGCGCGGCAGGGCACCCCGGAGTCGGTGGATCCGCACTGGCCGTTGCGGCCCGAGCTCGGCGCCGCGGCGTAGCGGGCGCGCCCGGACGGCCTCCCGTGGAGCCGGCCACGCAGAGACCCCGGAGACGCGGCGGCCCCGGACATGCGGAAGGGGGGGGGGGGGGGGGGCGGGCGCGGGGGGCGCCGGGGGGGGGTCTAGGGTTGGAGGAGAATACCCCCCAGGGGGGTGGTAATTGTGGTCCCCGGCGGCGATACAAGG
>NZ_JBSGWY010000028.1:47241-57810 GCF_053609145.1 Streptomyces sp. NPDC054961 | reverse complement strand
CGCCCACACACCCCCCCCCGCCCGCGCGCGCCGCCCGCACCCGGGGCGCCCCCGGGGCCCCCCCCCCCCGCCCCCGCCCTGTCCCGGTGGGCGATACTGGGTTCGAACCAGTGACCCCTTCGGTGTGAACGAAGTGCTCTCCCGCTGAGCTAATCGCCCGGGAACGGACTGAACAATACAGAAGGCTCGGGGCTGGTTCAAACCGCTTCCGTTCCGGCTGCCAGACGGGCGGCGAGTCCGCGCCGTCCGGCCCGCATCATCAGACCGTGGTTGAGCCGGAACACCGGCCGCCCGGGCAGCGAGAGCCACCGCATGAGGGGCCGGCGGACCTCGACCTCCTGCTCGTACAGGGCCCGCGCGCCGCCGCGCCGCGGCCGGACGGTCCAGCGCGCCCAGCCCTCCAGGTCGCCGCGCAGGGCGACCTCCAGGATCCCGCGCGCGGGATCGCGCAGGAGCTCGTCGGCGCTCACGCGCAGGGTGAGCGGGAGCGCGGAGCGGATGAGGGCGGCGCCGCTCCCCTCGTCGTCGACGGGCGCGACGGCGCGGACCTGGGGCCACCACAGGGGATAGTCGTCGGCGCGTTCCAGGGCGGCGTAGACACGGGGGGCCGGGGCGGCGAGGTCCCACACGCTGCGGAAGCGGTAGCGGGTCCAGCGGTCTTGGGGACCGCCGCCGCGGGAGCCGGGGGGAGTCGCGCCGGGCGGAGTCGCGCCGCGGGGGTCGCGGCCGCGCGCGGGGGCCGCGGGGGCACGGCGGGGGGCTTCGGTGCGGGGAGGCACGGCGCCGGCACGACGGTTGCTCGGGTCCATGGACCCGAGTCTGGCGGGCGACGGGCACCCGCACCGCGTACTCAGGCGGAACTCCCCCGAGATGAGTACCCCCGCCCATGCCCCGGCCCCGCGCGCAGGAGCACAATCCGGCCATGGACATACCCCTGCCGCCGGCCGAAGAGCTCGCGCTCATCGACCGCGAACTGTTCCAACTCGACGCCCGGCGCCACTACCTGCTGAGCAGGCGGGAGTGGCTGCTGCGCGGGCGGGCCCCCCTCGCCTGGGGTGCGGCGGCGGCTCCGGCCGGGCCGAAGCCCCCGAAGGAGGCCTCGGCTCCGGGGGCGCAGAACGTGCTGCTGGCCCTGGGAGCCGTCCTGCTGGCGGTGGCGGCGCTCGCGTTCACCCTCCTCAGCTGGGGCTCGCTCGGCATCGCGGGACGCAGCGCCGTACTCACCGTGGTCACGGTGGCGGCGCTCGCCGCGCCCGCGCCGCTGCTGCGCCGGGGCCTTCGGTCGACGGCCGAGGCGGTGGGCGCGGTCGGCCTGCTGCTGACGGTGCTGGACGCGTACGCGCTGTACGCGGTCGGCATGCCGGACACCGACGGCACGGCGTACGCGGCCGGCGCGGCCGCGGTGCTGGCCGCGCTGTGGGCCGGGTACGGGCGGGCCTTGACGCGGCTGCGCATCCCGCTCGCGGCGGCGCTGCTCACGGCGCAGCTCCCGCTGCCGCTCGCGGCGCTGGCGGCCGGGGCCGGCGGACTGGGCCTGGGCTGGGCGCTGCTGGCCACGGCGGTGCTGGACGCGCTGCTCGCGCTGGTGCGGCCGGGCCGGTGGACCGTCTGGGCCGCGGTGGCGGGCTCAGTGACGGGCGGGGCCGCGCTGCTGACGGGGCTCTCGGAATCGGTGGCCCGCGGTACGACGGGAACGGGCTCCTCGGCTCTGGCCGCCTCGGCGCTGCTGGCGGCGACGGCCGCGGCGGGTGTGGCGGTCGCGTGGCGTCCGACGGGGCGGGCGGCCTTCGCCGCGGCGGGCGGCGTCGCGGCCGTGGCGGCGGTCGGCGGTCCGGTGGCTCCGGAGCTCGATCCGTCCTGGGCGGCGGTGGCGTACCTGGTGGCGGCGCTGGCGCTGCTGGCGACGGTACGGCTCCCCGCGCTCCCGGCCGCGGTCCGGCGCGGCCTCGCCTGGGCCGGTGCGGGGGTGGCGGCCCTGGCGGCGCTCTGGGGCGTGTCCTGGGCGGCGATGGTGCTGGTGGGGCGGCTGCGGGTGCTGGAGGAGGTGTGGTCGGTGACGACGCCGACCACGGCGGCCGCGGACGGACCGGGCCTGGCGCCGCTGGTGGCGCTGCTGCTGACGGCGGCGGCCGCGTGGTGGCTGGCCCGGGTGGTGCCGGAGCCGCACGGACCGGCCGCGTCGGCGGTGTCGGTGGCCCTGGGCTGGGCGGGACTGTTCACCGCCCCCGTGGCCCTGGGCCTGCCGCCCGGCGCGGTCTTCGCGGCCCAGCTGGCGGTGACGGCGGCGGCGGGGGTGCTCGCGTTGCGGACCCAGGCCCCGGACGGCGGCCGGGCCGTCGCCGCGGCCCTCTGCGCGACGGCCGGGGCCCTGAACCTGTCCGTGGCGGCCCTGGACGGCCGGCTGGCCACCTTCGGGGTGCTCGGGACGCTGGCGGCGCTCTGCGCGGCGGGGGCGGCGTACCGGCCCGGTGCGGCCTGGGCCCGGGCGGGGGCGGCGGCGCTCGCCGTCGGGTACGCGGCGGCGCTGGCGGTGGCCCTGGGCGCGCTGCTGGACCTCCCGGTGGCCTGGTGGGCTCCTCCGGTCCTGGCGGTCCCGGCGGCCGTGGCCGCCCTCGGACCCCGCCTGGGCCTCGTACGGGCCCCGGCGGAGGTCTCGGCGGCCGTCTGCGGGCTCCTCGCCGTGGCGCTGGCCGTCGGGTCCGGGCCGGTGCTCGCGCTGGCCCTGGCGCTCGCCGGGGTGGTCTGCGCGGGCGCGGCGGTGCGGCCGGAGCGCCGCGCGGCGGGCTGGGCCGCGGGGGTGCTGTTCCTGGCGGCGACCTGGGTGCGGCTCGCGGCCTCGGAGGTGACCGTGCCCGAGGCGTACACGCTGCCGGTGACGGTCCTGGCGCTGGCCGTGGGCTTCGTACGGCGGCGCCGGGACCCGCTGACCACGTCCTGGACGGCGTACGGACCGGGCCTGGCGGCGGGCCTGCTGCCGAGCACGGTCTCGGCGTGGGGCGACTCGCACTGGGTGCGGCCGCTCGTGCTGGGCGCGGCCGCCCTCGCGGTGACCCTGGCCGGGGCCCGGCGCCGGCTGCGGGCACCGCTGCTGCTGGGCGGGGCGACGCTGGTGGCGGTGGCGGTGCACGAGCTCACCCCGTACGTGGTGCAGGTCGTGGACGCGCTGCCCCGCTGGCTCCCGCCGGCGCTGGCCGGCGTACTGCTGCTGGCGGTGGGGGCGACCTACGAGAAGCGGCTGCGGGACGCGCGGCGGCTGCGGGAGGCGATCGGCCGGCTGACGTAGCCGGCCGGGGCGGCGCCGGGAAACGGCCGGATCGGGCCGGCGGCGGCGCCGGGCCCGGGCCCGGCGGTCCTCGAGGGGACCGGCGGGCCGGAAAACGCCAGAGGCCCGGAGACGGTGAAGTCTCCGGGCCTCTGGTCCGGGTGGGCGATACTGGGTTCGAACCAGTGACCCCTTCGGTGTGAACGAAGTGCTCTCCCACTGAGCTAATCGCCCGGACGCACCGCAAACATTACCGCATGTCAGCGGTGCTCTCCGCCATGGGCGGGCCCGCTCACTGGTCCTTGATGTTCCAGGGCAGCACCATCCCGTACTTCCACAGGTAGAAGCCGATCAGGGCGCCCGCGATCACGAGGCCGACGCTGGTCAGGATGATGTTGCGGCGGCGGACCTTCGGGTCCAGGGCCTTCTGCGCGGCCTCGCTGACCTTGCGCTTGGTCCAGCGCAGGGCGAGGTGCGCCCAGGCGAACTCGGTGGCCCAGATCGCGAGGCCCGCGAAGATCGCGACCCAGCCCGGGCCGGGCAGGACCAGCATCGCGACCCCGGCGCCGATGACGGCCAGGCCGACGACGAAGACCCCGACCTGCCAGCTCAGGTGCAGCCCCCGGCGGGCCTTGATGAAGGCCGGCGCCTTGGAGACGTGCTGCGCCTCGTCCTCGGCGCCGGAACCCTCGGCCCGGCCGTCGGCCTGACCGGTGGCGGACTCGTTGGCGGACTCGTTGGTCTCGCGGTCACTCCCCGTGTTCATGGGTCGAATCTACCCCGAGCTCGCAGCACACGTGAATGGTCGTTTGGATCCGCCGTCCGAGGGACCCAGAGGTCCGCAAAACGGTCAGAGGGGTTTACAACGGCACCGTAGGTGGCATGTCGATTTCGCCGACGTGCGAATCCCCGAGCGCACACTGAGCGAAAGGCCCTGGCGCTTATGAACACCACGGTCAGCTGCGAGCTGCACCTGCGCCTCGTTGTGTCGAGCGAGTCCTCACTGCCTGTTCCCGCGGGCCTGCGGTATGACACGGCCGATCCCTACGCCGTGCACGCCACCTTCCACACCGGCGCCGAGGAGACGGTCGAATGGGTATTCGCCCGCGACCTCCTCGCCGAGGGCCTTCACCGGCCCACCGGTACCGGCGACGTCCGCGTCTGGCCGTCCCGTAGCCACGGTCAGGGTGTGGTCTGCATCGCCCTGAGCTCACCGGAGGGAGAAGCACTGCTCGAAGCACCCGCACGAGCACTCGAGTCGTTCCTCAAGCGGACGGACGCCGCGGTTCCACCAGGAACCGAGCACCGGCACTTCGACCTCGACAAGGAGCTCTCCCACATCCTGGCCGAATCCTGAGCCAGGCCTGCGGAGCCAACCCTCTCCCGGCCACGGCCGGGGGCCGCACGACACCGTCCGACTCGGGGCGACGGTGCGCGGCGGACAACCACATACGGAAGTGCCGGCGCTGTCCCTGCGGAACCCACCCGCGGGGACGGCGCCGGTGCGCTCGGGGGGCGACCCGCTAGAGTCGGCCACCAGCGGCGGCGCAGACCGTCACCGCAGGCCCGGCCCCTGAGGGAGACCCCGTGCAGATCCCCCACGACACCCGTCGCGCGCTCGACGTCGTCGTCGCGCTGGTGAACACCTCGGCCGAGACGGACCATCCCGACGCCCTGGCGGACGTGACCGCGCTGCGCGCCTTCGTCCGCGAGTACGCGATCAGCGACGTCGGCGAGCTCGGTGCCCGCGACCTCGCGGGCGTGCGGACGGTGCGCGGAAAATTCGCCCAGGTGTTCGCGGCGCCGAACCCGCGGGCCGCCTCGGTGCTGATCAACGAACTGGTCGCGACGGCCGGGACCACTCCGCAGCTGACCGACCACGACGGCTACGACTGGCACGTCCACTACTTCGCGCCGGGCGCCTCGGTGGGCGACCACCTGGCGGCCGACGGCGGCATGGCGCTGGCCTTCATCGTGGTCTCGGGCGAGCAGGAGCGGCTGCGCCGCTGCGAGGCACCGGACTGCCGGCGGGCCTTCATGGACCTGTCCCGCAACCGCTCCCGGCGCTACTGCGACAGCCGCACCTGCGGGAACCGGCTGCACGTCGCGGCCTACCGGGCCCGGCGCAAGTCGGAGCTGGAGGCGGAGCCGGCCGCGGAGTCCGGATCACAGCAGGAAGAGGTCGTGCACGGCGGCCAGCAGCAGCAGGCCGCCGATCACGGCTAGGAAGATCATCAGGGGCGGCTGGGAGAGCGCGAAGAGGCAGCCGCGCGGCTCCTCGGCAACGGGGGCGGTGGCCGGCGCGGGAACGGCCGGCTCACCCTGCGATGTCTCGAGCATGTCGGGCCGATGATGGCGCAGGGCGCCCTCCTCCGGCGTTCAACACGCCACGTTCCACTCGCGAGTTCGCCGGATCCCGTCAGTTCAGGTGGTTCCGGCCTCAGATGCCGTGCTTCTTCAAGATCGCCTCGATGTCGGAGAAGTCCTCCCCGGGAGCGGCGGCCGGGGTCGACCGCGGAGGGGTCGCACCGCCGAGCGAGGGCGCGGAGGCGGCCGGGGCCACGGCGTCCCGGGCCGGACGGCCCTTGGCGGCCTTCGGCTCCTTCGCCGGCTTCTCCCCCGCGCCGGATCCGCGCCGCTCGATGGCGCGGGTGGTCATGAAGAGCACCCAGGCCAGCCCCAGCAACCCGAAACCGACCCAGACGGTCGGCTTGAAGACCAGCCCGGACAGCCACTGCACGACGCCCGTCATCACCAGGCCGACCGGCACCAGCGAGTACGCCGCGATCCGGGTGGCCGCGAGGAAACGCTTGCGGTAGGCGGTCAGCGCGGCGATGCCCAGGCCGGCCGCGGACACCGCGGAGCAAATGGTCTCGGCGAGCATGCGGGGCCTCCAGGGGCGGTGCGGTCGATCGGACCCGGCCGGCGGGCCGGGCGTTCTGTCCCTATCCATCCTGCACCGGCGGCCACCGTGGGGGCCATGCCTGGGGCCCGCCCCGGGCGGATCTCCGGGACATCTCCGGGTCGTCCCTCCTCCCCAGGTCCCGGTCGGTCGGCACGGGCACGGGCTGGGAGACTGTCCACATGACCGATTCCGTGATCCTCGACGTCTGGTGCGAACTCCAGTGCCCGGACTGCCACAGCGCTCTGGACGACGTACGCGCCCTGCGGGCCCGCTACGGCGACCGGCTCGACATCCGGCTGCGCCACTTCCCGCTGGAGAAGCACAAGCACGCCTTCGCCGCCGCGCAGGCCGCCGAGGAGGCCCTCGAGCAGGGGCAGGGCTGGCCGTACGTGGAGGCCGTGCTCGCCCGCACCGCGGAGCTCGACCGGCGCGGCGAGGCCGTACTGGTCGATGTGGCGCGTGAACTCGGCCTGGACGCCGAGGAGTTCGACACCGCCCTGATCGACGGCCGGCACATCCTGATCGTGGACGCCGACCAGGCCGAGGGCAAGGCGATCGGCGTGACCGGCACCCCGACCTACGTGATCGACGGCCAGCGCCTCGACGGCGGCAAGAGCCAGGAGGGCCTGCGCGGGCGCATCGAGGAGATCGCCGACCGGCTGCTCGCCACGGACTAGTGCCGCGTCGGGCAAGGTTTGCCCCTTGAGGAGCGGCGTCCGGTGCGTGCTTTCGGCGTGCCGGCCGCAAGCGCTCGTACGGGACGTACTTGGGCTTTCGGCCGGTGCGGCGAGCGTGCGTGCCGGGCGTCGCGACGGGGGCGGACGTCGCCCGACCCGGTACTAGACCAGATCCTTGGCGTAGTTGCGGTGGGTCGTGGCGTAGCCGAGGGACTCGTAGAGCCGCAGGGCCGGGATGTTGTCGCTGAAGACGTGGAGCGCCAGCACCCGGTGGCCGGCCTCCAGGGCCGTGCGTTCCGCGAGGAGCATCAGGTCCCGGCCGTACCCCCGGCCGCGGTGCTCCTCGGCGACCGCGACGTCGAAGACGTAGCACTCCCCGCCGCGCGGCGAGGTCCACACGGTGCCGACCCGTACGCCGGCCGCCTCGAGGACGCGCAGGCTGACGCCCGGGGTGGCCGGCCCCTGCGGGAGCAGGGACGCGTGGTCGGCCTCCGACTTCGCGAGCGCGGCCTCCCGGGACATGCCCCGCTCGACCCACCCCCGCGCGTATTCGGCCCGCTTCTCGGCGATCCAGGACGTGTACTCGGCCTCCGTCATCGCGCGGCCGGTGACCCCCTCGGACAGGGCGGGCGGCTCGGCCGGGAGTTCCTTGACCATGTTGCGGCTGTACTCGGCGTACCCCAGGGAGACGGCCAGGCGCAGCCCGCCCGGCGCATCGGCCGGGACGCTGACCCGGACCCGCCGGCAGCCCCATCCCCGCAGCACCTCCTCCGCGGCGAGCGCCGCCACGGTGGCGCGGCCGCGCCGGCGGTCGGGCTCGTCGACCTCGAGGTCGCGGATCTCGGCGACCGTCGGCCCGAAGGGGGTGTCCGTGGCGAGCAGCAGGGCGCCGACGCGCCTGCTGTTGACCCGGATCTCGTACGGGCGCGAGCGCGCGCCGCCGGTGCTCTGCTGAAGCGGCCCGCTCGGCCGCAGGGTGGTGGTCATCACTCGAGTTCTACCCGCCCCGCCGTCCGAATGACAGCGGGTTTGCCGGTATCGGACCGGGGCCAGGCCGGACCGGTGCCGCGGGCGGTCAGGACCGGGGGTCGCCGTCCTGGGCGGAACGGACGTCGAAGAGGCGCATGGCCTCGGCCGTGACGGGGCCGGGCGCCGTGCCCAGCTCGCGGCCGTCGATCCGTACGACGGCCTGGACATCGCGCAGCGAGGAGGTCAGGAAGACTTCCTCGGCCCGTTCCAGCACCTCGAAGGGCAGGTCGGTCTCCTTGGCCCCGGCCCACTCGGCCACGAGGGCGCGGGTGATGCCGGCGAGGCACCCCGAGGCCAGGGGCGGGGTGTGCAGTTCCCCGTCGAGGACGACGAACACATTGGATCCGGTGCCTTCGCACAGGCGGCCGACGGTGTTGGCGAAGAGGGCCTCGGAGGCACCGGCCCGGTGGGCGGCGGCCAGCGCGACCACGTTCTCGGCGTACGAGGTGGTCTTCAGCCCGGCCACGGCGGAGCGCTCGTTGCGCACCCAGGGCACGGTGACGACGGCCGTGGTGTCGGGGCGGCGGGTGGATCCGGCGAAGGCGACGATCAGCGTCGGACCGGCTTCTCCGCGGTCGGAGCCGAGCGGGGAGAGGCCGCCGGTGTAGGTGACGCGCAGCCGGCCGAGCGGGACCGGGTTGGCCTCCAGTACGGCCGCGCAGGCGCGGCGCACCTCGTCCTGGTCGGGATCCGGCAGGCCGAGGCCCCGTGCGGAGCGGGTCAGCCGCTCCAGGTGCCGGGTGAGCGCGAAGGCCTTGCCGTGCTCCGCCTTGAGCGTCTCGAAGACCCCGTCGCCGACGGTGAGGCCGTGGTCGAACACGGACACCCTTGCGTCGTCGGCGTCCCGCAGTGCTCCGTCGAGCCAGATCGTCACCGTACGGTCCTTCCGCTGTCGTTCGCGTACGCGTCGTTCGTCCCCGACGCTACCCGCAGCAGACGGGCCGCCTTGAGCTCGGTCTCCGCCCACTCCCGGTCGGGGTCGGAGCCCCAGGTGATCCCGGCGCCGGTGCCGAAGCACAGCCGGGGGCCGTCGGGGTTCCTCCGGTCGATCCAGAAGGTCCGGATGCCGACGGCGAGCTCGGCGGTGCCGCGGTCGGCGTCCACCCAGCCGATGCCGCCGCAGTAAGGGCCGCGCGGGGCGGTCTCCAGGGCTTCGATGATCCGCAGGGCGGAGGACTTGGGGGCGCCGGTGACCGAGCCGGGCGGGAAGGTGGCGGCGAGCAGCTCGGGCCAGCCGGCACCGTCGGCGAGTTCACCCGCGACGGTGGAGACGAGGTGGACCAGGCCCGGGTGCTCTTCCAGGGCACACAGCTCGGGGACCGTGACGGATCCGGTGGCGCAGACCCGTCCGAGGTCGTTGCGCACGAGGTCCACGATCATCACGTTCTCGGCGTGGTCCTTGGGCAGCAGGTCGGCGGCGGTGCGGCCGGTGCCCTTGATCGGGCCGGACTCCACGCGGCGGCCGGAGCGGCGCAGGTAGAGCTCGGGCGACGCGGTGGCGATCTCCACTCCGTGCGCCGGGAGGCGAATCGTTCCTGCATAGGGGGCCGGATTGCCGCGCGCGAGCAGCGCGGTCAGGGCGTCCACATCGGCCGCGCCGCCCGGACCGGGGCCCTCGGGCAGCGGCGCGGACATCACCCGGCAGAGGTTGGCCTGGTAGACCTCGCCCGCCGCGATGTGTTCGCGGATGCGGCGTACGCCGGCGACGTACGCGGCACGGCCGAGCGAGGAGGTCCACTGGTCGCTGTCGGGGCCGCGCCAGGCCCCGGGGACGGGCGCGGGCACCGGATCGGGGCGTACGTCGCCGAAGCGCGCGCAGACGAGACGGCCTTCGAAATCGGCGGTCACCGCCCAGAAGCCGCTGGAGTCGAGGGCACCGGGATCGCTGGTGACGTCGCGGAGATCGGTCGCGAGGAGGCCGCCGAAGCGGGCGAGGGGAGGCAGGTCGTGCACGGCTGCGAGTCTATGACCGGTGACGCGGTGGCGCCGGGGAGGCGTCTGCCGGGTGACCCGCGGTGATCGAGCGGCAGCACGCTGCGGAAACGCGTTTTTGAGCTGGCCCGGGAATCCGCTAGAGTTCAACTCGTCGCCAGGGAGCGAAGGGGGAAACCCCGGAGCGAACACGGTGACCTGCGGACGTAGCTCAGTTGGTAGAGCACCACCTTGCCAAGGTGGATGTCGCGAGTTCGAGTCTCGTCGTCCGCTCTGAGGTGGGGGATCATCTTCCCGAGGACCCCCTGCTTGCTCCTGGTGGAGTGGCCGAGAGGCGAGGCAACGGCCTGCAAAGCCGTCTACACGGGTTCAAATCCCGTCTCCACCTCCAAGGACGATTAGCTCAGCGGGAGAGCGCTTCCCTGACACGGAAGAGGTCACTGGTTCAATCCCAGTATCGTCCACTGGTCCGCAAGGATCCCCGCGCGATTAGCTCAGCGGGAGAGCGCTTCCCTGACACGGAAGAGGTCACTGGTTCAATCCCAGTATCGCGCACGCAGCACCTGCACTACGAGCACCACCTGCTTGACCTGCGGCTTCAGAGCCGTCCCGCGCGATTAGCTCAGCGGGAGAGCGCTTCCCTGACACGGAAGAGGTCACTGGTTCAATCCCAGTATCGCGCACCACCATCCGGAAGCCCCCGCCGGGCGCCCCCCGCGGGCGTGCGCGGGGCTGTGACGGACGAGCTCACTGGTGCTCTCGGT
>NZ_JBSGWY010000028.1:0-47231 GCF_053609145.1 Streptomyces sp. NPDC054961 | reverse complement strand
CGGCTGTTTTCGCTCCGGGGGAGAGGGTGACCCTGACACGCAAGTGGTCTCTGGTACAAACCCACTAACGCGCCCCCCCAACCGCACCCCCCGGCCGTCCCCCCGGCCGGGGCTTCCGTCGTGTGCGTCCACGTCCACGTACGCGTGCCGTGGGGTGGGGTGGGGCCCCGGCCGGTCGGTCGCGGGGCCCCGGTGCCGTCAGGACGAGAAGAGCATCCGGCCGAAGCCGCCCTTGTGGTGGCCGCGCCCGTGCCCGTGGCCGTAGCCGCCGTGCTGCGGGGCACCCCAGGCGGGTGCGGGGGCCGCGTGCTGGGCCGGGTAGGGAGCCGGGGCCGGCGGCGCGGCGGGCGGCGGAACCTGGCCGTACTGGGCGGTGTACTGGGACTCCAGGCGGGTCAGCGCCTCGAGCTCGCCGTAGTCGAGGAAGATGCCGCGGCAACCGCTGCACTGCTCTATCTGGACACCGTTGCGGTTGTACGTGTGCATCATCGCGTGACACTTCGGACACTGCATGACCGGATCAACTCCTCGCCGTCTGGGTCGACACCGGATGCGTACCCGGTGGCGTGAGGCTCACCCTACGACGGAGCCCCCCGCTCCAAGTCGGGCGGGAGGGAGGCAATTCGGGCACAGCAGTCCACCATCAGCCGCTCCACGTGGTCGAGTCGGCGGTGTTCCCGGGCCGCCTTGACCAAGGCCAGCGCCGCCGTCTGCACCGTGAGCGCGCGGGCGGCGACGTCGAGTTCCGGCCAGGGGTCGCTGCCGGGCGGACCGGCCGCGGGGCCGCCGGCGGCGCGGTAGGCGTCGAGGAAGCGCCGCCAGGTCTCCGCGTCCAGCACCCCGGCGGCGTACCAGGCCGCGGGCCGGGCGAGGTCCCAGGCGGGTGCGCCGAGGCCGAGGTCGTCGACGTCGATGAGCCGCCACCCGCCCGCCGGACCCCGGACCAGCTGACCGAGGTGCAGGTCCCCGTGACACAGCACCCCGCCCGCCGGCTGCGCCGCTTCCCCCCGGGCCCACGCGGGGAGCGTCGCGGCGGCGGCCCGCACGAGCCGCGCCGTCCGCGAGGCGTCGTCGGCGTCATGGGCGTCGCGGGTGTCGCGGGTGTCGTAGGCACGAGGAACGCCGTGGACCCCGCGGGCGTCGCGGGCATGACGGGCGGCGCCGTGGGCGTCGGGGGCGTGACGGGCCTCCCGGGCCTCCCGGGCGTCGTAGGCGTCCCGGGCGTCGTAGGCGTCCCGTGCGTCGCGGGCCTCTCGGGCCACTCGGGCCTCCCTGGCGTCGTAGGCCTCCCGCGCCTCACGCGCCTCACGTGCGTCGCGGGCCTCCCTGGCGTCGCAGGCCTCACGGGCTTCACGTGCGTCGTAAGCCTCACGGGCATGGCGGGCCTCACGTGCCTCGTAGGCCTCGTAGGCGTCGCGGGCCTCGCGGGCCTCACGTGCGTCGTGGACCTCGCGGACGTCGGGCGCCTCGCGGCCGCGGCGGGTGTCGTAGGCCTCACGGGCGTGGCGGGCCTCACGTGCCTCGTGGGCCTCACGCTCCTCGTAGGTGTCACGGGCCTCGCGCGCGTCGTAAGCCTCGCGGCCCTCGCGGCCCCCGTAAGCATTGCCCCCGGGCGGCCGCCGGAGCGATCCGGCCTCCGCCCCGGACCAGCCGTCGGCCGCGGGCGGGTGCGCGGCGGCGAGGCGGCGGAGGGCGCGGGCGAGTTTGGCCGGTCCGCGCATCGGGGGGACCGGGGCCGGGAGGTGGTGGAGCGGGGTCCGGTGGAGGTTGGCCAGGAGCTCGGCGGTCGCCTCCCAGGGCGCGTCCTCGGGGCGGTCCGGGGCGACCGGAGTGCCGTAGGGCCACAGGGAGACGGCCCGGTCGGCGACCCGGCCGAGCCCGGTGCGCAGCGGCGGCAGCAGGATCCCGGCCAGCGCCGCGTCCCCGGCGATCCGGATCCGTACCGCCAGCGCGTCGGGGTCGCTGTCCCCCGCGTGCGCCTTGGCCACCGTGTCCCCGCAGCGGACGACGGTGCCGTCGTCGCGCTCCGCGAGGAGGACGTACTGCGCCGAGCCCGCGTACGCGGCGAGCGCGGCCGCGCTCACCCGCTCCAGCGGAACCACGTCCCGGCGCCGTCGACGGGGAACAGGAAGCCGGACGCCGGCAGGCCCTCGGGGGTGACGGGAGTCAGCTGCTCGGCGATCTGGGCGCACACGACGGCGAAGCGCTCACCGAAGGGTCCGTCGTCGATCTTCTCGGCCGCCGTCGCCCGGACGGCCGAGGAGCCGGGGCGGACCTGCTGGAAGGCCGGGTCCGGGGCGAAGCGCCGGTGCGCCCGAGGGAAGGCCGGATCCGGGGCGAAGCGCTGGTGCGCACGGGGGAAGGCGGCCGGCTCGGCGGTGACCGCGCCCGGCGGGCGGCCCTCCCTCACGCGTCCGCGGACGCCGTCTTCCGGACCCGACCGCTCCACGACCACTCCCCCGCGTCCGCGCACCCCTGGCGGGTGCGCCTCGTCACGAGGGTACGGAACACCGGGAACATACGGCGGCGGAGGCGGGAAGGAGCGCGGGCATGAGAAAGGGTGCTGCGCGTCCGGCTCCCCAGCCGTACGCGCAGCACCCTTCACCTGCCGTCCGTCGGCCGAGCCCCCGTCCCCACGGGGTTCGGCCGGTGACAGTCACGGCCCAGGCCGCTCTCCTGGGCCCGGGGCGCCGCTCAGCGCCCCAGCATCACGCTTACGGACGACGCCTGTGCCACCACCTGGTCGAAACCTCCGAAGAGGAAGAGCAGGAGGGCGGCCAGGGGGAGCACCATCGCCGCCGCCACCAGCGGGTGGCGACGCCCGGACTCATGGCTGTTGAACGCGAATGCCTTGCGTCCCTGCCGTGCGATGTCCGCCATGGTCCTCTCCCTGTCGTCTGGCAGCGGCGGGCTTGTGACCTCGGGGGACGAGTGCTCCACCCGCCGCTTGTCTTCAACACTAGGCGCGGCAAAGGCTTCTGGCCTCATGCCCTCGTACCCTTTGCCGGGCCTCCGGGAGGATGAGGAGGCCGCCCGGCGTGTACTCCCCTGGGTGGAGACGCCCCCCTCGTTCTGAGGGTCTTCCCGGAGGGGATCACCGGAGCGTGGTGACTTCTCTCACTTCCGTCACTCCCCGCACACGCTCCGCCTCCGACCTGGAAGTCCCAAGATCAACCGCTCGGGCCCGGCCCCCTCCCCCGGCAGCCACCCGCGATCACCTCCCCCGCAGACCCAATTCCCTTGAGGAGAAGGACGTTTGATCGCGGCACCCTCTTCCGCACATGCGTCCGACCGGTGGCCTGAGGGTCCCTCAAGTGGACTGCCCCGTACTGACGATCGAATCTCCCGGCGAGGGCGCGGCCTCTGAGCGCGCATGCCGGATCGTCCGTAAGCTGTGCCACGTCAACAGGACGACCGGTCAGCGGGGTGGACATGGCGATGATGCGGCTCCGGCGCGAGGACCCGCGTGTCGTCGGCTCGTTCAGGCTGCACCGACGCCTCGGCGCCGGCGGCATGGGCGTCGTCTACCTGGGATCCGACCGGCGCGGCCAGCGCGTCGCGCTCAAGGTGATCCGGCCGGACCTGGCCGAGGACCAGGAGTTCCGTTCCCGCTTCGCCCGCGAGGTGTCCGCCGCCCGGCGGATCCGCGGCGGATGCACCGCGCGTCTGGTCGCCGCGGACCTGGAGGCCGAGCGCCCCTGGTTCGCCACGCAGTACGTGCCCGGCCCCTCCCTGCACGACAAGGTCGCCGAGGAGGGCGCGCTGACGGCCGCGCAGATCGCCGCCATCGGCGCCGCGCTCTCCGAAGGCCTGGTCGCCGTGCACGAGGCCGGGGTCGTCCACCGCGACCTCAAGCCCTCGAACATCCTCCTGTCGCCCAAGGGCCCGCGCATCATCGACTTCGGGATCGCCTGGGCCACCGGTGCGAGCACCCTCACCCACGTGGGGACCGCCGTCGGCTCCCCCGGGTTCCTCGCGCCCGAGCAGGTGCGCGGCGCCGCCGTCACCCCCGCCACGGACGTGTTCTCGCTCGGCGCCACCCTGGCCTACGCGGCGACCGCCGACTCCCCCTTCGGGCACGGGAGTTCCGAGGTCATGCTCTACCGCGTGGTGCACGAGGAGCCGCACCTGCAGGGCGTCCCGGACGCGCTCGCGCCCCTCGTACAGGCCTGCCTGGCCAAGGACCCCGAGGACCGGCCGACCACGCTCCAGCTGTCGATGCGCCTCAAGGAAATCGCCTCCCGCGAGGCGCACGGGGTGGGCGAGATGCGCCCGCCGGCGCAGCGGGCCCGGACCGAACGGCCCACGGGCCGGCTCACCGAGGGGTACGCGGACGAGCGCGCGGAGCGGCGTACCGGCGGCCTGCCCACGCCCCAGCCCCAGGGACCGGGGCCCGCCCAGGGCCAGCCCCACGGCGGTCAGGGCGGACCGGGAGCACAGGGCCAGAACAGCGGACCGCACGCGCGGCCCTCTTCCCCCCGCAACACCGGTTCGCGCGGACCCGGCTCCACCGCCGGGCGTACGGGCGGCCGCCCCGCGCCCCGTACGACGGGCACGGGCCGGCGGCCGTCGCGGCCGGACCCGAAGCTGATGCGCCAACGCCTGATCGTCTTCGTCGTGGTGACGCTGATCGTCGCGCTGGGCATCGCGCTCGCACAGAAGCTCTAGGGGGACCCGCGCGGGCGCGTGACCCCGTCCGGGGCCCGTCCCGCGGTCGAACCCCGGACCGCCCAGGGGGCCTCGGGGGCCTCGTGGGCCGAGGGGCGACCGGGCGCCCGGCGCCGTGACCGGAAAGGTGGGCCGGTCACAGCGCCGGCCGCCTACGGACGGCCGCTGGCCACCGCGTAGAAGGCGACGGCCGCGGCCGCGCCCACGTTCAGCGAGTCCACTCCGTGCGCCATCGGGATCCGCACCCACTCGTCGGCGGCGACCAGCGCCTGCGTGGAGAGCCCGTCCCCCTCCGCGCCGAGCATCAGCGCGACCCGCTCCAGGTCCTGCGGGGCGGCCTCGTCGATCGGCGAGGCCTTCTGGTGCGGGGTCAGGGCGAGGAGCTTGAAGCCGGCCTCGCGGACCGAGTCCAGGCTCTTGGGCCAGGCTTCCAGCCGGGCGTAGGGGACGGAGAACACCGCGCCCATGGAGACCTTCACGGAGCGCCGGTACAGCGGGTCCGCGCAGTCGGGCGAGAGCAGCACCGCGTCCATGCCGAGGGCGGCGGCGCTGCGGAAGATGGCACCGATGTTGGTGTGGTCGTTCACCGCTTCCATGACGACCACGCGCCGGGTGGTGGCGAGGAGATCCTCGGCCGTCGGCAGCGGCTTGCGCTGCATCGAGGCGAGGGCGCCGCGGTGCACGTGGTAGCCGGTGACGCGCTCGGCGAGCTCGGGGCTGACGGCGTAGACCGGGGCCGGGAGTTCGTCGATGACGTCACGCATGACGTCGACCCACTTGGCGGAGAGCAGCATCGACCGCATCTCGTAACCGGCGTCCTTGGCGCGTCTGATCACCTTCTCGCCCTCGGCGATGAAAAGACCTTCCGCGGGCTCGCGCCTGCGCCGCAGTTCGACGTCGGTCAGGCCCGTGTAATCGCGCAGGCGCGGGTCGTCGGGGTCCTCGACGGTGATGAGATCAGCCACAGGGTGATACTGCCTTGTCCTGGGTGCGGTGCCAACGGCTCCGCTCGGTTGTGGGGTCGTCCTACTCGGCCGCGGGCCGGTGCACCTTCACCACGTCGCCGATGACGATGACGGCGGGAGGCCGCACGTCCTGGGCCCGGACGGTCTCGCCGACGGTGGCCAGGGTGGCGTCCACGCGGCGCTGGGAGGTGGTGGTGCCCTCCTGGATGACCGCGACCGCGGTGTCGGCGGAGCGGCCGTGGCGGACCAGCGCCTCGGCGATCAGACCGATCTTGTCCACGCCCATGAGGATGACCAGGGTGCCGGTGAGCTTGGCGAGGGAGGCCCAGTCCACGAGCGAGCGCGGGTCGTCGGGGCCGACGTGGCCGCTGACCACCGTGAACTCGTGGGCCACGCCCCGGTGGGTGACCGGGATGCCGGCCGCTCCGGGCACGGAGATCGAGCTGGAGATGCCGGGGACCACGGTGCAGGGGATGCCCGCCTCGGCGAGGGCCTGGAGCTCCTCCATGCCGCGCCCGAAGACGTACGGGTCGCCGCCCTTGAGCCGGACCACGGCCTTGCCCGCCTTGGCGTGCTCGATGAGGGCGTTGTTGATGGCCTCCTGGGCCATGAAACGGCCGTACGGGATCTTCGCGGCGTCGATGACCTCGACGTGCGGCGCGAGTTCGTCGAGGAGGTCACGGGGGCCGAGCCGGTCGGCGATGACCACGTCGGCCTCGGCGAGGAGCCGGCGGCCGCGGACCGTGATCAGGTCGGGGTCGCCGGGACCGCCGCCGACGAGGGAGACGCCGGGCGTGTGGTGGCGGTGGCGGGAGGCGACGAGCGACCCGTCGCGCAGGCCGTCGACCACGGCGTCGCGGACGGCGGCGGAGCGGCGCGGGTCGTTGCCGGTCAGGACGGCGACGGTGACTCCGTCCACGCGGCCGGTGGCCGGGGTCCAGGCGGTGGCCGCCTCGGCGTCGTCGGCGCGGACGCACCAGACGCGGCCGCGCTCCGCCTCGGCGGAGGCGGCGTCGTTGGCAGCCTCGTCGCGGGTGGCGATGAGCGCGTACCAGGCGTCGGTGAGGTCGCCGTCCTGGTAGCGGCGGCGCTCCCAGCGGATCTCCCCGGCCTCGGCCATGGCGTCCACGGAGGGGGTGGCCGAGGGCGAGATCAGGACGATGTCGGCGCCGGCCGCGATGAGGGCGGGGAGGCGGCGCTGGGCGACCTGGCCGCCGCCGACGACGATGACGCGGCGGCCCGCGAGTCTCAGGCCGACGGGGTACGCGGGGTGTTCAGCCATGGCGGTGCGGCTCCTGATGCGGCGGTCGTCGTGCTGTCTTGCCGCTGCGGCGTTGGAGCGGCGGGGGTGTGCCGAGCGGCGGTGCGGTGCGCCGTGCGGCCTTGCGGTGCTGACGTGCGGTGCTGACGTGCGGTTTCTCGTGCGGGTCCACGATACGTCCCGCCCCGGACGGGGTCACGGGCCGGGCCCTGCGAGCGGATTTCCCCATCCGCCCCATCCGCCCCATCCGCCCCACCCGGCCCGCCTGGCCCCCGCCCGTGGTGCCGATGCTGCGGCCGCGCCGCGGGCTCCGCCCCGGCCCGCGCCCAGGAGGCGGGCGGGTCCGGACGTTGCCGGTGCCTGCGGCCGGGCGCGGCCGGGACGGCGCGCGGCGCCCTGCCGGCCCGGCCCGCCCCGGGGGCGGACCCTCCGGGGCGGAGGCCCGCGGAGCGGCCCACCCGGGCTACTTCTCCGTGACTCCGGCCGAGTCGAAGGTGGCGACCTCGTGCATCGCGCGGGCCGCGCTCTGGACCAGGGGCAGGGCCAGCAGGGCCCCCGTGCCCTCGCCCAGACGGAGGTCCAGGTCGACCAGCGGGCGCAGGCCCAGCTTGTTCAGGGCCGCGACGTGGCCCGGCTCCGCGCTGCGGTGACCGGCGATGCAGGCCGAGAGCGACTCGGGAGCGATGGCACGGGCCACCAGGGCGGCCGCGCCCGCGCTCACGCCGTCCAGGATGACGGGCGTGCGCAGGGAGGCTCCGCCGAGCAGGAGGCCCACGAGCGCCGCGTGCTCCAGACCGCCGACGGCCGCCAGGACACCGATCGGGTCCGCCGGGTCGGGCTGGTGGAGGTCCAGGGCGCGGCGGACGACCTCGACCTTGCGGGTGTGGGTCTCGTCGTTGATGCCCGTGCCGCGGCCGGTCACCTCGGACGGGTCGACGCCGGTGAAGACCGAGATCAGGGCCGCGGACACGGTGGTGTTCGCGATGCCCATCTCGCCGGTCAGCAGCGCCTTGTTGCCGGCCGCGACGAGGTCGCGGGCGGTCTCGATGCCCACCTCGATGGCGGCGACGGCCTCTTCGCGGGTCATCGCGGGGCCGACGGAGAGGTCGGCCGTGCCGGGCCGGACCTTGCGGGGCAGGAGGCCCGGCGTGGCCGGGAGGTCCCCGGCGACGCCGACGTCGATGACGCAGACCTCGGCCCCCACCTGGTTGGCGAACGCGTTGCAGACCGCACCGCCGCCCAGGAAGTTGGCCACCATCTGCGTGGTGACCTCCTGGGGCCACGGGGTGACGCCCTGGGCGTGCACGCCGTGGTCGCCCGCGAAGATCGCGACGGCGGCCGGCTCCGGGATCGGCGGCGGGCAGACCCGCGAGAGGCCGGACAGCTGGGCGGAGATGATCTCGAGCATGCCCAGGGCCCCGGCGGGCTTGGTCATGCGCTTCTGCCGCTCCCAGGCCTCGCCGAGCGCCTTCGCGTCGAGCGGGCGGATGCTGGCGACCGTCTCCGAGAGCAGGTCGTGCGGCTCCTCGCCGGGCAGCGCGCGGCGCCCGTACGTCTCCTCGTGCACGACCCAGGAGAGGGGGCGGCGCTGGGACCAGCCGGCCTGGGCGAGCTCGGGCTCCTCGGGGAACTCGTCCACGTACCCGACGCACAGGTACGCGACGACCTCCAGGTGCTCCGGCAGGCCGAGCGCGCGGACCATCTCGCGCTCGTCGAAGAAGCTGACCCAGCCGACGCCGAGGCCCTCGGCGCGCGCGGCGAGCCAGAGGTTCTCGACGGCGAGGGCCGAGGAGTACGGGGCCATCTGCGGCTGGGTGTGCCGGCCCAGGGTGTGGCGGCCGCCCCGGGTGGGGTCGGCGGTGACCACGATGTTCACCGGGGTGTCGAGGATGGCCTCGATCTTGAGTTCCTTGAACTGCTTGGCCCGGCCCTTGGGCAGCGACTTCGCGTAGGCCTCGCGCTGGTGCTCGGCGAGCTCGTGCATCGTCCGGCGGGTCTCGGCGGACTTGATGACGACGAAGTCCCACGGCTGCGAGTGGCCGACGCTGGGCGCGGTGTGGGCCGCCTCCAGGACGCGGAGCAGCACCTCGTGCGGGATCGGGTCGGTGCGGAAGCCCTTGCGGATGTCGCGGCGCTCGCGCATGACGCGCAGGACGGCCTCGCGCTCGGCGTCGGCGTACGCGGGGGCCGGCGGCTCGGTGGCCGCGGTCTCCGGCTCGGCCCCGGGGGCCGGCGGCTCGGTGGCCGCGGTCTCCGGCTCGGCCCCGGGGGCCGCCAGGGCCGCGGGCGCGGCTTCGGATGCGGCTTCGGGCGCGGTCTCGGGCTGCGCCTCGGGCTCCGCCGGTACCTCGTGCGGCGCGGCGGCGACCGGCGCGGGCTCGGGGGCCGCCACGGGCTCCGGCTCGGGCTCGGACGCGGGCTGCGGCGCGGCGGCCTGCATCACCGTTTCTGCGGGCTGCGGCCCGGGCACGATCTCGGGTTCGAGGGATTCCGGCTCGGCCACCGGGGCCACCACGGCCTCGGCCGGGGCCGGATCGGGCGCGGGCGCGGCGAGGACCGGCTCCACGACGACCGGCTCCACCACAACGGGCTCCGGCGCGACGGCGACCGGCTCGAGCGCCACGGGCACCGGGGCGAGCGGCTCGGCCGTGAGCGGCTCGGGCGCCGCCTCGGCCTGCACGGGCTCGGGCTGGGGCTCGGGCTGCACCACGGGCCCGGGCTGCGGCTCGGGGGCCACGGCCGCCTCGACCGCGGGCTCAGCGGCGGGCTCGGCCGCGGCGGCCGGCTCGGCCGCCACGGGGGCCGCGGCCACCGGCTCCGGCGCCGATTCCGCGGCGGGCTCCACCGCCCACGGGGTCCCGGCCTGCACCGGGATCTCGACGGACTGCGGCGCGGCCGGGGCGGCCTCGGCGTGCGGGATGTCCAGGTACTCGGGTCCGGTGGTCGGCGGGCCGGGCTGGCGCACGGGGACCGGCTGCGCGGGGGTGCTCAGCACGGACACGGCCGGAGCCTGCGCGGGGGACGGCGCCGCGGCCGGACCCCGGTCCGCGAGGGACCGTACGACTCCCCCGTTGGCCTCGGGTACGGGCGGGCCCATGTGCAGCGGCCGGCGCACCGGGGTCTGGGCGGGGACCGGGGCCGGGGCCTGCGGGGCCACCAGGCCGCCGAGGTCCAGCGCGCCGGAGTCCCGGCCGCCCGCCTCGTGCGCGCCCGCGCCGTAGGAGGCGGGGTCGGGGAAGGACGGCTCGGTGAAGGAGGGCTCCGCGAAGGCGGGCTGCGGGTAGCCCGCGGGCTCGAAGCCGAGCGGGGCCCCGGTGGCCGGCTGGGAGTATTCGGCGGCCGGCGTCTGGTACCCGGTGGCCGCCGGCTGGTACTCGGCGTACGAACCGTCCCCGTACGCGGCGGGCTCGGGGAAGGCGGGCACCGGCGGGACGACCTGCGGGTCGCTCCACGCGCCCTGGCTGCTCGGCATCAGCAGCAGCTCCTCGTCCTCCAGCTCGGCGGAGTCGTCCACGAGGTCCTGGAAGGCGTAGCCCCCGGTGGCGGGGGACGGCAGGGGAACCGGGGCGGGGATGCCCTGCTGATCCACCATGCCCGTGCTGTCCGGGAGACCCTCGCCCGGAACCTGGCCGGTGTCAGTCATGCTTACCCCTCGCCCATCGGTGTCGCCTCTTCGATCGCCCGGCCCATACGAGGCCGCCGAGCGACGTTGCCGTGCCGGATCGCCGTCAGGCCTCTTCGCCTCACCGCGCCCGCACGACAACCAGTAAGTATTGTCGTGCCCGTTCGCGACCGCGGCGGCCATAACCGCCACGGTCCTCTGTGGACTACGCCACGTCCCGTGTCCTGCAGGTGCCGCACGCCCGGTTCGCCGGGGCGGTGCGACGATCGGCCAGCCTACCCCGGGGCCGGGATCAGGTCCTGTCCGGGCGGTTGACGGGGCGTTCGGCGGACAGCAGGAACACCACGGAACGCTGCTGTTCGGTCCAGGTCCGGGTGTCCAGGCCGACGGACTGGAGGAGCGCGCACTCGACGGCGTACCCGCCTTCGGCGAGGACGCGGCCGATGGCCTCCGCCTCGTCGCGCGTGGAGGCGTGGCTGACGATCCGTTCGGGGCGGCGGTCGGCCACGGCGGCGACGACCTCGGGTCCCCCGCCTCCGACGCGGACCACGTCGGGCTCGGGCAGGGTCTCCAGGACGTGCGGGGCCCGGCCGGTGACGACTTGGAGCTGTACGCCCCGCGCGCGGGCGGCGGTGACGGCGCGTTCGCAGGCGTGCCGGTCGGCGTCGACGGCGATGACGGCGGCTCCGAGGGCCGCGGCGTCGACCGCGAGTGCTCCGGAGCCGGAGCCGATGTCCCAGACGAGGTCTCCGGTGCGCGGCCCGAGGCGGGCCAGCTGGGCGGCGCGCAGCTGCGCCGACTCCCCTTCTCCCACGTCGGTCTGCGGGCGGGCCCAGCCGCGGCCGGTGGTCTGGGCCGCGCTCTGGCCGAGGAGCCAGGCGGGGTCGGAGGCGGCGGCCTGGCCGCCGATGACGATGACGACGTTGGGGTCGCGCCAGCTGTGGTCGGCCGCCTTGTCGGAGGTGAGGACGGTGACCTGTTCCCTGTCGGTGCCCAGTTCCTCGCAGATGACGAAGGTGCGGTGGACGCCTTCGAGGAGCAGGGCGAGTTCGGCGGGGCCGGCGCCGGGCGAGGTGATGACGGCGACCTTGGGGTGGGCCCGGCAGACGTTGACGGCGCGGCGCAGGGTGCGGCTGTGGGCGACGACGACCTGGGCGTCGTCCCAGGGCATCCCGGCGCGGGCGAAGGCCGCGGCGACGGCGGACACGGCCGGTACGACTTCGACTTCCAGGCCGTGTTCCGGGGCGCGCAGGGCGCGTACGACGCCGAAGAAGCCGGGGTCGCCGTCGGCGAGGACGACGGCCGTGCCGCGGTGGCCGGCGATCCGGCCGGCCGCGAGGGCGAGGCTGCCGAGGCGGATCCGTTCGGCGGCGGGGGGCACTTCGGGGAGTGCGAGGTGGTGGGCGGCGCCCGCCACGAGGGTGGCGGCGGAGAGCGCGGACCGGGCGGCCGAGGTCAGGGGGGAGCCGTCCCAGCCGATCACCGTGACCCGGTCGGCCATCGTCGTCAGTCTCCTGGTGTGGAGGGGTGCCTCCCGGCGGCGGCGCGGGAAGGGCGGGGCTTCGTCAGGGGGGAGGGGGTGGCGGGCACGGTGAGACTACCTGGTCATCGGGTCAGTTCCAGTCGGACGAGACCGCGTAGCCGCTCGCGTCGGACGGGCTGATCTCGTAGCCGTCGTACCCGCTCGCGTAGCCGTCGGAGAACCCGTCGGAGTAGCCGTCGGACTCGTCGTCGAGGTCCTCGGGGACCAGGCCCCAGACGATGAGGTCGCTGCGGCTGTCGGTCCAGGAGCCGTCGGCGCTCTGGGTGCGCACTATGCAGGCGCTGCGCAGCACGCCTTCGCTGATGCAGCCGATCTTCTGGGCCACTTGCTGGGAAGCGGTGTTGTCGGCCGCGGTGCGCAGTTCGAGGCGTTCGAAGCGCTGCTCGCGGAAGAGCCAGCGGGCCACGGCTCCGACGGACTCGCTGGCATAGCCCTCGCCGCGGGCCCAGGGGGCGGTGACGTAGCCGACTTCGGCGGCGCGGGTGCGCCAGTTGGTGCCCTGCAGGTGGACGATGCCGACGAGGCGCTGGGTGAGGAACTCGGTGACGGCGAAGACGATGCCGCGGCCCTCGGTGCGCTCGGCGTGGGCGGTCCGGACGGCCCAGGTGACGGCGTCCGCGCGGGTGTAGGGGTGCGGGACCGAGGTCCAGGCGGTGACGTGCTCGTCGTTCATCATCTCGGTGAGCGCGGTGACGTCCTCTTCCTCGAAGGGGCGCAGCACCAGCCGGTCCGTGCTGATGGTGACGTCCGGGAAGGTGGTAGTCATGCGCAGCTCCATGCCTGAGGACCGTGGTGCGACCGTGATGCGTTGCGACCGGGGTGCCGGACCGTTGATGCGGGACCGTTCGTGCGGGTCGTAGGCCACAGCATGCAGCATCGGCCGGGGGATGTGCAGGGCCGGGCTGCCCGGAAGCGGGCACGGCGGGGCCCCGTACACCGGTGGGGTGTACGGGGCCGGTCGGCCCGGCCGGATCGGCCGGTCGGGCCGGGTGGCAGCCGGGTGGGGCGGCCGGGTGGGACGGGCGGGGCGGCCGGTCGGTCAGGAGGCGGGCTTGCCGAAGGCCGGGGTGACCGAGCCCTGGTACTTGTCCTCGATGAACTTCTTGACCTCGTCGGAGTTCAGGAGCTTCGCGAGCTTCTGGATCCGCGGGTCGTCCTGGTGGCCCTTCTTGACCGCGAGGATGTTGGCGTAGGGGTTGCCCTCGGCCTTCTCCAGCACGAGCGCGTCCTTGGCCGGGACGAGCTTGGCCTCGATGGCGTAGTTGCCGTTGATGACGGCGGCGTCCACGTCGTTCAGGGCGCGCGGGACCGTGGCGGCCTCCAGCTCCTTGAACTCCAGGCCCTTCTTGTCGGTGATGTCGGACAGCTTGGCGCCGGTTCCGACACCTTCCTTGAGGGTGATGAGCTGGTTCGCGGCGAGCAGCTGGAGCGCGCGGCCCTCGTTGGTGGGGTCGTTGGGGACGGCGATGGTCTGGCCGGCCTTGATGTCCGTGACGGCCTTGACCTTCTTGGAGTAGAGGCCGAGCGGCTCCAGGTGCACGTTCACGACGGGCACGATGTCGGTGCCGTTCTTCTTGTTGAAGTCGTCGAGGTACGGCACGTGCTGGAAGTAGTTGGCGTCGACCTGGCCCTGCTGGGTGGCGGTGTTCGGCAGGACGTAGTCCGTGAACTCCTTCACCTCCAGCTTGAGGCCCTCCTTCGCCGCCAGGTTGTCCTTCACGAACTTCAGGATGTCGGCGTGCGGGGTCGGGGAGGCCGCGATGACGAGCGGCTTGCTCGCGTCGGTCTTGCCTCCGTCGGCCTTGGACGACGGGTCCGAGGAGCTGCCGCAGGCGCTCACGGAGAGGGTGAGCACGGCGGCGGTGGCGGCGAGGGCGGTGAGCTTGATGTTCTTACGCACGAAGAGTGCCTTTCTTGCTTTTGCTTCTTGCTCTTGCGGGGTGGTGGCCCAAGCACGACAAGTGCGGGCTTTCTCGGAAAAAGTTCGGATCGTCCGGAGCGGGCCCGGATCAGGCTGTCCGGCCCCGGCGCGCGAGGAGGCGTACCACGCCGTCGCCGAGGAGCTGGATCACCGTGACGAGCACGATGAGGACGACGACGGTCGCGACCATGAAGCCGGTCTCGAAGCGCTGGAAGCCGTAGGTGATGGCCTTGGAGCCGAGGCCCTCGCCGCCGACCGCGCCGGCCATGGCGGAGTAGCCGATCAGGGTGATCACGGTGGTGGTGACGGCCGCGATCAGGGAGGGCAGGGACTGCGGGAGGAGCACCTTGCCGACCAGGGTCGGGATGCCGCCGCCCATGGACTCGACGGCTTCGACGAGCCCGTGGTCCACCTCGCGGACGGCGGTCTCCACGAGGCGGGCGAAGAAGGGGATGGCCCCGATGGCGAGCGGGACGATCATGGCGGTGGGGCCGATGAAGGTGCCGACGATCGCCGTGGTGACCGGGATCAGGAAGATCAGCAGGATGATGAACGGCAGCGAGCGGCCGACGTTCACGATCACGCCGAGGACCTTGTTGACCGGGCGGTTCTGGAGCAGGCCGCCCTTGTCGGTGAGGACCAGCAGGATGCCGATGGGCAGCCCGCCCAGCACGGTGACCAGGGTGGACCACAGCACCATGTAGAGGGTGTCGAACGTGCCCTGCGTGAGCAGCGGCTGCATTTCGGACCAGGTCACTTCGCACCGTCCTCGAGCAGCGCGGCGAGCTCGCCGTCGACGTCCGCGCCGCCGTCGGCATCGGCTGCTTCCACGACGTCCACCTGCAGGCCCTGCTCGCGCAGGAATCCGACGGGCACGACGTTGTCCTCGTAACGGCCGGGCAGTTCGATGCGCATGCGGCCGACCTGCCGCCCCGCGACGGTGTCCATCGCGGCGCCGAGGATCGAGATGTCGATGTTGTAGGTGCGGGCCAGCTGGGAGATGACCGGCTGGGTCGCGGTCTCCCCGTGGAAGGTGACGTCTATGACCGTGTGCTCCTCGGTGGTCGCGGACCCGGTCAGGGGGAACAGTTCGTGGGCGAGCTCGGAGCCGGGGGTGGCCAGCAGTTCGCTCACGGTGCCGGACTCGACGATCCGGCCCCGCTTCATCAGGGCGGCCGAGTCGCAGACGGACTTGACCACGTCCATCTCGTGCGTGATGAGCAGGACGGTCAGGCCGAGCTGGCGATTGAGGTCGCGCAGCAGCCGCAGGATCTGCCGGGTGGTCTCGGGGTCCAGGGCGCTGGTGGCCTCGTCGGAGAGCAGCACCTTGGGATCGCCGGCCAGGGCGCGGGCGATGCCGACGCGCTGCTTCTGACCGCCGGAGAGCTGGCCGGGGTAGGACTTGGCCTTGTCGGCGAGGCCGACGAGGTCGAGGAGTTCGGCCGCCTTGCGGGAGCGCTCGCGGCCGGAGATGCCGAGGATCTCGAGGGGCAGCTCGATGTTGCCCTGAACGGTGCGCGAGGACAGCAGGTTGAAGTGCTGGAAGACCATGCCGATGCGGCTGCGGGCCTCGCGGAGCTCCTTGCCGGCGCGGCGGCCGCTGCCGGCGAGTGCGGTGAGGTCGACTCCGTCGACGCTCACGCTGCCGGTGGTGGGGCGCTCCAGCAGGTTCACGCAGCGGATCAGGGAGGACTTGCCGGCGCCGCTCTGGCCGATGACTCCGTAGACCTCGCCCTCGCGGACGTGCAGGTCGACGCCGTCCAGGGCGGTGACCTCTCGGCCACGGGACTGATAGACCTTCGTGAGGCCCGATGTGGTGATCACAGGATTTCCGTCGCTGTCGAGTGCGCGGCGCAGCGGGTGCCGGGCACGGGGCAAACATCTGGGGACGCGATACGGCGCGAACCGTCGGAAAACGGCGGTTTCGGCGCATGCGCGGGGCAGGAGCGATCCGGGTTCACACGAGGTGTGGCAGGCGGAGGAAGCTCGGCCGGTCTCGCTTCGGGGCGCGAGACTGCGGGGAAGGGGGCCCTCAGAAGGCGCACATTCGACACATACAACGAGCACCGGGCGTCATCGTCGCCTCGGTCGCAAGGGTGCGGCTGCTCGTCGTGGTCATGGACCTCAGTAAACCAGACGATCCCGGCCACCGATCAAAGTCGTCCGAATAGCGGACGGATTTCGACCATATAACGGACGAGATCCATCAGGTCCGATCACCCGTCTCGAGGGCCGGCCCCTCGGGTCCGACCAGCACGGACACGGCCAGCCGGGCCTTCACGGCCGCGTCCGCGTCGAGCCCGGCGGGCGGGTGCGGTGTGGCCAAGGCCACGGTGGCCATCCGGGCGCCGCGGCCCGGGGCTTCACGCCGTCACGCCGTCACGCCGTCCAGGAAAGCCCGGTGCGGGGGCGCGCGCACCGGGTCTTTCGGCCCGTAATACCCTCGCTGCATGCTCGACGCCCTGACGGTCGCCATCGGCGTGGCCGCACTCGCCCTCGCCGCCTGGTGCGGTTTCGCCGCCTGGCGGGACCAGCCCACCAAGGACTGGCACTTCATCGGCATGGCGGTGGTGACCGTACTGGTCCTCGCGCAGCTGGTGGTCGGCCTGGTCCAGCTCGCCCGCGGCGAGAAGCCGGAGCAGGGCACGGTGCTCTTCGTCTCCTACCTGCTGGGCGCCTTCGCCACGATCCCGGCCGCGGCGATGCTCTCCCTGAGCGAGCGGACGAAGTGGGGCTCCGTGACGGTGGCCGCGGGCGCGGTCGTCCTGGCCGTCCTCGAGGTACGGCTCTACGACATCTGGGGAAACAGCGGTGCCTGACACGGACACGGACACGGGCGCCACGACGCCCGCCGAGCGCAAGCGCCTGGTCACCGGGCCGGGGGTGCTGCTCGTCTGGCTCTACGGCGTGATCACCGTCGGCGCGGTCTCGCGCTCGGTCTACCAGATCTCCACCGAGTTCGACCGGGCGCCGCTCCCCTACGCGCTGTCCGCCGTGGCCGCCGCGGTCTACGTGTTCATCACGTACTCGCTGGTGCGCGGCGGGGAGACGGCCCGCAAGGCGGCGCGGATCTGCTGCGCCGCCGAGCTGACCGGCGTACTGATCGTGGGCACCTGGACCCTGGTGCGGCCCGAGGCATTCCCCGACGCGACCGTGTGGTCGGACTTCGGGATGGGCTACCTGTTCATCCCGGTGATCCTGCCGATCACCGGGATGCTCTGGCTGCGCGCCAAGCGCTGAGCTGAGCGGTGCGCGCCGGGCGCCGGCACCGCCCGCGCGCTGACCGGCCGGGCGGCCCGGCCTCCAGCCGTCGGCCGTCAGCCGTCTAAGCGCTGACCACGAAGTCGGTGGCCTCCTTGGCCTCCTTCTCCAGGATCACCAGACGGACGCCGTCGGACGCGGTGCGCCCGCCGACCTGGGTGTAGCCGGCCTTGCGGTAGAGCCGCAGGTTCGACTCGCTCTTGTGGCCGGTGTGCAGCCGGAAGCGGGCGGTCCCGTCGTGGCCCGCGAGGGCTTCCTCGACCGCGCGCAGCAGCCGGGCGCCGAGCCCGTGGCCCTGGAGCCTCGGGTGGACGCAGAGCTTGGCGATCTTGCCGGTGCCCTCGTCGTCGACGTTGCCGCGGACGGCCCCGACGATCTCGTCGCCGAGCCGGGCCACCAGGACGGTGTCCGCCGCGAGCTCCGCCTTGAGGGAGTCCAGGGACTGGGTGAGCGGCTGGATGCGGTAGTTGCCGTACAGCTCGGCCTCGCTCTGGAACGCCAGATACTGCAGTTTGATGATCTGCTCGGCATCCTCGGCAGCTGCCGCCGAAATGGTCACGCTCATGCCCATGTGCGCATGCCTCCCGCTCACCTGGTGGCCCTGTGGTCTACCGCTCCATTCCCCGCAGGGCGGGAGCCGCAACCTCTACGGCCAGCATTCTGCGCAGACATCCCAGGCATCGGGAACGGACGGGCCCCAAACTTCCTTGTGAGATACCCAACTCTCCTGCGATTTCACGGTAGGTGAGGTCCCTGGGCGAGAGAAGTGCCTTCATGAGCTCCGGACACCTTCCTGGCAACCGGGCGACCGCCGATCGCAGGACCCGGTTCTCCTCGCGGTGCAGGAGGGCGTCTTCCGGTTCCGCGCCCGTCCTGCTACCGCCCCCGGTTCCGGCCGGGGCCCCGGACCCGGATCCGGCCGCGGGGCCGTCGTACGGCACCTCGCGCCGGGCCCTGCGGCGCGCGCGGCGGGCCTCCGAGCGCACCGCCCGGCGCAGCCATCCGGCGGGGTCCGCGGGGGTGCGGTGGTCTTCCAGCAGCCTGACCCAGACGGCTTGTTCGAGGTCGGCGGCGTCCACCCCGGTGCCCGCGGCCTCCGCCGACGCCTCGGCGGAGAGCAGCGGGCGGAGCTTCTCAAAGAGGTCAGCCTTCAGCAGGTCCATGCCGGGCGGGACGCGAAGGCCGCGCCGGACGGTTTCCCCGCCGGGCGCGGCCCACTCGTACGAGGAGCCCCGGCTACGGGTTGACGCCCCGGCCGGGCCGGAAGGCCTCCGCCGCGAGGAGTCCGGTGTCGGCCTGGTCCGTGAAGATGCCGTCGATGCCCTGTTCGAAGTACGTCCTGAAGGCGCCGAAGGCATCGCCGTACGCCGCCGGGTCGGTGCCCCTGCGGTATTCGGCCGGCAGGAAGCTGTTCTCGTTGCGCGCGGTGTAGGGGTGCAGGATCAGCCCCTTCGCGTGGGCGTCCCCGACCAGCGTGGTCGGGGCGCCGAGCTTGCCCGCGGCGTCGCGCGGCAGGATCAGGTCCATGGTCGGCCCGATGCCCTGGGCGAAGCCGGCGATCCACTTCAGCCCCTCGGGCTTGACCAGATCGGCGACCGTACGGGGGTCCTTGGCCAGCTCGAAGTCCCAGGGGCGGGTGTTCGCCGCGGAGAGGAGGACCACGCGCGGGGCGGAGACCAGCCGGGAGAGCCGCTGGATGCTGGAGGGCTCGAAGGACTGCAGGAACAGCGGGGCGCCGCGTTCGGCGCGCCCGTAGCGGCGCAGCAGCTTGGCCAGGGGCTCCTCCAGGCCCAGTCCGAGGGACCGGAAGTAGCTGGGGTGCTTGGTCTCGACGTGGAGCCAGACGCGCTTGCCGCGCCGCCGGCCCTCGTGGTCCGCCCACCGCAGCACCTCCTCGAAGGTGGGGACGTCCCAGCGGCCGTCGTAGAGCGTGTTGCGCTGGCGGACGGCGGGGATGCGTTCCTTCGCGCGCAGGGTCTTCAGCTCGGCGAGGGTGAAGTCCTCGGTGAACCAGCCGGTGACGGCGACCCCGTCGACCGTCTTGGTGGTCTTGCGCGCGGCGAACTCGGCGTGGTCGGCGACGTCGGTCGTCCCGCCGATCTCGTTCTCGTGACGGCACACCAGGTGGCCGTCCTTGGTGGGGACGAGGTCCTGTTCGATCACGTCGGCGCCGAGGTCGAGCGCGAGCTGGTAGGAGCCGAGCGTGTGCTCGGGCCGGTAGCCGCTGGCTCCCCGGTGTCCGATGACCGTCGGCACGGGCAGGTCCCGGCACCCGCCCGCGCGCCCGCTCTCGGCCGCCGCCGCGGATCCGGCCCCCGCCGTCAGTCCCACCGCCGCGCCGCCCGCCGCCAAGGCGGCCGCCCCCAGTACCGTGCGTCGCGCCGTCCCACCCTGCGTCATGAGTGCCTCTCCCCATCCCAGACGGGCCAGGGGCACCGGAATCTCCGGCTCCTACGGCCCGAAATCCGCGTGCCGATGGTAGGCAGGGGTTAATGTCCGGAGGGGGTGCGCGGACGGAACATGGCGGAAACGTGCGTCAACACTGCGTATCCACCTCGTGAACCCGATGTGCGATCAGAGCTGACCCGCGAGTATCGTCCTCACCCTGCACCACCGCCACGTGGTGGGTGCACGAATTCGCTTTTCGATGCCGGAGGGCACCACGTTGTTCCGTACAGCGCTCATCAAAGCCACCGTCGGACCCGTCATGCGCCTGATGTTCCGCACCCGCGTGGAGGGCATCGAGAACATCCCGGGCACCGGACCGGTGATCCTGGCGGGCAACCACCTCACCTTCATCGACTCGATGATCCTGCCCCTGGTGTGCGACCGCACGGTCCACTTCATCGGCAAGGACGAGTACGTGACGGGCAAGGGCGTCAAGGGCCGGGCCATGGCCTGGTTCTTCACCGGCTCCGGCATGATCCCCGTCGACCGCGACGGGGCGAACGGCGGCGTCGCCGCCCTGATGACCGGCCGCCGGATCCTCGACGAGGGCAAGATCTTCGGCATCTACCCCGAGGGCACCCGCTCCCCCGACGGCCGCCTCTACCGCGGCCGCACCGGCATCGCCCGCCTGACCCTGATGACCGGCGCGCCCGTCGTCCCCTTCGCGGTGATCGGCACCGACAAGCTCCAGCCCGGCGGCGCCGGCATGCCGCGCCCCGGCCGGGTCACCGTCCGGTTCGGCGAGCCGATGGAGTTCTCCCGCTACGAGGGCATGGACCGCGACCGCTACGTGCTGCGCGCCGTCACCGACTCGGTGATGGCCGAGGTCATGCGGCTCTCGGGCCAGGAGTACGTGGACATGTACGCGACGAAGGCCAAGGAAGCCGCGTAGCGCTCACTGCCGCCGCAGCGAGCGGCTGACACCCGCCGCGGTCGTCGTGGCGAGGATCCAGCCGGTCACGATCAGCAGGTACGACAGCCACTGGTGCCAGCCGCGCGGCGCGAAGGCCGATTCCTGGCCGAAGTCGATGATCGGCAGCATCAGGTCGATCGTGTAGAACAGCGGGTTGAATTCGGGGGCCTCCCCCGCCTTGAGCGCGTGCGGGTGGTCCAGCCAGAAGGCGATGGTGCCGGTCAGCAGCAGCGCCACCAGCCAGGCCGCCGCGCGCATCGGCCGGAAGCCGTAGCCGACGGTGACGTCCTGCAGCTGGCCCCAGACCCGGGCCGCCCGGGGCAGCGTACGGCGGTGCCGGCGCAGCTTCGCGAGCAGGACGGTCCGGGCGCCCGCCTCGTCCCCGGCCGTGCGGTAGGCCGCGGCGAGCTGCTCGTAGGCGTAGGGGAGGTAGCCCGCCTCATCGCGCTCCAGAACGGGCAGCCGCTCCTCGGCGGGGACGTGCGGGCTGAGGGTGCGGTAGGTGAGCCCCTCGATGCGGATCCGCTGCGGCCAGGTCTCGGGCGGCATGTGCAGCAGGTCGAACTGCGAGCGCCGTAGGTTGATCATGCCCTGGACGCACTCGCCGCCGCTGAGCCACACCTCGCCGATCGCGCAGCTGGAGGCGCGCAGGGCGACGCCGTCCGGATTGACCGTCCGCGCGTCGCCGAGATGGAGCTGGCCGGGGATCCGGGAGCCGGTGAGGTTGAACATGCCCCGCGCCTCCAGCCCCCTGGCCCGCAGGTCGGTGCCGACCGTGAGGGTCTCGGCGTGCAGGGCCGTGCCCCCGGGGGCGAGGAGCCGGGCGTTGTTCAGGTTGATCTGGCCGCCGACGGTGGCACCGTTGACGCGCGTCTGGCCGTGGACCGTGAGGTCCATGGCGATGACGTCGGTCCCGATGTCGGCGTGGTTGAACTGGAGCGCCGCCTCCTGTCCCTCCTCGGCCGGGCCGGGCGTGCCGATGACCGCCTTCTGGAGGAAGAGTCCGCCGGCTATCCGGGCGCCGGCGAGACGTACGGGCCCGCTGATGTGGCAGCAGGACAGCCTGAGCGCGGTGTCGACCGTGACGGTGGAGGCCGTCAGGCCGGGCAGCGCCGAGTCGCTCAGTGACACGGCGCGCAGCCGGGCCCCGTACAGGACCGGTTTCCGTTCGAACCAGCAGGCCCGCAGCCGGATGGCGTGCTGGATGTCGGCGTACTTGAGGTTGAGCTTGCCGGTGATCCGGGCGCCCCTGACGTTCAGTCCGGGTACCAGTCCGGCGGCCGGGAGGTCGCGCAGCAGCAGGAAGGCCAGCACCTCGGCGCGGACGGTCCGGTCGGGTCCCCACGCGGCGCCTTCGGTGGCCTCCTCGTCGGGGGCCGCGCGGAAGTCGACGCCCTCCCCGAGGGGGAAGGCGTCCCATACGCGGCGCTCCGCCGGGGTCAAGGTGTTGATCTCCATCGCCGGGATGGTGACCCGCGCACGGAGCGGCTGTCAACTTCTCGCGGGCCACGACCCGTTGGCCGGACGGCACGGACGTCCGGGGACATCACGTGATGTCACGCGATGCCATCCGGAGGTCCGGGGCCGGTCAGTGCTCGATGCCGTCCTGGAGCTCCTGGCCCCTGAGCAGGAACCAGGCGGCCACGGCGGTGGCCAGCAGGACGGCGGCGCCGACGCCCGAGGCCAGCCGCAGCCCGTCCACGAAGGCCTCCTGGGCGGCGCCCACCATCTGCTCGGCGGTCCCCGGATCCAAGGCCCTGGCCGCCTCGACGGCGCCGCCGAGGGACGCGTGCGCGGCGTCGGCGTCGGGGCCCGCGACGGAGGCCGGTGCGGTGAAGCTCTGGTAGACGCCGGTGACGACCGAGCCGAGCAGGGCGATGCCGAGGGCGGCGCCCAGTTCGTACGCGGTCTCGGAGACGGCCGAGGCCGAACCGGCCTGCTCCTTGGGCACGCTGGAGAGGATCACGTCGGCGGTGACGGTGAAGGAGAAGCCCGCACCGAGGCCGACGACCAGCAGGGCGGCGCCGAGCAGCGGGTAGCCGGTCTCCTTGTGGATCACGGTGAGCGCGGCCAGGGCGACGCCGATGGCGGCGAGGCCTCCGCTGACGACGACCCGCACCCCGTACTTGCGGGCGTACGAGCCCGCGACCAGGCCGGTGACGACCGCGCCGATGGCGGCGGGCAGTTCGGCCAGGCCCGCTTCCAGCGGCTCGCGGCCCTGGACGAGCTGGAGGAACTGGGAGAGGAAGAAGACCAGTCCGGACAGGCCGAAGACGGTGAGCAGGTCGGCGAGGACCGCGCCGGAGAAGCCGCGGTGCTTGAAGAGCCGCATGTCGAGGAGGGGCGCGGCCAGGGTGAACTGGCGGCGCACGAAGGTGAAGAGCGCGCCCGCTCCGATGACGGCGGCGGCCCACACCTCCCAGCCCATGCCGTGGGTGGCGACCTGCTTGACGGCGTAGACGACGCCGATGATGCCGACGAGGGAGAGGCCGACGCTGAACAGGTCCCAGGGGCCGGCGACCGGGTTCTTGGACTCGGGCAGCAGCTTGATGCCGACGAGGACCAGGACGATCATCACGGGGAGGTTGATGAGGAAGACCGAACCCCACCAGAAGTGCTGGAGCAGGGCTCCGCCGACGACCGGGCCGACGGCCGCGCCCGCGGAGGCGGTGGCGCCCCAGATGCCGATGGCGAGGCTGCGCTCCTTGGGGTCGTGGAAGATGTTGCGGATCAGCGCGAGGGTGGACGGCATCAGGGTCGCGCCGGCCACGCCGAGCAGGGCCCGGGCGAGGATCATCATCTCGGGGCTGGTCGCGTAGGCGTTGAGGACCGAGACGGCGCCGAAGGCGGCCGCGCCGACGAGGAGGAGCTTCTTGCGGCCGATGCGGTCGCCGAGGGAGCCCATGGAGACGAGCAGGCCGGCGATGACGAAGGAGTAGATGTCGCCGATCCACAGCAGCTGGGTGCCGGACGGCTTGAGGTCCTCGCTGAGGGAGGGGGTGGCGAGACCGAGTACGGTGGCGTCGACGGCGACCAGCAGGACGGCCAGGACGAGCACGGAAAGGGCGATCCAGCGCCCCGGGTTCCTGGCCTCCGTCCCCTCCGTCCCCTTCGCCTTGGTCAGCTGTTCGGTACGGCTCATTGCTCCACACTCCGTCGGGCGCCACCGAGCAGCAGCTCGATGATCATGTACTGAAAGTCCTTGGCCGCGACCCGGCCGTCCATGACGGCCCAGGCGCAGGTGCCGATGAGGCCGTAGAGGGCCTCGGTGAGCCAGGCGGGGCTCAGGTCGATCCGGATGTCGCCCTGCTGCTGGCCGCGCTTGAAGAGCGCGCTCACGCGGGCGTCGAGCCGGGCCCAGCCCTCGTTGACCTGATCGCCCTCGAAGAGCTGGTTCTCGGTCACCAGGAAGGCCAGCAGTTCGGCATTGGGCTCCGCCTCGGCGACGAGGCGTTTGAGCGCGTCGATCGCCGTGCCCTCCTCGAGCCGGGCGTGGTCGAACGCCACTTCGAACTCCCGGATGCCGAGCTCTTCGAGCGCCCGTACGAGGGCGTCGCGCCCGGCGAAGTGCCGGTGGAGGGTCGCGCGGCCGATGCCCGCCGCCTTCGCGACCTCGTCCATCGTGGCGGTCGATTTGCGGGAGAGCAGGGCGGCGGCGGCGCGGAGCACCTGATCACGATCCATGGCCATGAGACAAGCATAACCCGAATGAGACGCGGATGTCTCATAAATTAAATGAGCTGCCCCTCCGGGGCGCGAAAGGAATCCTTCCCGCATGACGAGGACCACGAAGCCGCTGCTCCTGATCGACGTGGACGGCCCGCTGAACCCCTACGCGGCCCAGCGTGAGCGCCGCCCCGAGGGATACGCCACCCACCGCATGCGGCCGACGGGCTGGACCGGAGCGGAGAGCGCGAAGCCGCTGAGGGTCTGGCTGAATCCGGACCACGGGGCGGAGCTGCTCGCGCTCGCGGACGCGTACGAGCTGGTGTGGGCGACCACCTGGAAGGACGAGGCGAACGACTGGATAGGCCCGCACCTGGGCCTGCCGAGGCTCCCGTACATCGACTGGCCCCGGATGCACGGCCGGGCCCCGCGCGGGACCTTCTGGAAGACCCAGTACATCGTGGACTACGCGGGAGAGCGGCCCTTCGCCTGGATCGACGACGACATCACGGACGCGGACCGCGCGTACACGGACCAGTACCACCCCGCGCACGCCCTGCTGCTCCGCATCGACGAACGGATCGGCCTGGTCAGGTCCGACTTCGACACCCTCGCCCACTGGGCGGCCCAGGTGGCCTGAAGAGCGACGGAGCCCGCCCCCGGACGCGCCGAAGGGGCGGGGGCGGCCTTGCCGGCCGTCACCGCCCCTTCGGGGGACCGTGGTCCCGTCAGTGCTTGTGGGCCGCCCAGGCGTGCTGGATGACCAGGTCGGCCTTCAGCTCGGTGAGCTGGAGCGCGACAGCCGACGGGGCGGTGCCGCCCCGGCCGTTGCGGGAGGCCAGCGCGCCCTTGACGTTGAGGACCGTGCGGACCTCGGGCGTCAGGTGCTCCGAGATCTTCGCGAACTGCTCGTCCGTGAGCTCGTCGAGCTCGATGCCGAGCCCCTCGCACTCCTTCACGCACCCGCCGGCCACCTCGTGCGCCACCCGGAACGGCACGCCCTGCTTGACCAGCCACTCGGCGATGTCGGTGGCGAGCGAGAAGCCCGCCGGAGCCAGCTCCTCCATCCGCTCCCGGTGGACCGTGAGCGTCGCCATCATCCCGGTGAAGGCGGGCAGCAGGACTTCCAGGGTGTCGCAGGAGTCGAAGACCGGCTCCTTGTCCTCCTGGAGGTCACGGTTGTAGGCCAGGGGCAGGGCCTTCAGCGTGGCGAGCAGACCGGTCAGGTTGCCGATGAGGCGCCCCGACTTGCCGCGCGCCAGCTCCGCGATGTCCGGGTTCTTCTTCTGCGGCATGATCGACGACCCGGTGGAGAAGGCGTCGTGCAGGGTCACGAAGGAGAACTCCTTCGTGTTCCAGATGATGATCTCCTCCGCGATCCGGGACAGGTTGATCCCGATCATCGCGGTGATGAAGGCGAACTCGGCGACGAAGTCGCGCGAGGCCGTGCCGTCGATCGAGTTGCCGACCGAGCCCCGCTCGAAGCCCAGGTCGGCGGCGACCGCCTCCGGGTCCAGGCCCAGCGAGGAACCCGCGAGGGCGCCCGAGCCGTACGGGGAGACCGCGGTCCGGGTGTCCCACTGGCGCAGCCGCTCCGCGTCCCGGGACAGGGACTGCACGTGGGCCAGTACGTGGTGGGCGAAGAGCACCGGCTGCGCGTGCTGCAGGTGGGTGCGGCCCGGCATGGCCACGTCCGCGTGGTGCTCGGCGAGGCCGACCAGCGCGTCCTGGAGATCGGCGATCAGGCCGCCGACGATCCGGGCGTGGTCGCGCAGGTACATGCGGAAGAGGGTGGCGATCTGGTCGTTGCGCGACCGGCCGGCGCGCAGCTTGCCGCCGAGGTCGGCGCCGAGGCGCTCCAGCAGGCCCCGCTCCAGGGCGGTGTGGCAGTCCTCGTCGGCGAGGGTGCCGACGAAGGAGCCGTCCAGTACGTCGGCCTCGAGCTGGTCCAGGCCCGCGATCATGCGGCCGAGCTCGTCGGCCGTGAGCAGGCCCGCCTTGGCGAGCGCCCGGGCGTGGGCGCGGGAGCCGGCGATGTCGTACGGCGCGAGACGCCAGTCGAAGTGGACCGACGCGGACAGCTTCGCGAGGGCCTCGGCGGGACCGTCGGCGAACCGGGCGCCCCAGAGCCGGACGTCCCCACCGTTGTTGCTGCTCACAGCTACTGCTCCTCACAATGCATGACATGGCTTTTCGGGTGTGCGCCGGCCTCCCCGCCGCGGAGGAACGGGGAGGCCGTCTGTACAACGCGTGGGATCAGGCGAGGTCGCGCCGCGCCGCGATCTTCGAGGACAGGCCGAAGATCTCGATGAAGCCCTGGGCCTTCGACTGGTCGAAGGTGTCGCCCGAGTCGTAGGTCGCGAGGTTGAAGTCGTACAGCGACTCGTCGGACCTGCGGCCCGTGACGACGGCGCGGCCGCCGTGCAGGGTCATCCGGATGTCGCCGGTGACGTGCCGGCTGGCCTCGTCGATGAAGCCGTCCAGGGCCCGCTTCAGCGGGGAGAACCACAGGCCGTCGTAGACCATCTCGCCCCAGCGCTGCTCGACCTGCCGCTTGTAGCGGGCCAGTTCGCGCTCGACGGTGACGTTCTCCAGCTCCTGGTGGGCGGTGATCAGGGCGATGGCGCCCGGAGCCTCGTACACCTCGCGGGACTTGATGCCGACGAGGCGGTCCTCGACGATGTCGATCCGGCCGATGCCCTGGGCTCCGGCCCGCTCGTTGAGCTGCTGGATCGCCTGGAGCACGGTGACGGGCTTGCCGTCGAGGGCGACCGGGACGCCCTCCGCGAAGGAGATGACGACCTCGTCGGCCTCCCGCGGCAGGGCCGGGTCGGCCGTGTACGCGTAGATGTCCTCGATCGGCGCGTTCCAGATGTCCTCCAGGAAGCCCGTCTCGACGGCGCGTCCGAAGACGTTCTGGTCGATGGAGTACGGGGACTTCTTGCTGGTGGCGATCGGCAGGCCGGCCCGCTCGGCGAAGGCGATGGCCTTGTCCCGGGTCATCGCGTAGTCGCGGACCGGGGCGATGCACGTGAGGTCGGGGCCGAGGGCGGCGATGCCGGCCTCGAAGCGGACCTGGTCGTTTCCCTTGCCGGTGCAGCCGTGGGCGACGGTCGACGCGCCGTGCTTGCGGGCGGCGGCCACGAGGTGCTTGACGATGGCCGGCCGCGACAGGGCGGACACCAGCGGATAGCGGTCCATGTACAGGGCGTTGGCCTTGATCGCCGGGAGGCAGTACTCCTCGGCGAACTCGTCCTTGGCGTCCGCGACCTCGGCCTCGACGGCTCCGCAGGCCAGCGCGCGCTTGCGGATGACGTCCAGGTCCTCGCCGCCCTGGCCGACGTCCACGGCGACGGCGATGACCTCGGCGCCCGTCTCCTCGGCGATCCAGCCGATGGCGACGGAGGTGTCCAGGCCGCCCGAATAGGCGAGTACGACGCGCTCGGTCACGGGTTTCTCCTTACACGGTGCCTCCGCCGTTGCCTCAACAGCGATAGGCATAACTATGCATTGCTTCGTATGTTTCGTCAATCGACCCCTGCCATCGCCGCTGACCAGCACGTATACCGGGAGGCGCCATCCCCTGACGGCCGCCTACCATCGGCGGACGACTCGGGGAGGGCGTATGGGAGCCGGTGTGCGGCGGGACGTGTCGACGGGGCGGGGCGCCGCAGTGGAGCTGCTGAAGGGGCAGCGGCCCGCTCCGGTCCCCGACATGCTCCGCGGGAGCGGGCCCGATGCCTGGACGGCCTTCGACGAGGAGGTGCGCCGCATCGGCCGCCGCTCCCACGAGCCACTGCGCGGCAAGCGCATCGAGGCCCGGCTCTGCGACCCCGACGGGCGGCTCCGCGCGTCCGCACTCCGCTCCTGGCAGCCCCCGCCGCTCGATTTCTTCCTGCTCTCGTTCGTCTCCTGGCTCCCGCCGCTGCGGGGGCGCTACCGGGAGGCGCTCCGCCGGGCCCTGGCCCGGCACGCGCCGCTCGAACTCGTCCTGATCCGGTGCGCCGACTGGGCTCCGCCCGTACGCGGGCGTGCCCGGCGGGTGCTCGGCTGGATCGTGGCCAGATACCCCGTCGACGCGCTGATCCAGATCACTCCCCTCGCCCTGCGGCTGGGCCGGCGCGAGCACGGGGCCTGGGCAGTGGAGCAGTTGGAAGCCGCCCTGACCGGCCGGTACTCCCTCCTCGCCGCGTGGTGGCGCCCCGGACGGCCCTCGACCACGTGGAGCTGGAACTCGCTGACCCCCGCGCAGCGGGCCGACGCCCTGGACCGGCTGCGCCGGGCGCGCGACCTGCCGGCCCGGCGGTTCGCCACCCGGCTGGTCGTCGAGGCCGGGGGGACCGGCGTACGGGAGCTCGCGCGGCGGGCCGCCCTGGAGCCGGACCCTGTGACCGCGCGGCTGTGGACCGATGCCGCGCTGCGGGTCATGGCCGACGACGGGGCGGACGACGCCGCGATCGACACCCTTCTCGGCGGCCGGAACCCAATGGTCCGGGGCGCCGGCGTCACCGCCCTGCGCAGGGCGGGGCGGGCGGCCGAGGCCCATCGGTACCTCGCCGACCGCTCCGGTCTCGTACGGGCCTGCGCGCGCCGGCTCGTCTCGCAGAGCGGCGGGGACGCGGTCGGGGAGTACTTCTCGCTGATCACTGCGCCCGGGCGCGTCTCCCCGTACGCGGTGGCCGGCTTCTCCGAATGCGCGGAGCACATGGACGCGCCGGTGCTGCGCTCCCTGCTCGGCCACCCCTCCGGCACGGTCCGGGCCGCTGCCGTGGCAGGGCTGCGCCGGCTGGACGACGCCACCGACGACGCGCTCCTGCTCCCCCTGCTGGACGACCCGTCGGCGTCGGTGACCCGCGAGGCCGCGCTGACCCTGCTCCAGGTGGTGGAGCGCCTCGACCACCGCCACCTCGCCGAGCGCATCGAGCCCGTACGGCACCTGCACGTGCGCCGGGCAGCCTTCCGGCTGCTGCGCGCACGGGGCGGGATCCACGAACTGCGGGCCGCGGTGACCGTATCCAAGGACCCCGACCCGTTGCTGCGCGCGACGGCCCGGGCGATCGTGACCGGCTGGGACTGGCGGTTCACCTGGCGTACGGGAGAGGCGGACCTGCCCGAGCTCGCCGCGCTGCTCGTAGAGTCGGAGCACCTGTTCCACCCCTACGACGTGCGGTCGCGCCGCTCCCGCCTCGGTCTGACGGACTGACACCCGCGGACCGGAGCGCGGGCCCGCAGGGCGATAATCCGACCATGGGAAAACTCCACGAACGCATCGACGGCCGCCTGCGCACGTTCATCGAGGAGCAGCCGGTCTTCTTCACCGCGACCGCCCCGCTCGCGGGTGACGGCCACGTCAACCTCTCCCCCAAGGGCCGTGCCGGGACCCTCGTCGTCATCGACGAGCAGACCCTCGCCTACCTGGACTTCGGCGGCAGCGGCGCCGAGACCATCGCGCACGTCCGCGAGAACGGCCGGATCACGCTGATGTGGTGCGCGTTCAGCGGGCCGCCGAACATCGTGCGCATCCACGGGCACGGCGAGGCGGTCTTCCGCGACGACCCGCGCTGGGGCGGGCTGATCGAGCTGTTCGGGGAGGCCGACGGACCCTCGGCGCGCGCGGTCATCGTCGTCACGGCCCACCGGATCGCGGACGTGTGCGGCTACGCCGTCCCCTTCATGGACTACCAGGGGGAGCGCACCCTCCACGCGGAGCACTTCGGCCGCAGGACGGACGAGGAGTTCGCCGCGTACTGCGAGAAGAAGGAGTTCATCGGGGTGAGCATCGACGGCCTGCCTGCGCTGCCCCTGCCCCTTCCGCCCCGTACCGTCTGACATGTGCCGCGTACCGCTCTCGCCCTCGCCTCACTGATCGTCACCAGCCTGCTGGCCCAGGGCCCTTACGGTGCCCCCGCCGGCCACGGCCCCCACGGGGATCCGCCGCTGCCCGCCCGGCTCGCCGACACCGGCGGCGGCAGCCAGCTGATCACCGCCGTCGCCCCGTCGGCCGGTTCGACCACGGGGCGCCTGACCTGGTGGGACCGGCGGGCGGGGCGCTGGTACGAGGCCGGCAGCGCGCCGGCCCGTTTCGGGGCGAACGGCCTGACCGAGGGGGCGACCCGTACCCAGGGCACGAACACCACCCCGGCCGGCCTGTACGCGCTCCCGTACGCCTTCGGCATCGCGCCCGCGCCGGCCGGGACGGAGTACCGCTACCGGCGGGTGACTCCCGACTCCTGGTGGTGCCAGGACAACGCCTCCGCCGACTACAACCGCTGGGTGGAGCCGCTGCCCGCCGACTGCGCTCCCGGCGAGGCCGAGCACATGACCTCGTACGCCCGGCAGTACGCACACGGCCTGCTCATCGCCTACAACTACGACCGGCCGGTACGGGGCCGGGGCGCGGGCATCTTCCTGCACGTCGACGGCCGGGGCGCCACGGCCGGCTGCGTCTCGGTGCCGGAGCGCGCCGTCCGGGCGGTCCTGCGCTGGGCGAACCCGCGCAGGCGGCCGCACATCGCGATCGGTACGGAGTCGGGCGCGCTGGCCGTCACCCGGTACTGACCCGCGGTGCGGGGGACGGTTCCCCGGCGGCCCCGCGCTCAGCCCTCCTTCTGCGCCAGCCGCAGCAGGTGGTCGGCCAGGGCCTGGCCGCCCGCCGGGTCGCGGCTGATCAGCATCAGCGTGTCGTCGCCGGCGATCGTGCCGAGGATGGCCTGGAGTTCGGCCTGGTCGATCGCCGAGGCGAGGAACTGGGCCGCACCGGGCGGGGTGCGCAGGACCACGAGGTTCGCGGAGGCCTCCGCCGAGATCAGCAGTTCCCCGGAGAGGCGCCGCATGCGCTCCTCCTTCGCCGACTCGCCGAGCGGTGCCTGCGGGGTGCGGAAGCCGCCCTCGCTGGGGACCGCGTAGATCAGCTCGCCGCCCGTGTTCCGGATCTTCACCGCGCCGAGCTCGTCGAGGTCGCGGCTGAGCGTCGCCTGGGTGACGCTCAGGCCGTCGTCGGCGAGCAGCTTGGCCAGCTGGCTCTGGGAACGGACCGGCTGCCGGTTGAGGATGTCCACGATCCGGCGGTGGCGGGCGGTGCGGGTCTGCGGAACGGACTGGCCGCCCCCGGACTCCGTCTGGGGGGAGCTCCAGGGCTCGCGTTCCTGCGCCTGACTCATCGTCGTCTCATTCCCCGATTGATCATCCGTCCACGTCCGCGGCGGCCTTCGCCGCGTCCAGCACACCGGGCAGGGCCCGCAGGAACGCGTCCGCCTCGGCCTCGGAGAGCACGTACGGGGGCATCAGCCGTACGACGTCGGGGGCGGGCGCGTTGACCAGGAAGCCGGCGTCCTGAGCCGCGCGCTGCACCTGCGGTGCGAGCGGCCCGGTCAGCACGATACCCAGCAGAAGGCCCGCACCACGGACATGTGAGACGAGCGGGTGTGCGAATCCTTCGATTCCGTCGCGCAGCCGCTCGCCGCGCTCCTTGACCCGGGCGAGGAGCCCCTCGGCGGCGATGGTCTCGATGACGGCGAGGCCGGCGGCGCACGCGACGGGGTTGCCGCCGAAGGTGGTGCCGTGCTGGCCGGGCTGGAGCAGGTCGGCCGCGGGGCCGAAGGCGGCCAGGGCGCCGATCGGCAGACCGCCGCCGAGACCCTTCGCGAGGGTGACCAGGTCGGGCTCCACGCCCTCGTGGGCCTGGTGCTCGAACCACTGGCCGCAGCGTCCGATACCGGTCTGCACCTCGTCGAGGACGAGGAGGGTTCCGGTGGCGCGGGTGATCTCCCGGGCGGCCGTCAGGTATCCGGCGGGCGGGACGACCACGCCGTTCTCGCCCTGGACGGGCTCGATGATCACGAGCGCGGTCTCTTCGGTGACGGCGGCCCGCAGGGCCTCCACATCCCCGTACGGGACGTGCGTGACGTCACCGGGCAGCGGCAGGAAGGGGTCCTGCTTCTTGGGCTGGCCGGTGAGCGCGAGGGCGCCCATGGTGCGGCCGTGGAAGCCGCCGTCGGTGGCGACCATGTGGGTCCGCCCGGTCAGCCGGCCGATCTTGAAGGCGGCCTCGACGGCCTCGGCACCGGAGTTGCAGAAGAAGATCTTCCCGGGGCGTCCGAAGAGCTGGAGCAGCCGCTCGCCGAGCGCGATGACCGGCTCGGAGGCGTAGAGGTTGGAGACGTGGCCGAGGGTGGAGATCTGCGCGGTCACGGCTTCGACGATCGCGGGGTGGGCGTGGCCGAGGGCGTTGACCGCGATGCCGCCGACGAAGTCGGTGTACTGCTTGCCGTCCGCGTCCCAGACCTGGGCGCCCGAGCCGCGTACGAGGGCCAGCTCGGGGGTGCCGTAGTTGTTGGCCAGCGCCCCCTTCCAGCGGTCGCCGTACTCCTGGTTGCCGGTGCTGGCGCTCACTGCGCTCCCCCTTGCTGCTCGTCGGGCACGACCATCGTGCCGATTCCCTCGTCGGTGAAGATCTCCAGCAGGATCGAGTGCTGGACCCGCCCGTCGATGACCCGGGCGGTGGTCACGCCGTTGCGCACGGCGTGCAGGCAGCCCTCCATCTTCGGGACCATGCCGCTGGACAGCTCGGGCAGCAGCTTCTCCAGCTCGCTGACGGTGAGCCGGCTGATGACCTCGTCGCTGCTCGGCCAGTCCGCGTAGAGGCCCTCCACGTCGGTGAGGACCATCAGCGTCTCGGCGCCGAGCGCGGCGGCGAGCGCCGCGGCGGCCGTATCGGCGTTCACGTTGTACACGTGGTGGTCGTCGGCGCTGCGCGCGATGGAGGAGATGACCGGGATCCGGCCGTCGGCCAGCAGCGCCTCGATCGCGCCGGTGTCGATGGCGGTGATCTCGCCGACCCGTCCGATGTCGACGAGCTCGCCGTCGATCTCCGGGGTGTGCTTGGTGGCGGTGATCGTGTGGGCGTCCTCGCCCGTCATGCCGACGGCGAGCGGCCCGTGCTGGTTGAGCAGCCCGACCAGCTCGCGCTGGACCTGCCCCGCCAGGACCATCCGTACGATGTCCATCGCCTCGGGCGTCGTGACGCGCAGGCCCGCCTTGAACTCGCTGACCAGACCCTGCCGGTCCAGCTGGGCGTTGATCTGCGGGCCGCCGCCGTGCACGACGACCGGCTTCAGGCCCGCCTGGCGCAGGAAGACCACGTCCTGGGCGAAGGCGGCCTTCAGGTCCTCGTCGATCATGGCGTTGCCGCCGAACTTGATGACGACGACCTTGCCGTTGTGGCGGGTCAGCCAGGGCAGTGCCTCGATGAGGATCTCCGCCTTGGGGAGTGCGGTGTGCTTGCGGGCGTTGCCGACGGTCCCGCTCATGACGAGTACGCGCTGTTCTCGTGGACGTACTCGGCCGTCAGGTCGTTGGCCCAGATGACCGCGGACTCGGAGCCGGTGGACAGGTCGGCGGTGATGCGGACCTCCCGGTCCTTCATCGAGACCAGGTCGCGGTCCTCCCCGACGGAGCCGTTCTTGCAGACCCAGACCCCGTTGATGGCCACGGCCAGGCGGTCGGGGTCGAAGGCGGCCTTCGTGGTGCCGATCGCGGACAGGACCCGTCCCCAGTTGGGGTCCTCGCCGTGGATGGCGCACTTGAGGAGGTTGTTCCGGGCGATGGAACGCCCGACCTCCACCGCGTCCTCCTCGGTGGCCGCGCCGACGACCTCGATGCGGATGTCCTTGCTGGCGCCCTCGGCGTCGCCGATCAGCTGACGGGCCAGGTCGTCGCAGACCGTGCGCACGGCTTCGGCGAACGTCTCGTACGCCGGCACCCGGCCGGACGCGCCGGAGGCGAGCAGCAGCACCGTGTCGTTGGTGGACATGCAGCCGTCGGAGTCGACCCGGTCGAAGGTGGTGCGGGTCGCGGAGCGCAGCGCCTTGTCGAGGGTGGCGCTGTCCAGGTCGGCGTCGGTGGTGAGGACCACGAGCATCGTGGCCAGGCCCGGGGCGAGCATGCCCGCGCCCTTGGCCATGCCCCCGACGGTCCAGCCGTCCTGGCTGACGGTGGCCGTCTTGTGCACGGTGTCGGTGGTCTTGATGGCGATGGCGGCGTCCTCGCCGCCGTCGGCGCTGAGCGCGGCGACCGCCGCGTCGATGCCGGGGAGCAGCTTGTCCATGGGCAGCAGGACGCCGATCAGGCCGGTGGACGCGACGGCGACCTCGCCCGCGTTGACGTCCGCACCGAGGGCCTCGGCGACCTTCTCGGCGGTGGCGTGGGTGTCCTGGAAGCCCTTGGGACCGGTACAGGCGTTGGCGCCGCCGGAGTTCAGGACCACGGCGCTGACGGTGGCGCCGCGCAGGACCTGCTCGGACCAGTGGACGGGCGCGGCCTTGACACGGTTCGAGGTGAAGACGCCCGCGGCGGCCTGGCGCGGCCCGTTGTTGACGACGAGGGCGAGGTCCGGGTTGCCGTTCGCCTTGATTCCGGCGGCGATGCCCGCCGCGCTGAACCCCTGTGCTGCCGTGACCGTCACGGTGCGACTCCGATCGTGGAAAGACCCAGGCCCTCGTGGAGGCCGAGGGCGATGTTCATGCTCTGGACCGCGCCGCCGGCGGTGCCCTTGGTGAGGTTGTCGATGGCGCTGATCGCGATGATCCGCTGCGCGGCCGCGTCGTACGCGACCTGGATCTGAACGGCGTTGGAACCGTAGACGGACGCCGTCGCCGGCCACTGCCCCTCGGGCAGCAGGTGGACGAAGGGCTCGTCCGCGTACGCCTTCTCGTACGCGGCGCGCACCGCGTCGGCCGTGGTGCCGGGCAGCGCCTTGGCGGAGCAGGTGGCGAGGATGCCGCGGGACATGGGGGCCAGCGTCGGCGTGAAGGACACGGAGACCGGCTGTCCGGCGACGGGGCTGAGGTTCTGCACCATCTCGGGGGTGTGGCGGTGGCCGCCGCCGACCCCGTACGGGCTCATGGAGCCCATGACCTCGGAGCCGAGCAGGTGCGGCTTGAGCGCCTTGCCGGCGCCGGAGGTGCCGGTGGCGGCGACGATCACGGCCTCGGGCTCGGCGAGCTGCGCGGCGTAGGCCGGGTAGAGCGCGAGCGAGACGGCGGTCGGGTAGCAGCCGGGCACGGCGATGCGCTGGGAGCCCGCGAGCGCGACGCGGGCGCCGGGAAGCTCGGGCAGGCCGTAGGGCCAGGTCCCGGCGTGCGGGGCGCCGTAGAACGCGTCCCAGTCGGCGGAGTCCTTGAGCCGGTGGTCGGCGCCCATGTCGACGACGAGCACGTCCTCGCCGAGCTGGGCGGCGACGGCGGCGGACTGCCCGTGGGGCAGGGCCAGGAAGACGACGTCGTGACCGGCGAGCACCTCGGGCGTCGTCGCCTCGAGGGTGCGCCCGGCCAGGGGCACGAGGTGCGGCTGGAGGGCGCCGAGGAGCTGCCCCGCGTTGGAGTTCCCGGTCAGCGCGCCGATCTCGACCTCGGGGTGGCCCAGCAGCAGGCGCAGCACTTCCCCGCCCGCGTATCCACTCGCACCGGCCACCGCTACACGTACCACCATGGAACCTCCTCCTTGATGGCATGACTATACGTAGCTACGCAGTTTTATGCAATGACGCTTACGGGCGGGCCGGGCAGCGGTCCGATCTCTCTCCTGTGCGCTCTCGCTGCGCCCGAGACGGCGGTGTCCGGTCATCCGTGACGGCGTGGAGCTGCGCCTTCAACGTGTCGGGTGCGGAGGGCGGGACCAGCGGACAGGGTGGCCGTCAGGGCCGTCGGTGAGCCAGGAGCCGTCGCCCAGGAGCTCCAGTTCGTACGGGTCGGTCACCTCGACGGCGATCTCACCGCCGACCGTGCCGGTGTTCACGTCGACCAGGTGGTAGCGGAACCACTCCTCCTCGCCCTCGCTCTCACCACCCAGCGTGACGACGGCCGTGTCCGGGGTCAGATAGCCGCCGCACCATTCCACGAACGCCGCTTCCGGGTCATGCCCGAAGGCCTCGACGGAGAGAGTGAAGAGCAGGTCCCCGCTGGGGTGGCGGTGGAAGGCGACATCCCTCTGCCCGTGGTCGACGGTCAGGAACTGCTCCCCTCCCGGCGCCAGGCCGATCAGGCAGCGGTCCGACCACGGGTACGTCACGAACTCCACCTCGCCATCAGGCCCGGAGGCACCCCGGAGAACGACGGCACCGTCCTGGCCCTCACCGATGTCGAGGTAGATGCTGCCGTCCACGGGGTGGACGTGATGGCCGGCGCCGTGCCCGACCGTCTCCAGCTCCCGGCGCGCGAGGACCGCCCCGCTGCCGGTGTCGTACACGACCCATTGGTCTCCCCCGCGTTCCGCCATCGCGTCCGGGCGGTAGACCCAGACGGTCCGGCCGTCCAGAGACAGCACGCAGCCGGGCCGGTGACCATGGAGCACGTCGGAGTGCGGTTCGAAGTCCGACGCCCACACCAATTCACCGGCGCGCGTGAGGCAGACGACCCCGTGCAGGGTCGTGTACACGACTCGCTCCAGATCGGGCTGGACCGCCGACTCCACGACCTCGTCGCCGGCCCGCGGCTGGAACACCGCGGCGGGTTCCAGCGTCCCGAATGCGCCGGGGTCCGTCACATAGGCACGGATCTGCCCGCCGCGGTATCGCGTGATGACCTTCGGAGGGGACGCAGGAATCATCCGCTGAGGCTAACGCCCAGCTCAGGCCGCCGGTGGCTGGGGCCGGGGACTGCGAAGCCGGGCCCCTGGGCAGGGAGCCCGGCTCAGGTGCCGTCGCCGGTACGTTCCGGGTGGCGGTGCGGCCTCGGGAAGGTGCCTACTTCTGGCCCTTCTCGGCCTTCTGGGCCTTCTCCGCCTGCATCTGCTTGATGCGGACGGTCTCCTTGCGGACATCGGCCTGGGTGGCGCGCTCCTTCTCGAGCCACTCCGGCATCTCCGCCTTCAGGGCCTCGATCTGCTCGGTGGTGAGCGCGTCGGTGATGCCGCCGCGCGCCAGGCCGGAGATGGAGATCCCGAGCTTCGCCGCGACCACCGGGCGGGGGTGCGGGCCGTTGTTCCGGAGGTCCTGCAGCCACTGGGGCGGCTCGGCCTGGAGGGCGGTGAGCTCGGTGCGCGAGACGACACCCTCCTGGAACTCTGCGGGGGTGGCCTCTAGGTACACACCCAGCTTCTTCGCCGCGGTCGCGGGCTTCATGGTCTGGGCGTTCTGCTGCGACGTCATGCGTCAAGGGTATAGAGCGTGTGCGCCCCCGCCGACCACGGCCGGTAATCTGGCCGGGTGACAGACTCCCTGACCCCCCCGTCGTTCAAGCTCGCTTACGTTCCCGGGGTGACGCCCACCAAGTGGGTGCGGGTCTGGAAGGAGCGGCTCCCCGACGTCCCGCTCACCCTCGTCCCGGTCACCCCCGGCGAAGCGCCCGCCCTGCTGCGCGGCGGCGGCGCGGATGCCGGATTCGTCCGGCTCCCGATCGACCGTACGGACCTCAGCGCGATCCCGCTCTACACCGAGACCACGGTCGTGGTGATCCCGAAGGACCACCTCGTGGCGGCGGCCGAGGAGGTTTCGGTCGCGGACCTGGCCGACGAGATCGTGCTCCACCCGCTCGACGACACCCTCGGCTGGGAGCAGCTGCCGGGCAAGCCCGCGCTGCAGCGCCCCGAGACCACGGCCGACGCGATCGAGCTGGTGGCCGCGGGCATCGGCGTCCTGGCCGTGCCGCAGTCCCTCGCGCGGCTGCACCACCGCAAGGACCTCACGTACCGGACCCTCGTGGACGCCCCGGCCTCGCGCGTCGCGCTGTCGTGGCCCGAGGTGGAGACCACCCCGGACCTGGTGGAGGAGTTCATCGGGATCGTGCGCGGGCGGACGGTCAACAGCTCGCGCGGCCGTGGCCGCACCCAGCCCGAACCCGAGCCCAAGAAGGCGAAGCCGCAGCGCAAGCCGGCCCCCCGCTCGGGCGGCAAGCCCACGGCCAAGAACCCGCGCGGCGGCGCCCCCAAGGGGGGCAAGGCCACGGCCAAGTCCACGGGCAAGCGCGGCAAGCCCCGCGGCCGCTGAGCCGTCCGCGAGGGACCGCGCGGCCGCGCCTGGGCCCTCGGCGGGCCGGCCCCCCGAGGGCCGGCTATCCCAGCGGGTGCCGGACCCAGACGTTCGGCTCCACGTAGACCGCGTAGCCCTGCTCCGGGTCGCAGCGGACCGGGGACAGGGCCCCCGGCACGTGGACCGGGCCCGCGGTGTCGAAGGGGAGGCCGGTCCACTCGCGCCACTGCGCCAGGGAGCCGGTGATCGTCATCGACAGCGGGGCCACCGAGTCGATGGTGGCGCCCGCCCGCACGTGGACCCGTAGCCACGGGTCGTACGGGAGGCCGTCCTCGCGGGTGCGGTACGCGTACTCGTGGATCGAGGCGTCCGGTTCGGCCGGCTTTCCGTTGGGCCGGACCGGGGCCACGACCTCGGTGAAACCGCGCGCGCGGGCGTTCTCCCGCAGCGCGCCGAGCATCCGCCCCGACAGGCCTTCGCCCTGCCGGTCCGGCCGGACGCTGATCTCGATGGCGCTGACGGTGTCGGGGGCCGCTCCGCGCCGCAGGTCCGAGAAGGCCCACATCAGGATCCGGTCCCAGCCCTGCGCGGGCAGCTGCCCGTCGCGGCCGGCCGCGTGGAGGGCGAACGGCACGCTGAAGGCCTTGGCGACGACCTCGCCGGTGGCCTCGTCGGTCCCGACGAAGACGTACTCGGGGAGCTCCGCCACCATGCGCGGGTACAGCAGCCAGGCGAGCGAGTCCTGCGAGGCGAACTCGGGCCACGAGTCCGCCATGCCCCAGAGGGCTTCGGTCAGTTCGGGCCGCTCCGCGAGCGTGGTGATCCGTATGCCAGCGTCCTTGACGTTCATACGCGCAGGTTATGCGCGGTATGGACGCCCCTCAACCAGGTTTATGCCGGGGCCTGGAGCGACAGGTGCCAGTGCCTCGGCCAGCCCCCCAGCGTGACCGTGGACAGGGGACGGACGTCCACGTTCCAGTAGGTCGTCGGGGGTGCGTTCAGGGCGTACACGAGCGCCGCCCGGACCACCGAGGGCTCCGCCACCGCCACGATGGCTCCGCCGTCGTCCGCCGGCCGGGTGTCGAGCCAGCCGCCGATCCGGGCGATGAAGGCGAGCAGGGATTCCCCGCCGTGCGGCGCGGCGCGCGGATCGGCGAGCCACAGGTCCAGGGCGGCGGGCTCCCGGGCGGCCACCTCCCCCAGGGTCAGCCCGCGCCAGCGGCCCATGTCGCACTCGCGCAGCGCGGGTTGGGCGAGCGGGGCGTACCCGAGGGCCGCGCCGGTGGCCCGGCTGCGGGCGGTGGGCGAGCAGTAGCGCAGGTCGGCCGAGCCCAGCGGAACGAGCCCGCGCGCGGCGGACTCCACCGCACGCCAGCCGTCCACGTCGATGGGGCGGTCGTCGTCGAAGCGCTCGGCGAGCAGCGGGGTACTACGGGCTGCTGCGACTAGCGAAACCCGAACATGCATGCGGCGATGGTGAGCCGCGTGCCGCACGGGGTCAAGCGTCTGGGCGAACCCCGATGGCCGACCGCAGCCGCCGCACGGCCTCGGTGAGCTCGCCCGCGCCGGCCACCCCGGCGAAACTCAGCCGGACGTACGCCGCCGGCGGCTCCGCGCAGAAGAACGGCCGGCCGGGCGCGACCTGCACGCCCGCGCGCAGCGCGGCCGCCGCGAAGGCCGCGTCGTCGAGGCCTCCACCGGGCCGGACCCACAGCAGGTGTCCGCCGCGGGGAGGGCGGGGCAGCTCCAGCTCGGGCAGCTCGCGCCGCAGCGCGCCCGCCAGGACGTCCCGCCGGTGGCGCAGCTCGGTGGCGACGGCCTTGAGGTGGCGGGGCCAGGAGGGCGCTCCGACGAGTTCCAGGGCGGTCTCCTGGAGCGGCCGGGGCACGAAGAAGCTGTCCACGACCTGGATGGCGCGCAGCCGGTCCCGTACGGGGCCCCGGGCGGCGAGCGCGCCCACCCGCAGGCTGGGCGAGGTGACCTTGGTCAGCGACCGCACGTGCACCACGACCCCGTCGGTGTCCTCGGCGGCGAGGGTCGCGGGCAGCGGTCCGGCGTCCTCGTGGGCCAGGGCCCGCGCGTAGTCGTCCTCCACCACGAACGCCCCGGCGGCGCGCGCGATCCGCAGCACCTCGCCGCGCCGCGCGTCGGACAGCACGGCCCCGGTCGGGTTCTGGAACAGCGGCTGGCACACGAAGACCCGCGCCCCCGTCGCTTCGAAGGCGGCGGCCAGCAGCTCCGGCCGGACCCCGTCCGCGTCCACCGGGACCGGCACGGGCCGGCACCCGGAGGCGCGGGCGATGGCCAGCAGCCCCGGATAGGTCGGGGATTCGACGAGGATCGGCGCCCCGGGCGGTGCGAGGGCCCGCAGTGCCGTGGTGAGGGCGCTCTGCCCGCCGGCGGTGACCAGGACGTCGGCGGCCCCGACGGTCCCGCCCGGCCCGCCGATCTCCCGCGCGAACCAGTCCCGCAGCTCCGGCAGCCCTTCCACGGGCGGCCGTCCCCACGCGCCGGGCCGGCGTCCCGCGCGGGCGAGGGCCGCGGCCATGGCCCGCTCGGGCTGGAGCGTGGGGTGCATGTAGCCGCCGTTGAGCTCGATGACCCCGGTCGGCGGCGGGGTGAGGGTGACGAGCACGCCCGAGGCGTCGACCGAGCGCGGCACCACCTCGCCCGCGCCTTCCGCGCTCAGCGCGACGGCCTGCCACGAGGTGTCCCCGAGCCCGGGAGACGGGGTACGGGGCTGGGCGCGGAAGGCGCCGGCTCCCGGGCGGGTGATCACCAGCCCTTCGGCGGCGAGCTGCGCGAGGGCCCGGGAGACGGTGACGGGACTGACGCGGAAACGCTCGACGAGGGCGCGGCTGGACGGGAGCTTTCCACCCAACGGGTAGCGGTCCAGCTCCACCCTCAGGGATTCCGCCAGTTCAGCCACACTGCTACGCTCATACATGACAGCAAAGAGTAGCGCTACTCTCCCCGCCGCGATAGCGGTTCGAGGCCCGGCCCGGAGCGGCGGAGGGACCGTCCTCGCGGCGGCCGGCGTCGTCGCCTTCTCACTGACCTTCCCCGGCACGTCCTGGGGCCTGGAGAGCTTCGGCCCCTGGTCCCTGTTCGGCCTGCGGTGCGTGCTGGCGGGCCTGGTCGCCGGCGGCTTCCTGCTGGCCCTGCGCGTCCCGCTCCCCGACCGCGCCCACCGGTTCGGCCTCCTGGTCGTCGCGGGCGGCGTGGTCGTCGGCTTCCCGCTGCTCACCACCCTCGCGCTGCAGACCTCCACCACGTCGCACGCCGCCGTCGTGGTCGGCCTGCTGCCGCTGACGACCGCCGTCGTGTCCTCGCTGCGCACCGGGGCCCGGCCGTCCCGGCGGTTCTGGGCCGCGGCCGTCGCGGGCGCGGTCGTCGTCCTCGGCTTCACGCTCGCCCAGAGCGGCGGCTCCCTCTCGGCCGGCGACGCCTTCCTGTTCGCCGCGCTCCTGGTGTGCGCGGCCGGGTACACCGAGGGCGGCCGCCTGGCCCGGGTGATGCCCGGCTGGCAGGTGATCGGCTGGGCGCTGGTCCTGTGCCTGCCGATCGGCCTGGCCGGATCCCTGCTCGGGCTCGCGTACGAGCCGGCGCACGTCACCGCCCGCGGACTGGCCGGGCTGGTCTGGGTGGCGGCCGGCTCCTCCTTCCTCGGCCTGTACGTCTGGTACCGGGGCATGGCCGAGATCGGCGCGGCCCGCGCGAGCCAGCTCCAGCTCGCGCAGCCGCTGCTGACCCTGGGGTGGGCGGTGGTCCTGCTCGGCGAGCGGATGTCCCCCGCCGCGCCCGCCGCCGCGTGCGCGGTACTCGTCTGCATCGCCGTGACCCAACGGGTCAAATAGCACGGGAACGACCTAAACTGCTAGCACCGGATCGGACCGCCACCGAGGAGGTCAGCATGCGCGCGACCGAGGGCGACCAGCTGGTTCAGCACGGACGGATCGTGGGCCAGCACGACAAGGTCGGAGAGATCACACAGGTCCTGGGAGACAACGGCACGCCTCCCTACCGAGTCCGCTTCACGGACGGACACGAGGCCGTCATGTCCCCCGGTCCCGACTGCGTGGTGAAGCACCCGGTCGACCACGACCAGTGAGCTCCACCGCCGAGGAGCACCGGGCGAGGAGTACGCAGAAGGACCGTCAGCGCGGCGGCACCGCCGCCACCGTCGGGTAGTGGTCGGCGACCACCCTGGCCATCGCCCCGTTGGGGTCCGCGCCCACCTGCTTCGCCGAGAAGTAGACGTGGCCGCGGACCTCGGGGTACCCGCGGGCGAAGCGCACGTGCCGCGACAGTTCCCGCGGATCGCGCCAGGCCGCCGTGGAGCTCTCCGGATCGCAGCGGTACAGCGCCTCCCCCACGTAGAGCTGGACGCGGGTGCCGGCGACGGTGTTCGCCCACCAGGGGACGATGGCCGCGTAGTCGGCGGCCGGGTGGCCGATCTGCCAGTACGCCTGCGGCACGATGTAGTCGATCCAGCCCTCGCGCACCCACTTCCGGGTGTCCGCGTACAGGTCGTCGTACGTGGCGACGCCCGCCTGCGTCGCCGAACCCAGCGGATCGCGGTCGGAGTTGCGCCAGACCGCGAAGGGGCTGACGCCGAAGCGCGTCGCCGGGCGCAGCGCCCGCAGCCGCTCGGACATCTCGCGGACCAGGGTGTCGGTGTTGTGGCGGCGCCAGTCGGCGCGGGTGGCGAAGGAGCGGCCGTAGCGCTCGTACGCCGCGTCGTCGTCGAAGTCGCGGCCCTCGACCGGGTACGGGTAGAAGTAGTCGTCCCAGTGGACCCCGTCGACGGGGTAGCGGGCGACGGCGTCGAGCATGGCGTCCTGCACGAAGCGGCGCACCTCGGGCAGCCCGGGGTTGTAGTAGAGCTTGCCTCCGTAGGGCACGGTCCAGCCCCGGTTGCGGCGGGCCGGGTGCCAGGGGGCCAGCAGGCCCGGGTCGGTGTGGTTGGCCACGCGGTACGGGTTGAACCAGGCGTGCAGCTGGAGCCCCCGGGCGTGCGCCTCGGTGACGGCGGTGCCGAGCGGGTCCCAGCCGGGGTCGGCGCCCTGTTCGCCGGTCAGCCACTGGGACCACGGCTCGTGCGCCGAGGGCCACATCGCGTCGGCGGTGGGCCGGACCTGGAGGATCACCGCGTTGAGGCGGCGGGATACGGCGGTGTCGAGGAGGGCCAGCAGCTCCGCGCGCTGCGCGTCCGCGGAGAGCGCGGTCCTCGAAGGCCAGTCCACGTTCTGTACGGAGGCGACCCACATCCCCCGGAATTCGGCCGCGGCGGCCCCGGCGGCCTCCGCCGTCCCCGCGGCCCCCGCGGCCCCGACCGCTTTCGCGGGGGCGGCCGTCGCCGCCGCGGCCAGCACCGCCGCCGCGCCGGTCAGCACCTCTCGCCTCCCGATGTACGTCATGTGACGACTCCGTTCCGCTCCGTGACATTGCCTCGTGTCCGCCTAGCATGCCCGCCCCGGCCCGACACGCCGGGCAAGGACGGGGGTAACGTCGGGGGGCGTGGCGGGCGCCGGAACGCAGTTACCACTGCACGAGTACGGGGGACCCGCGATGGAGAGCAGCGAAAGGCACGATGTGACGGACCTCCCAGACGACATCGCACGCGTCGGCGTAGTGGGCTGTGGGCAGATGGGCGCGGGCATCGCGGAGGTGTTCGCCCGGAGCGGTCTCGAGGTGATGGTCGCCGAGACCACCGGCGAGGCCCTGGAGCTCGGACGGACCCGGCTGCACACCTCGCTGACGCGAGCCGCCGAACGCGGCAAGATCAGCGAGGAGGAGCGGGACGCGACCCTGTCCCGCCTGTCGTTCACCACCGACCTCGGCGAGTTCGCCGACCGCGACCTCGTCATCGAGGCGGTCGTCGAGAACGAGCAGGTCAAGACGGAGATCTTCCAGGTCCTCGACCAGGTGATCACCCGCCCGGACGCGATCCTCGCCTCCAACACCTCCTCGATCCCGCTGGTCAAGCTGGCCGTCGCGACCTCGCGTCCCGACCAGGTCATCGGCATCCACTTCTTCAACCCGGCCCCGGTGCAGCAGCTCGTCGAGCTGATCCCGGCGCTGACCACGAGCGACGAGACGATCAAGCGCGCCGAGGCCCTGGTCGGGGGCGCGCTGGGCAAGCACGCCATCCGCGCCCAGGACCGTTCCGGTTTCGTCGTCAACGCGCTCCTGATCCCGTACCTGCTGTCCGCGATCCGGATGTTCGAGTCGGGGATCGCGAGCCGCGAGGACATCGACAACGGCATGGAGCTGGGCTGCGCCCACCCGATGGGCCCGCTGAAGCTCTCGGACCTCATCGGCCTGGACACGGTGGCCTCGGTGGCCGACTCGATGTACGCGGAGTTCAAGGAGCCCCTGTACGCGGCTCCCCCGCTGCTCCAGCGGATGGTCGACGCCGGCCGCCTCGGCCGCAAGACGGGCTCGGGCTTCTACCCGTACAGCTGACCCGTACGGCAGATCCGCACCGCTGATCCGTACGGCAGATCCGCACCGCTGATCCGCACGGCTGATCCGTACGGCTGATCCGTACGGATCGCGCGGCTATCCGAGCCGCAAGTGGTGCAGCAACAGCAGCCCGGCCGCCATGTTGGCGGCCGGGACCTCGCCGCGCGCGATCATGTCCGGCACCAGCTTGAGCGGCACCCACGCGCGGCGCGAGGACTCGAAGTCGTCCTCGGGATGGCCGGTGTACGTGGCTCCGTCCGACCAGTAGAGGTGGTGGCGGGCGTCGGTCAGCCCGTTGGACGGTTCCACGGTCATCAGGTGGCGGAGCGGGCCGGGCCGCCAGCCCGACTCCTCCTCCATCTCCCGGGCGGCGGCGCTCTCCACGGACTCGCCGTCCTCGACGACACCGGCGGGCAGCTCCCAGCCCCAGCTGTCGGTGATGAAGCGGTGGCGCCACAGCAGCAGCACCTCGTTGGCCTCGTTGACGGCCGTGGCGACGGCCACCGGGCGCAGCCGGATCACGAAGTGGTCCAGGTGCCGGCCGTCGGGGAGTTCCACGTCCGCGAGATTCACGTCGAACCAGCGGTTCGTGTACACAGTCTGCTCACTCAGGTTCATCCACTGCACGGTTCTGCCACCTTCCGATCGAGTAGGTGGCAACATGGCAGCAGTTCAGCCGGTCACAGGGGAACGCGCAGTGCCCCGTCGATGAGCTCCGCGGTCTCCCCCGCCCCCGAACAACCGCTGGTCAACAGCTGTTCGCGGACCGCCCGCAGCCGGTCGCGCAGGCGCAGCGACTCCATCCCCCTGGCCCGCTCGGCCATCTCGGCCGCCGCCGCCACCGCCTGGTCGGCCTCGCCCTGGCGCAGCTGGATCTCGCACAGCATCGCGAGGCGGTGCACCCGGCCCCGGTCGTGCGCGGGGGTGCCGACGGCCGCCGCCGCCTGCTCGTGGGCCGCCCGCAGATCGCCCAGACCGAGCAGCGCCTCGGCCACCTGTACGTTGACCAGCCCGGGCTGGACGTACCCCGTCTCGTCGGGCTCCGTGCCGGGCCGGATCCGTTCGGCGGCCGCCTCGGCCTTGTGGATGCAGGCCAACGCGGCTGCGGTGTCGCCGAGTTGGGCGTACGCCTTGGCCTGCATGGCGTACAGGTCGGCGGCCAGGGCCGGGGTGGTGTACCGGCCCGCCGAGCGCAGGGCGGCCTCGGCGAAGGCCACGGCCTGGCGGAACTCCCGCAGGTGCAGGGACTGGTTGACGATCAGCGCGATGACGTAGGCGCCCAGCCCCCGGTCCCCGCTGGCCTTCGCGAGGCGCAGGGACTGGTGGAAGTAGCGCTGGGCCAGTCCGTGCGCGTCCGCGTCGTACGCGCAGATCCCCGCCACCGCCACCAGGGAACCGGTCGCCCGGTGCAGGCCGCGGCCCAGGTCGTCGGAGTAGCTTCCGCGCAGCAGGGGGGCGGTCTCGGTCCCGAGGAAACGGACGATCCGGTCGCGGGTGGCCACGCCCCCGGCCCGCCGGTACATCAGCTCGTAGTGCGCGCGGGCGGCCCGCAGGATCTCGACGTGTTCGGGGCCGACCCGGGTGGGTCCCTCGCGGGACACGTCGGCGTCCTCCGGCGGGTTCTCCCACTCCCACACCGGGATCACCGCGGGGGTGCCCGTCACGGCCTCGGTGCTGAGGCACTTCAGCCGCCCCTGGTCGTCGGAGCGCCACAGGGCGGCGGCCTTGTCCACGAAACCGCTGAGCGGGGAGGCGTGCGGGGCGCCGGCCCCTTCCGGTGGACCGAGGCCGACATCGTCGAGGGAGAGCGGTCTGCGCAGCCGGCCCCCGATCACCTCGCAGATCAGGTCCGGGACCTGGCCGCGGGGCCGCTGGCCCTTCAACCACCGCGCCACGGCGGTGTGTTCGTAGCGCAGGGCCAGACCGCGGTCACGGCCCGCCTGGTTCACGTGCGCGGCGAGCCCGGCGTGGGACATGCCCGCCTCCGCGAGGAGGGCGTCGAGCAGTGCATTGGGCTGCATGGGCCCCTCCGTCGGCTCGTCGCACTCAGGCTAGTGGGTGCGCGGTTCACACGGGGTGTGAACGGAGTACGCGCATAAATGCGATACGCACCCTGCCGGGGGACCCTCCGCGAGCGCTTCACTTAAGGGCCTCGCCAAGAGGTGACCCGGGTCGTCGGCTCCCCCTCGTACAGTGCGACGACCCGCCCACCGCGCCGCCCGTCCTGTTGTCTGCCCGACACTCCACGGCAGGGCGGGCGGCGCGCTTCGGCTCCGCCGGGGCCCGGTTGGTCGCCGGCCCCCGGCCGGGCCGGACCGAACGCGCGCCGGGTCCACCCACCGGACCCGGTGCGCGTGGTCCCGCCCCGCGGGGCCGGCCCCTACCTGAAACGCCTCGAACGCCTGCGGGGCCGGATTTTCCAGCCCCGCAGGTACGGGTGAGGGGGGGGGGGGCGCCGGGCCCCCCCCCCACCCCCGAAACCCACCCCCCGCGGGCGCGGCCACCCCGCGCCCCCCCGCCCCGCGGCGGCCC
>NZ_JBSGWY010000027.1:84367-108006 GCF_053609145.1 Streptomyces sp. NPDC054961 | reverse complement strand
GCAGGGGGGACCCTGTGGGAGAGTAGGACGCCGCCGAACAATCATTGTGGGAAAGCCCCGCACCAGGTAACTGGTGCGGGGCTTTTCTGCGTTTAAGGCCCTTAGAACTCGTAACACGATCTTGGCGAGATGTCCTGGTCGGGCGTGACCGGTGTGACGATTCGGCTGTTGTGGTGGTGTGAGTACTCGGCCGTGGATCGTGGACGACGACTTGTGGGCACGTATCGAGCCGCTGCTGCCGCCCTGGCCGACGAGGTCACCAGGGCCTCGACCGGTAGCTGACCGGCTGTGCCTGCAGGGCATCTTGTACGTGCTCTGCAACGATATCGCCTGGCAACTCCTGCCGCCTGAGCTGGGATTCGGGTCCGGACAGACCTGCTGGCGCAGACTGGAGCGTTGGCAGCAAGCCGGGGTCTTCGACCAGCTGCACCGGATCCTCCTCGCCGAGCTGAACGCGGCCGGCCGGCTCGACTGGTCCAGGGCTTGCGTGGACGGCTCACACATCCGGGCGAAAAAGGGGGCGCCGACACCGGTCCGTCGCCGGTCGACCGGCGGAAGACAGGCAGCAAACACCACCTGATCTGCGACGGACGCGGCACCCCACTCAAAGTCATCACGACCGCGGCGAACGTCAACGACGTCACCCAGACCCTCGCCCTGGTCGACGGCATCCCACCAGTGGCGGGCCGCCCAGGGCGGCCCCGCAGACGCCCGGACGCCCTGCTCGGAGACAAGGGTTACGACTCCAACCCCAACCGCGATGAGCTGCGTAAACGCCGGATCCTGCCCGTCATCTCTCGCAAGGGAGCCCCGAACATCAAGGGCATGGGCAAGCTCCGCTACGTCGTGGAGCAGACCTTCGCCCTGCTCCACCAGTTCAAACGACTCGCCGTCCGATGGGAACGTCGCACCGAACTCCACGACGCCTTCGTCTCCCTCGCCTGCAGCCTCATCTGCTGGCGACGCCTCAACAAGCCCGACTCATGATCGTGTTACGACCTCTTACGCTGGCCGGCCCCGGTCCCGGCCCCCGCGCCGGCGTCGCCCTACCACGGGCGCGTCACAGAGCGGGTGGACGCCGGTGACCGCGGGCCGAGCGGGGACCGAGGAACTTTCGATGTCCTGCGGATGCCCGGCATGGGGTCCGGATGGATTTGCACTGACGGCTCGTAGGGTTGTCGCATGGGCTACGACCTCGTCATCTTCGACAACGACGGCGTGCTGGTGGACAGCGAGCCGCTCGCCAACAGCATCCTCGCCGGGTACCTGACCGAGCTGGGCCACCCGACCTCGTACGAGGAGTCGCTCCGCGACTACATGGGCGCCGCCGTGCACCGGGTGCACGACCTCGTGACGGAGCGGACCGGGCAGGAGCTGCCGGCCGACTTCGACGCCACCCTGCACGCCCGCACCTTCGCGGCCTTCGAGCGCGAGCTCAAGCCCGTGCCCGGGGTCGAGGACGTGCTGGCCGCGCTCGTGGAGACGGGCACGGCGTACTGTCTCGCGTCCTCCGGGAGCCACGAGCGGATCCGTGTCGGGCACCGGGCGGCCCGGCTCGACGAGTGGTTCGAGGAGGAGTGGATCTTCAGCGCGGAGGACGTGGGCCAGGGCAAGCCGGCGCCGGACCTGTTCCTGCACGCCGCCGACCGGATGGGCGTGGCCCCCGCGCGCTGCGTGGTCATCGAGGACAGCCCGCTGGGCATCCAGGCCGCCGTGGCCGCCGGGATGGACGTGTACGGGTACACCGCGATGATGCCCGCCGACCGGCTGCCCGGAGCCACCGGCTACTTCGGCGACATGAACCAACTCGCCGCGCTGCTGGGCCTGGAAGGCGGCTACAGCGGCGGGTTCGATCACTGACCCAATTCGATATGTGATCTCTCTACCCACGGGTAGCACCGCCGCCTACGCTGAGCCGCCATGACAGCAGACGCGCGGCTGAGCCGCGGGCGCGGGGCCTTGGGGTTCAGTTTCTTCGTGCAGGGCGTGACGTTCGCGCTCCTCGTGACGCGGATCCCGGCCCTCCAGGACCAGTACGGCATATCCGACGCACTGCTGCCCGCCTTCCTGGCGGCCGTGCCCATCCTCGCCGGGCTGTCCAGCGTGGTCACCGAGCACCTGGTCAAGAGGGTGGCGCCCAGCACCGTACTGCGGTGGGCGCAGCCGCTCGTCCTGCTGGCGCTGCTCGGGGTCGGCGCCGGCACGCAGATGTGGCACGTGGCGCTCGCCCTCGGGGCGTTCGGGCTGTTCGTGGGGGCGCTCGACGCGTCCATGAACATGCTCGGGGTGAGCCTGCAGGGCGCGTACGGGCGCAGCATCATGCTGGGGTTCCACGCCGCGTACAGCCTCGGCGGCATCCTGGGCGCGTCCGCCGCCTGGGCGGGAGCGCACTGGCACCTCACGCTGTTCACCTCCTACCTGCCCGTCATCGTGGTCCTGCTGCCGCTCGTGCTCCTCGCCGGCCGCTCCTACGTGGACCAGGACGCGGCAGAGGCGAAGGCCGGCGCGGAGAAGGGCCTCGGACCCGGCGGGTTCAAGCTGCTGCTGCCGCTGTGCCTGGTGATGGCGTGCGCGTACATCGGGGACTCGACGGTGTCGAACTGGAGCGCCAAGTACCTCCAGGACGTGCTGGGGAGCTCGGAGCAGCTCGCGACGGTCCCCTACAACGTCTACATGGTGACCACCCTGATCGGCCGGGCCGTCGGCGACCAGGGCGTGCGCCGCCTCGGGGCCGTGGCCGTCGTACGGATCGGGACGGTCGTGGCCGCGCTCGGGTTCGCCGTGGTGGCCGGAGCGCCCGGGGCGTGGGCGGGGATGCTCGGGTTCACGCTGCTGGGGATCGGGCTGTGCGTGATCGTGCCGCAGACCTTCGCCGCCGCGGGGCGGCTGTTCCCCGGTTCTTCCGACACCGCGATCGCCCGGCTCAACATCTTCAACTACGTGGGCTTCCTGATCGGGGCGCCGCTCGTCGGCGCGATCGGCGATGCCTGGAGCTACCGGGGCGCCATGCTCGTGCCGATGGTGCTCGTCCTCGTCACCCTTTTCCATGCCCGCTCGTTCGGCGCGCAGGGCGCCCGATACGGTGTCGGGCATGAGCGGCGAGCCGGTGACCGGGCTGTTGATGTGGGACGAGGCGGTAACGAAGTATGACTTCGGACCGGGCCATCCGATGGACCCGGTGCGCCTGGCGCTGACGATGGGCCTGGTACGGGCCTTCGGGCTTGACCGGGAGCTCGAGGTACGGGCGGGCCGGCCGGCCGGGGACTCGACCCTGCGGCTCGTCCACCGCGAGGACTACGTGGCGGCCGTGCGCGGGGTGTCCGCGGACCCCGGAGCCGCGGACGGTTCGTACGGGCTCGGGACCATGGACGACCCGGCGTTCCACGGGATGCACGAGGCGTCCGCGCTGATCGCCGGGCAGTCGGTGGCGGGCGCCGAGGCGGTCTGGCGGGGGGACGCCGAGCACGCCGTGAACTTCGCCGGCGGGCTGCACCACGCGATGCCGGGGGGCGCGGCCGGGTTCTGCGTGTACAACGACGCGGCGCTGGCGATCGCCCGGCTGCTGGAGCTGGGCGCCGAGCGGGTCGCGTACGTGGACGTGGACGTGCACCACGGGGACGGGGTGCAGGCGGCGTTCTGGGACGACCCGCGCGTGCTGACCGTCTCCCTGCACGAACACCCGAGGACGCTGTTCCCGCAGACCGGCTGGCCCGAGGAGACGGGCGGGCCGGCCGCGGAGGGCTCGGCGGTGAACATCGCGCTGCCCGCGGGGACCGGGGACGAGGGGTGGCTGCGGGCCTTCCACTCCGTCGTGCCCGAGCTGCTGGCGGACTTCCGGCCGCAGGTGCTGGTGACCCAGCACGGGGCCGATACGCACATCGAGGACCCGTTGGCCCATCTGGCGGTGTCGCTGGACGCCCAGCGGGCGGTCCAGGAGGCCTGTCACGAGCTGGCGCACGCTCATGCGGGCGGGCGGTGGCTGGCGTTGGGCGGTGGCGGTTACGCGGTCGTGGACGTCGTCCCGCGGTCGTGGACGCATCTGGTGGCGATCGCCGGGCACCGGCCGGTCGACCCGGAGACGGCGGTGCCGGCGTCCTGGCGGGACGAGGTGTACGCGCGGACGCGGGAGGTGGCGCCGGGACGGATGACGGACGGGCGGGTGCCCGCGTGGCGTGACTGGGAGTCCGGTTACGATCCGGCGGACCGGATCGACCAGGCGGTGCTGGCCACGCGGCGGGCGGTGTTCCCGCTGCGGGGCTTGCTGGCCTGATCCCGCGGGTACGGAGTCGTATTACGCCAACGGTGGTGTGATTGCCCGGAACTGATGAGGCGCCAGGACGGGTGCGGGAGCATCGGCAGGGTGTTGAGTACCGGCGCGTTGCGTGCGCATCTGTTGGCCGCCCGGCTGGCCGGGCCCGTCGCCACTTCCCGGGAGGAGAGCCTGCGCAGTTACCGGCTGTTCGCGGCGCGCGATCCCCGGGTGCTGCTCGGGCTGGATCCCGAGTGGGGCTGGGGCGAGGCGGACCTGCTGCGGCTGATGGCCGACAAGTGCGGGGTCTCGGCGGATCCGTCGCACGTCAGCGGGCCGGACGTGATCGACCCCGCGTGCACGGTGGCGGGGCTGGACGCCTTCGCGGAGCGGCTGCGCGCGGCCGCCGGGGCGCGGGCGCCCGTCCTGTTCGGCACCGGTCATCCGCACCGGCTCCTGGGGTTCTACGCCACCTTGGCCGAGGCGATGTCGGCGGCGGGATGTGATGTCCTCACCCCGGCGCGGGGGTCCGTCGTCGACATGAAGACCCGGTTCGGCGTACGCCCGCACAGGATCGATTACGTACGGGGGGTCGCACTGGTGCGGGAAGACGGCGCGCGCCCGCCCGGGAGTGCCACCGGCGCGCACACCCATTCACCCCTGCCGGTTCGGATCGCCCTCGGCGCCCTGGCGGAGTCCGGCGGGCCGCTGCCGGAGCTGGTGGTGGGGGACCACGGGTGGGTCTGCGGCGCAGGTCAGCTGGGTGTGGAGGTGATCGGGCTGGCCGATACGGATGATCCGGCGCTGTTCGTGGGGGAGGCCGAGGGGCGGGTCTCGGTGGCGGTTCCGCTTGATGACGCGGTGCGCGCGGACTATTACCGACCGCTCACTCGCTATGTGCTCAGCCGGGCGGGTCTGCCGCGCCGTCAGGAGTGGCCGTAGCTCCTCTTCCCCACTCGTATCACACGCCCCTACTCTGGTGAGTGAGCGTGCGACGACGGGGCGTAACCGGAGGGGAAGCCGGTGCCCGTCATGCGCGGAAGGTCAAGGTGTGTCATGGCTGCTGGCGAGAGGCCTCTCAGTGAGGTTCAGTTCCTGACCGTGGCGGAGGTCGCCTCGGTGATGCGAGTGTCGAAGATGACCGTGTACCGATTGGTGCACAACGGTCATCTGCCCGCAATCCGGGTGGGCCGGTCCTTCCGGGTCCCCGAAAATGCGGTGCACGAGTACCTGCGCGACTCCTTCGTGGGGGTGGAATCGGCCTGAGGGCAAGGGTCGGGAGCCCGTGATCGCCCTTCGGAAGCACCGGATTACAAGCTCAGAGCTCGGACGGGTAGGCTAGGCCGACGTAGGTCGTGTGGGCCCAGACGCCCCGCACCGAGATCCCCGCTGACGCGGGGATGTTCCGAGAAGTGAGCGAGGGTAGTCGTGGGCTCTGTTATCAAGAAGCGGCGTAAGCGGATGGCCAAGAAGAAGCACCGCAAGCTGCTCAAGCGCACCCGCGTCCAGCGCCGTAACAAGAAGTAAACGGCAGCTGTACGTGTTTTCCGCAGCCCCTCCACCATCCTTGGTGGAGGGGCTGCGGTGCAGCCGGGGACTTCTTCGAGGGAGGCGCTGAGCTCGTGGGGAAGGTCGTGCTCGTTACCGGGGCTGCCCGGCAGCTGGGAGGCCGTTTCGTACGGCGGATCCAGCGTGACCCCGAGGTCGAGCGGGTGATCGCGGTCGACGCGGTGACCCCGCCGCACCGGCTGGGATCGGCCGAGTTCGTCCGTGCGGACATCCGGCAGTCGGCGATCGCGCGCGTGCTCGCCGAGTACGCCGTCGACACGGTGGTCCATCTGGCGGTCACCGGAGGCGCGGCGACGGGCGCCGGCTCGGGCTCGTACAGCACCGTCAAGGAAACCAACGTCATCGGGACGATGCAGCTGCTCGGGGCCTGCCAGAAGTCCCCGACGGTACGGCGCCTCGTGGTGAAGTCCAGTACCAGTGTGTACGGGGGCACCTCGCGGGATCCGGCCGTCTTCACCGAGACCACGCAGCCGAAATCGCTGCCCGAGGCCGGATTCGCCAAGGACGCCGCCGAGGTCGAGGGGTACGTCCGCGGCTTCGCGCGAAGACGGCCGGACGTCGCCGTGTGCGTGCTGCGCTTCGCGAACATCCTCGGTCCCTTCGCGGACTCCGCGCTCGCCGCGTACTTCTCGATGCCCGTGATCCCGACGGTGCTGGGCTACGACCCGCGCCTCCAGTTCGTCCACGAGGACGACGTGCTGGACGTGCTGCGGCTGGCCGCCGGGGAACCCGGGCGCGGGACCCTGAACAGCGGGACCTTCAACATCGCGGGCGACGGGGTCCTGCTGCTGTCGCAGTGCGCGCGGCGGCTGGGACGGCCCGCGCTGCCGCTGCTGCTGCCCGCGGTCACCTGGGTGGGCTCGGCGCTGCGCGCCGTCGGGGCGACCGACTTCTCGCCGGAGCAGATAAGGCTCCTGACGCACGGGCGGGTCGTGGAGACCACACAGATGCGGGACGTGCTGGGATTCAGTCCTCTGTACTCGACCGCCGAGACCTTCGCGGACTTCACGCGGAGCCGGGGGAACGGGCTGCTGCCGCCGGAACGGGTGGCGCGGGCCGTGGACCGGGTAGCGGGGCTGTTGGACGTGGACGCGAGCACAGAGGCGAGTGCCGGAGCGCGCAAGGCGCCGGTGGCTGAGGGAGCGAAGCGATAGTGGCGGACGCCAAAGTCATTCCGTTCGACGAGGACCGGCCGCGGCGACGGCCGCCGCGGCGGGTACGGGCCCTGCCCGGGACCGAGCCGGAACAGGCGGGCGAGCCGTTGATCGCGGTCGCCCCGGAGCCTTCGGGCGCGGCGGGCTCCGAGGGGCCGGATGCGGCCGGTGCGGGCTGGGACCGGCGCATCGCCGGCGGACTGGCGTTCCTGCGGCGCCGGATCACCGGGGAGTACGAGGTCGACGAGTTCGGCTACGACAAGGAGCTGACCGATCAGGTCCTGATGTCGCTGATGAGGCCCCTGTTCGACAAGTACTTCCGGGTCGAGGTCAAGGGCATCGAGAACGTCCCGAAGGACGGCGGCGCGCTGATCGTGGCGAACCACTCCGGGACGCTGCCGCTGGACGGCCTGATGCTCCAGGTGGCCGTGCACGACCACCACCCGGCGGAGCGGCACCTGAGGCTGCTGGCGGCGGACCTGGTGTTCATGCTGCCCGGCGTGAACGAGCTCGCGCGGAAGGCCGGCCACACGCTGGCGTGCGCGGAGGACGCGCAGCGGCTGCTGGAGGCCGGGGAGCTGGTGGGCGTGATGCCCGAGGGCTTCAAGGGGATAGGGAAGCCGTTCGGGGACCGTTACAAGCTCCAGAGGTTCGGGCGGGGCGGCTTCGTGTCGACCGCGCTGCGCGCGGGGACGCCGATCGTGCCCTGCTCGATCGTGGGGGCGGAGGAGATCTACCCGATGATCGGCAACGCCAAGACGCTGGCGCGGCTGTTGGGGATCCCGTACTTCCCGATCACTCCGACGTTCCCGTGGCTGGGGCCGCTGGGCGCCGTGCCGCTGCCGACGAAGTGGACGATCCAGTTCGGCGAGCCGATCGAGACCGCGGGGTACGCGGCGGAGGCGGCCGAGGATCCGATGCTGATGTTCAACCTCACGGACCAGGTCCGGGAGCAGATCCAGCACACGTTGTACAAGCTGCTGGTGCAGCGGCGGTCCGTGTTCTTCTGACCCGGAGTTCTTCTGACCCGGACGCACGGAAAGCACCGGTGGGACCGCGAGAGCGGTTCCACCGGTGCTTTCCGTGTCAGGGGTGTCAGCCGGCGTCCTCCGCCTTGATGCCCAGCCCCGGGAGGAGCCCGGGGAGCAGGGGCGGCAGGGTGATGTCCGGCTGCGGGTACTGCGGGGCGCCGGACGTGGACGGGGCCGACTGGCCCGCGGGCGGGTTCAGCAGGTTGCCCGTACCGCCGAGGAGGCCGCCGTCGGCGGGAGGGGTCTTCGCGGACCCGGATCCCGATGCCGACGGGGTGGGGGCGGCCGACGGGGTTCCCTGGGAGGGGGCCGTCTGCTGCTTGCCCGCCGGGGCGCTCGGCCTCGTGGAGGGGCCGGAGCCGCGGGTCTGTTCCGGAGGCTTCGGAAGCAGGCCCTGTAGCGGCGCCACGTCTTGGTCTATGGCCTGGAACACCGACTCGACCTCACCGCCCACGTCGGTGAGCTGCACGGGGAGGTTCCCGCGGAGCCTGTCCCACGCGTCGCGGTGCGAGCGGGAGAACGAGGACAGTGCCTGCATCGGGCCGAGCGAGCCGTCCCGTTCGTAGGCCGCCTGGAGGAGCCGGTGGCCCTCCGAGGCGTCGTGCTTCATGCCCGCGAGCGCCCGGCGGATCTCGCCGAGGGACTCGTGGTCCAGCGCGCCCAGGCGCCCGCGCTCCATCAGCCGCCGGGCTTCCGACAGGCGGCTCGAGGCCTGGTCGAGATAGAGCTCGCCCCGGTCCGAGTCGTCGTCGGCCATCCCGAGCCGGATGTCCTCCATGCCCCGCTTCACGGGGTACAGGTGGTCACCCGGCAGGGCGTTCGTGCTGGCAGCGGCCACGCCGCTGAAGGCCCCCGCGGCCACACCTACGGTGAGGCCGCCCGCTGCGATGCCCTTGGACCAGCGGGAGCGGGGCCGCAATTTCCGGAGCGAGGTCGCCCGGTGGGCGCCGCGGCCGGTCCGCTGTTCGGGCACTTGAGGGTCCGGGGCGGCACTGCCGCCGGCCCTCTCCTCCATCACCATGGTCTCCATGGCGGCGACGAGCTGAGCTCGCTGCACCATTTTGACCTCGGCGTCCAGCACTGGGCGCGGCATTCTTTCGCCGAGCACGCTCGCCAGGGCCAACAACCGGTCGTGGTCGGCAGGTTCGGCAGGTGCCTCGGACTGCTCGGCCGCCGGGTCCGGTTCCGAAAGATCGGACGGGGTCCGATCCTCCAGGGCCTGGGCGAAGGCGTTCGCCCGCCGGTGCGGAGTCACGTTCGCGATCACTGGCGGCACCTCCTCTCGTCATGACGATCGACTCCCCAAGGTGTCCGGAAGGTTGCCTTCCTCGAGCACGTCCACCCTTTCGGGTGAGCGGCTTCGGGCAAGGCCTGTCCACAGGGAGCCTGCATTCCCCACAACGAGCGGCGCGGCACTTGGGTTACGGACGAAGGATGATCGGACCACAGCGTCGTCAGTGTCATCAATGTCATCAGGGAGGGATACCGGGTGTGAGTGAAGGGGCGGCGTCAGCGGGCGTCGTCGGGAAGGAGGCGGGCCAGGGTGCGGACCGCCCGGTACTGGAGCGTCTTGATGGCGCCCTCGTTCTTTCCCATCACCCTGGCCGTCTCGGCGACCGAGAGGCCCTGCAGGAAGCGCAGGGTCACGCACTCCTGCTGCTGCGGATTGAGTTTCCGTACGGCTTCCAGCAGGGCCGCGTTGGAGAGGGACTCCAGGACGGAGTCCTCGGGGGACCGTTCCACCTCGTTGGCGTCGAGCATCTCGCCCGTGGTGACTTCCAGGCGGAAACGGCTCGACTTGAAGTGGTCGGCGACCAGGTTGCGGGCGATCGTCACGAGCCAGGCGCCGAAGTCACGGCCCTGCCAGGTGAAGGTGGAGATGCGGCGCAGCGCGCGCAGGAAGGTCTCGCTGGTGAGATCCTCCGCGGTCGCCTTGCCGCCCACGCGGTAGTAGATGTAGCGGTAGACGGTGTCGCTGTACTGGTCGTACAGGCGACCGAAGGCTTCGGCCTCGCCGGCCTGGGCGCGTTCGACCAGGTCCATCATGCGGGCCTGGTCGCTGTCCGCGGTGGGGCGGCGGGCGGCCGGCGCGGCGGTCCCGGTGGCGGCGCTCCCGGCGGTCGCGCCGCCCGAGCGTCCGCGTCTGCCCACCGTCGCGCCGCCGTCGGTCAGGGCATAGCAAGGACCGGCCGGGCCGAGTCCGGCGGGGACCGCGGTGGCGAATGCGGGGACGGCGTACGCGGTGGGGACGAAGCCGCGCAGGTGGTCGAGGACCGTTTCGCGCAGCGTAGCCAGGCCCGAGGCGTCAACCCCGACAGGTGGGTACACGGGACTCCCAGTGGCAGAGCTTCCATCACGTGCAGTGCGGGACCGTTCACCCGTCGTGGCGACAGATGGGCGGTGGCATGCGTTTGAGGAGAATAACGCTTCGTACAGGCAGCGCTACACCCAGTTGCTCAAATCACCGGTTCCGACACTTCTGTTGCGTGTCGAGGGCATATTCAGTCGCAGTTGGTGATCGCTTCTTGATCGATTGGGTACGCGGATTGGCGGCTTCCGAGGTGGCCCGCGACCGAGTCGGGCAGGGCGGAGTGCCGCGCCGGGGGTGCGGGTAAGGGTGAGCGAATGCCCCTGCCCGGCGGGTGGGCGGGCGCGGCCGGGCCGCAAGGGCAGGTGGGAGCGGGTGGTGGCCTGCGCGGGGCCCCGCGGCCGCTACTTGCGGCGGCGGTGCAGGGCGATCGCGGCGGCCGCGCCGCCCGCGATCGCGCCGACCCCGGCGGCCGCCGGGACGCCGACCTTCACGGCCTTGCGACCGGTCCGATAGTCGCGCAGGCGCCAGTCGTGGGCGCGGGCATGCTTGCGCAGTTTTGTATCGGGATTGATCGCGTACGGATGCCCGACCAGCGACAGCATCGGAATGTCGTTGTGCGAATCGCTGTACGCGGCGCAGCGCTCGAGGTCCAGGCCCTCGGCCGCGGCCAGGGCGCGTACCGCCTCCGCCTTGGCGGGGCCGTGCAGCGGCTCGCCGACGAGGCGGCCGGTGTAGACGTTGTCCACGGACTCCGCGACGGTGCCCAGGGCGCCGGTGAGGCCGAGCCGGCGGGCGATGATCGTGGCGGTTTCGACGGGGGCCGCCGTCACCAGCCAGACCTTCTGGCCGGCGTCGAGGTGGGCCTGGGCCAGGGCGCGGGTGCCCGGCCAGATCCGCTCCGCCATGTACTCGTCGTAGATCTCCTCGCCGATGGCCATCAGCTCGGAGACCTTGTGGCCTTTCACGATGGACAGCGCGCTGTCGCGGGCGTCCTGCATGTGGTCGGGGTCCTCGACCCCGGCGAGCCGGAACCAGGCCTGCTGCCAGGCGAAGCGGGCCAGCTCGCGGCGGCGGAAGAACTCGCGCTTGTAGAGGCCGCGGCCGAAGTGGAAGATCGCGGCGCCCTGCATGACCGTGTTGTCGAGGTCGAAGAAGGCGGCGGCGAGGTCGTCGCCCGCCACGGGGAACTCGGGTTCCGGTTCGGGCTCGGGGGCCGTGTCGGGGACCTCGGCGGCCGGCGCCCCGGCCCGCGCGCCTCCGGCGGTGTCCGAGGTCAGGGCGTCGGGGCCGTCGTCGGCCAGTGCGGACTTGCGGGCGGCCTCGGCCGAGGCCTCGCCTGCCAGCACGCTCCGCGCGGTCGCGGAGCGCCTACGGGGGGTGAGCCATCCGAGAGCGGACATGACGCGAGCATAGCCATTGTGTTCGGGAGTTCCCGAACCGAAGGGAATCGGGGGCGTGAACTCTTCGCGGCCTCCGGTCCGGTCCCGGCGGTGCGCGGGCGCGGGAGAATGGGGGCATGAGTCCTTTGCTGCGCCGTGCGCAAAAGAAGCGGCCCGAGGAGCGGATGGTCACGCTCATCGGGAAGCCGGGGTGCCATCTGTGCGACGACGCCCAGGAGGTCATCGAGAAGGTCTGCGCCGAAACCGGGGCGCAGTGGGAGAAGAAGGACATCTCGCAGGACGAGGAGCTCTACCGCCTGCACTGGGAGCAGATTCCGGTCGTGCTCGTCGACGGCGACCAGCACACCTTCTGGAGGGTGAACCCTGACCGGCTCCGACGGGCCCTGGAGGCCTGAGCCCTCCGACAGTGACGATCGTGGGCGATTTATAAGGGATCGGGGGCGTTTTGGTGAGGAGTGTGTACGGGTTTGCCCCCTTCGGGATTTGAACGGGTTCGGCGTGTCGGTCGTTCCCGCCCCGCATGCCGGGGGCGCGTGACCCCGGTCACTTTGCTCGGACAAAGCGGACACAATCTTTGTGCACGCGTTCACAAAGACATAGCCTGCATTCGACGGGGTGGTCCTGGGACAAGTGGCCACCTGCAGCCCCGCTCATCCCGCAGGAGCATCGTGGCAACTGGCCGAACTCACCGACCGGCGACCCGCAGCCGAGGTATTCCCGAGGCCACTGTCGCCCGGCTTCCGCTGTACTTGCGCGCCCTCACCGCGCTCTCCGAGCGATCGGTTCCCACGGTGTCCTCCGAGGAGCTCGCCGCTGCCGCCGGGGTGAACTCCGCGAAGCTCCGCAAGGACTTCTCCTACCTCGGTTCCTACGGGACCCGCGGGGTCGGCTACGACGTGGAGTACCTCGTCTACCAGATCTCCCGCGAGCTCGGACTGACCCAGGACTGGCCGGTCGTCATCGTCGGCATCGGCAACCTCGGGGCGGCCCTCGCCAACTACGGCGGCTTCGCGTCCCGCGGCTTCCGCGTGGCGGCGCTCATCGACGCCGATCCGGCCATGGCGGGGAAGCCCGTCGCCGGCATCCCCGTGCAGCACACCGATGAACTGGAGAAGATCATCGAGGAGAACGGCGTCTCGATCGGGGTCATCGCGACCCCGGCGGGGGCGGCCCAGCAGGTGAGCGAGCGTCTCATCGCGGCCGGCGTCACCTCCATCCTGAACTTCGCGCCGACCGTCCTGTCCGTGCCCGAGGGCGTGGACGTGCGCAAGGTCGACCTGTCGATCGAGCTGCAGATCCTGGCGTTCCACGAGCAGCGCAAGGCCGGCGAGGAAGCGGCCGCGGCCGCTGCCGCCGGCGGCTCCCCCGCGGCCAGCGGCACCGGCGCGGCCCCGGCCGCCGCCGTCCTGCCGCCCGCCGGGCGCGCGACCGCCGTGGCCCGCAAGGGCGGACCCGAGGGTGACGTGCCGGCGGTGATGCCGGCATGAGCCTGCTCGTCGTAGGGCTGAGCCATCGCAGCGCGCCCGTGAGCGTGCTGGAGCGCGCCTCGCTGTCGGCCGACGCCAAGATCAAGCTGCTGCACGACACGCTGGCCGCGGAGCCGGCGGCGGAGGCGGCCGTCCTCGCCACGTGCAACCGGATCGAGCTGTACGCGGACGTGGACAAGTTCCACGCGGGCGTGGCCGAGCTCTCCACGCTGCTCGCGCAGCACAGCGGGGTGGCTCTGGAAGAGCTCACTCCCTATCTCTACGTGCACTACGAGGACCGGGCGGTGCACCACCTGTTCTCGGTGGCGTGCGGGCTGGACTCGATGGTCGTCGGCGAGGGGCAGATCCTCGGACAGATCAAGGACGCGCTGGCGCTGGGGCAGGAGCTCCACACGGCGGGCCGCCTGATCAACGACCTCTTCCAGCAGGCCCTGCGGGTCGGCAAGCGGGCGCACTCCGAGACCGGCATCGACCGGGCGGGGCAGTCGCTGGTGACCTTCGGGCTGGAGCAGCTCGCGGTGCGCGTGCCGGTGCTGGAGTGGGCCGCCGGGAAGCGCGCGCTCGTCATCGGTGCCGGGTCGATGTCCTCGCTGGCGGCGGCGACGCTCGCGCGGGTCGGCGTCGCCGAGATCGTGGTGGCGAACCGGACCGCCGAGCGGGCGGAACGGCTCGCCGAGATTCTGGTTGCCTCGGGCACCGGGGTGCGGGCGTCCGCCGTTTCGATGGCCTCGGTCGCCGCCGAGCTGACACGAGTCGACCTGGTCGTGTCGTGTACCGGTGCGACCGGGCTGGTGCTGACCGGGGACGACGTGGCGTCGGCCGTGGATCCGGGCCCCGCGGGTCCGCTCCCGCAGACCCCCGCGCCCCGTACTCCCCCCGCCGCCGAGAGGACGGCCCCCCTGGCGGGGCTGGATCCGGCCGGTGTCGACGCCGAGCTCGTGGCCCGGCTCGCCGCGGTGTCGGCCGGTGGGCGGCGGATCGCCGACGCCGGGGCCGTGCGGAGCAAGGTGGCGGTCGAGGAGCGCGACGGGTGTCCCGTCGGCGGCGACGCGCTCGCGTCCGATCCGGCGCGCAGCGCCGACGGCCGGGCCGCCCTGACCGGGGTGGACGCCAGCGCGCTCGAACTGCACGGGACCTGGGCCGACCAGGGCGAGGCGGCCGCGCAGCGGCAGCAGCCCCGCAAGGGGGCCCGCAGCCAGGTCGACGCGCAGCCGGTACGGCTCGCGCTGCTGGACCTGGCGATGCCCCGCGACATCGACGCCGCCGTCCACCGGATCCCCGGAGTGCGGCTCGTCGACATCGAGTCACTGGCCGAGGCGAGCGCCGACGCGCCGATGGCCGCCGACGTCGACGCCGTGCGCGGGATAGTCGCCGAGGAAGTGGCCGCGTTCGGTGCCGCGCAGCGGGCCGCGCACATCACTCCCACCGTGGTCGCCCTGCGCGCCATGGCCGCCGAGGTCGTCGCCATGGAAGTGGCGCGGCTCGACGGGCGCCTCCCCGATCTCGACGAGCGGCAGCGGGCCGAAGTGACCCAGACCGTGCGCCGCGTCGTCGACAAGCTCCTCCACGCGCCGACCGTGCGCGTCAAGCAGCTCGCGAGCGAGCCCGGCGGCGCCGGGTACGCGGAAGCGCTGCGCGAACTCTTCGATCTCGACCCGCAGACGGTGGCCTCCGTCAGCCGGGCGGACGCGGCAGACAAGAACGACGACTCAGGACGGGCATCATGAATCCACGTCTCGACCAGCCCCTCCGGCTCGGCACGCGGCGAAGCAAGCTGGCCATGTCCCAGTCCGGACATGTAGCCGAGGCGGTACGGGCGATCACCGGCCGGCCCGTCGAGCTCGTGGAGATCACGACCTACGGTGACGTGTCCCGCGAGAGCCTCTCGCAGATCGGCGGCACCGGCGTCTTCGTCACCGCCCTGCGCGAGGCCCTCGTGCGCGGCGAGGTCGACTTCGCCGTGCACTCGCTGAAGGACCTGCCCACCACGCAGCCCGACGACCTCGTCATCGCGGCCATGCCGCGGCGCGAGGACCCCCGGGACGCGCTCGTCGCCCGTGACGGCCTGACCTTCGAGCAGCTGCCCGACGGCGCGCGGGTCGGCACCGGTTCGCCCCGGCGCCAGTCCCTGCTGCACGCCTACGCCAGGTCGCTGGGCAAGGTCATCGAGACCGTCGCCATCCGCGGCAACGTCGACACCCGGATCGGCTTCGTGCGGAACGGGGAGCTCGACGCGGTCGTCCTCGCCGCCGCCGGGCTCAACCGGATCGGCCGCGGAGACGAAGCCACCGACCTGCTGTCCGTCGACAACGTGCTGCCCGCACCCGGCCAGGGTGCCCTGGCCGTGGAGTGCGTCGCGTCCGACACGGACCTGATCGCCGCGCTCGGCGAGCTCGACGACCCGTACACCCGGGCCGCCGTGACCGCGGAGCGCGCCCTGCTCGCCGCCCTGGAGGCCGGCTGCAGCGCCCCCGTGGGGGCGCTCGCCGACCTGCTGGCCGACGGGCAGATTGTCAATGAGATGCGCCTGCGTGGAGTCGTGGGAACCCTCGACGGTTCCACGCTGGTGCAGATGTCCACCACCGGTCCCGTGCCCTCGTCGTACGACGAGGCGATGGCGCTCGGACGCGAACTCGCGGACGAGATGCTCGCCAAGGGTGCGGCCGGTCTGATGGGGGAGCGGTCGCTTTGAACCCCACAAGTCCCAACACCTCCGCTTTCCCGGCGGTCGCCGTCCACGGGCACGTCACCTTCCTCGGTGCCGGTCCGGGCGACCCGGGTCTGCTGACGCTGCGCGCCGTCGAGGCCCTCGCCGCCGCGGACGTACTGATCGCGGAGCCCGAGGTGCTCGAGGTCGTACGGACGCATGCGCGCGCGGGGGTGGACACGCCTCAGCTGACGATTGCTGACGATCTGTCAGCAGCCGCCGGGGTTCCGGTGATCCGAACACCTCTTGCTCTCAACGACGTCGCCAATCTTGTCATGGAGGCCGCGCGCTCCGGCAGGCGGGTCGTCCGTGCCGTCACCGGTGACCCCGGGCTCGACGGGAACGCGGCCGAGGAGATGCTCGCCTGCGCCACCGAGGGCATCCCCTTCGAGGTGGTCCCCGGAGTCGCGACCGCCGTCGGCGTGCCCGCGTACGCCGGTGTGCCGCTGAGTGGCAAGCAGGGCGCCGACGTCCGGTTCGTGAACGCCCGCAACGCCTCCGCGCGCTGCTGGAGCGAGGCGGGCGCCAGCGACGGCATCCTCGTCGTCTCCGCGACGCTGGAGACGGTCTCGGCGGCCGCCGCCGAACTGGTGGGCGCCGGGCGCAAGCCCGACACCCCGCTCACCGTGACCGTGGCCGGCACCACCACCCGCCAGCGGACCTGGAGCGCGACCCTGGGGACCATCGCCCAGGTGTTCAAGCAGGGCAAGATCCTTCCCTCGCCGGAGGGTTCGCGGCCCGTCATAGCCGTGGTCGGGGAGCACGGCGCCGCCGCGCGCCGCGAGGAGCTGTCCTGGTTCGAGTCGAAGCCGCTCTTCGGCTGGCGCGTGCTCGTGCCGCGCACCAAGGAGCAGGCCGCCTCGCTCTCCGACCAGCTGCGTTCGTACGGCGCCGTTCCGCACGAGGTGCCGACCATCGCGGTGGAGCCGCCGCGCACCCCGCAGCAGATGGAGCGGGCCGTCAAGGGACTCGTCACCGGCCGCTACGAGTGGATCGCGTTCACCTCGATGAACGCGGTCAAGGCCGTGCGCGAGAAGTTCGAGGAGTACGGGCTCGACGCCCGTGCCTTCGCGGGCATCAAGGTCGCCGCCGTGGGCGAGCAGACCGCCGCCGCGCTGGTGGAGTTCGGCGTCAAGCCCGACCTCGTGCCCAGCGGGGAGCAGTCCGCCGCCGGGCTGCTGGAGGACTGGCCGCCCTACGACCCGGTCTTCGACCCGATCGACCGCGTCTTCCTGCCGCGCGCCGACATCGCCACCGAGACCCTGGTCGCCGGGCTCATCGAGCTCGGGTGGGAGGTCGACGACGTCACCGCCTACCGGACCGTGCGCGCCTCGCCCCCGCCGCAGGACACGCGCGAGGCGATCAAGGGCGGCGGCTTCGACGCCGTGCTCTTCACGTCGTCGAGCACCGTGCGCAACCTCGTCGGCATCGCCGGCAAGCCGCACAACGTCACCGTCATCGCGTGCATCGGCCCGGCCACGGCCAAGACGGCCGAGGAGCACGGCCTCCGCGTCGACGTCCTGTCGCCGGAGCCGAGCGTGGGCAAGCTCGCGGAAGCCCTGGCGGAGTACGGGGCGGCGCGCCGCGAGGCCGCGAAGGAGGCCGGGGAGAACGTGTACCGGCCGAGCGAGCGGCGGCCGGGAGCGCGCAGGCGTCGTACGACCTGACGGCCGGTGGAACCGGGAAGGGCCCGGGTGCGGATGGAGCGACTCCAGCCGCGCCCGGGCCCTTTCGCTTCCCGGGGCCCTTTCCGCCGTGTCGGTCGGCTGTCGGCGGCGGACCGGTCCTGTCGGTGACCCCTCGGCGGGCTGTCGACGGCCGCCGGGACAGTGGAGTCGTCGGTGGGCCCCCGCAACGGCACGGGCCACCGGCAGCGCATCGTCCCGACTGGAGAAGGAAGCCCCATGACCACTGACGTCACGATCATCGGCGCCGGGCTCGGCGGACTCACGCTCGCCCGCGTCCTGCACGTCCACGGAATAGCGGCCACGGTCTACGAGGCGGAGTCCTCCCCGACGGCCCGCACGCAGGGCGGGCTGCTCGACATCCACGACTACAACGGCCAGCCGGCCCTCAGGGCGGCCGGCCTGATGGACGAGTTCCACGCCATCGTCCTCGAGGGCCGCGAGGCGATGCGGATCTTCGACCGGGACGGGACCCTCCTGCTGGACAAGGCGGACGACGGCACGGGCGGACGCCCCGAGGTGCAGCGCGGCGAACTGCGGCAGATCCTGCTGGACTCGCTGCCGGCCAGCACCGTCCGGTGGGGGCACAAGGTCAGCGGTACGCGTTCCCTCGGCGGGGGCCGCCACGAGGTGACGTTCGCGGGCGGCGGCTCCGTCGTCACGAGCCTGCTGGTCGGCGCGGACGGCGCGTGGTCACGGGTCCGGCCGCTGCTCTCCACCGCCACACCCGAGTACGCGGGCACGTCGATCGTCGAGACCTACCTGTTCGACTCCGACACCCGGCACCCGGCCGCCGCGAAGGCGGTCGGCAGCGGGATGCTGATGGCGCCCTCGCCGGGCAGGGAGATCTTCGCCCACCGGGAGACCGGGGACGCCCTGCACGCCTACGTGATGATCTCCGAGCCGCTGGACTGGTTCGACGCCATCGACTTCACGGATCCCGCCGCGGCCACCGCGCGGATCGCCGAGGAGTTCGACGGCTGGGCACCGGAACTCACCGCGCTGATCACCGACAGCGACACCGCCCCGGTCCTGCGCCCCCACTACACCCTGCCGACCGGGCACCGGTGGGACCGGGTGCCGGGGGTCACCCTCCTCGGCGACGCCGCCCACCTCGCGCCCCCGAACGGCGAAGGCGCCAACCTGGCCATGCTCGACGGCGCCGAACTCGGGCAGGCCCTCGCCGCGCACCCCGACGACATCGAGGCCGCGCTCACCGCGTACGAGCAGGTCATGTTCCCGCGCGCGGCCGAGGTCCGCGGCTTCGACGGCTTCGACTTCGAAGGCGCCACGATCCACGAGATGATCGCCGCGTTCACCGAGCAGGAGCAGGAGCAGGCCCGATAGCCCTGGGTCCTGTGGCATGTTCGGGGCATGACGGCACTGGGGGAAGCGGTACGGGCGGGCGACACGGAGGCGGTACGGGCGCTCCTGCGGGAGCGCGCCGATCCGGACGCCCCGGACGCGGACGGGCTGCCGCCGCTGTGCGCGGCGGTCGCCGCGTACGCGTACGGGGCGGCCGCCGCGCTGGTGGAGGCCGGAGCCGATCCCGACCGGGTGCTGCCGGACGGTACGACCCCGCTGCTGCGGGCCGTCGAGGGCGGCTCCCCGGCGGTGGTCGGCGCGCTGCTCTGGTCCAGGGACCTCCCGGACCCGGGGCAGCGCCTGCCGGAGGCGGAGCGGGCACGGCTGCTGGACGCGGCCCGGCGGTGGTACGCGGCCGGTGCGGAGGCGGAGCTGCGCCGGCGGACGGGGGCGCTGGAGCCGGCGGAGACCTCGGGGGTGGAGGAGGAGTGGTGCCAGGTCGAGCAGATCGTGCTCGGCGGTCGGACGGTGCGGGGCGGACACGGCGCCGTCCTGACCAGGCTGGAGCGGGTGTTCGGCGTCGAGGTCCCGCCGGAGGAACTGATCGCCCGGGCCGTCCGGCATCCCGACGTCTTCCACGTGGACTGGACCGAGTCCCGCGCCCAGCTCGACGGGGCCCGGGAAGCGGTGACGGCGCTGAGGGACCACCCGTCCTCCCGCCACCGGCTCTTCGCCGCCGACTGGTTGTTCGGCAGGCAGTCCTTCCTGACGGACGACGGGTACCCGCACCACGAGGAGGACCGGGAACTGCTCGCCGCCTGGGCGGACCGGGAGACGGACCCCGTGGTCCTCGCGGCGGTGCTGAACGCCCTCGACGAACACGAGGTGGAACACCCGCGCCTGGAAGCCCTCTCCCTGCGGTACGCCGGCCATGCCGATCCCCGGGTGCGCCTGGCGGCGGTGGGCTGTCTGGGCTGGTACGACCGGCCGTTCACGGAAGCGGAGCGCGCGGCCCTGCGCGTCGCGGCGGGCGACCCCGACGACGAGGTGCGGTTCATCGCGGCACGGGCCCTGGTCCTCCAGGGCGGTGACGACGTGGACGCGGCCCGCGCCGTCGTCCGCGACCTGGTCCGGGACCCGCGGAGCCCCGTGCGGGACGGGGCGGCGGACAGCATGGCGGAATCCGACGACCGTACGGCCGACGCCACGGAGCTGCTGCTGTCCCTCCTGGACGCGGACGCCTGGCTGACGCGGATGATCGGCGCCTACGGCCTGGCCCTGCGGGACCACCCGGACACTCCGCGGGCGTACGCGCGGGTGGAGGAACTCGGCCCGCTCTTCTCGCCCGACCACAGGGCGCTGGCGTTCGAGCGGTGGCGGGAGCGCAACGGCCCCGGCGCCTCCTCGCGCGCACCTACCCAGGCGGTCTGAGTACGCGTACGGGTACCGGGCGCCGGGCGGCCGGAGTTGGGTGGTCCCATGACCACCCACGAGCTCGCCCACGGCCTCTCCTCCGTCCCCGGCTCCGACGCCGACCGGGACCGGCGGGCCTTCCTGGCCCCGCTGGCCGCCACGCTGCTGACGCTGCCGCTGGCGTTCCTCTCGCTCCTGTACGCGGGGCTGTCGCCGATGGCCTGCGACTCCTGCGGAACGGAGGCCGCCCACGCCTTCGACGCCAGCTTCGAGGTCGCCTGGCCGGTGTTCTGGGTGGGGCTGCTGGCCGCCGCGGCCCTGCTGGTGTGGAGCTGGGCCCTGCCGTGGCGCACGGCCAACGCCGCCCGGCGCGTCGGCATCGCGATCGCCGCGCCCGCGGTGGTCCTGCTGAACGCGGCCGTGTTCTGGGCGCTGCTCGACCTGCCGTAGCGGCCCGGCGCGGACCCGGGCGGCCGGTGCGGGCCCGGCGGTGATCCGTCAGGCACCCCCTAGGCTTGTGGCGACTGCTGTCGAAGCGCGAAGAGGCGACTGAAGATGAGTGCGTACGGATCCTTCCCCGGCTCGCGGCCCCGCCGGCTGCGCACCACCCCGGCGATGCGGCGGATGGTCGCGGAGACCAGGCTGCACCCCTCGGACCTGATCCTCCCGGCGTTCGTCCGGGAGGGCATCAGCGAGCCGATCGCCATCTCGGCGATGCCGGGAGTGGTCCAGCACACGCGGGACACGCTGCGCAAGGCCGCCGTGGAGGCGGTCTCGGCGGGGGTCGCGGGAATCATGCTGTTCGGCGTCCCGGCCGACGAGAACAAGGACGCGCGGGGTACGGCGGGCACCGAGCCCGACGGGATCCTGCAGGTCGCGATCCGGGACGTGAAGGCCGAGGTCGGGGACGACCTCGTCATCATGTCCGACCTGTGCCTGGACGAGTACACCGACCACGGGCACTGCGGGGTCCTGGACGAGCACGGGCGCGTGGACAACGACGCGACGCTGGAGCGCTACGCGGAGATGGCGCAGGTCCAGGCCGACGCGGGCGTCCACGTGGTCGGCCCCAGCGGGATGATGGACGGCCAGGTCGGCGTCATCCGTGACGCGCTCGACGAGACGGGCCACGAGGACGTCTCCATCCTGGCGTACACGGCCAAGTACTCGTCCGCGTTCTACGGGCCCTTCCGCGAGGCCGTCGGGTCCTCGCTGCAGGGCGACCGCAAGACCTACCAGCAGGACCCGGCGAACGCCCGGGAGTCGCTGCGGGAGCTGGCGCTGGACCTGGAGGAGGGCGCCGACATGGTCATGGTCAAGCCCGCCGGCCCCTACTTGGACATCCTGTACCGGGTCGCGCAGTCGGTGGACGTGCCGGTGGCGGCGTACCAGATCAGCGGCGAGTTCGCGATGATCGAGGCGGCGGCCGAGAAGGGCTGGATCGAGCGCGACCGAGCCATCCTGGAGACCCTGCTGGGCATCAAGCGGGCGGGCGCGGACACGATCCTGACGTACTGGGCGACCGAGGCCGCGGGGTGGCTCCGGGGGGTGTGAGGAGCAGGGACGGCCGGATCAGGGATGCGTCGAGCCCGGTCCCGCCGGTCAGCCGAAGGAGCGCCGGTCATCCGGACCGCCCGCCTGCCCGAGAGCGGGCAGGCGGGTCCCTCGGGACCTCCAGCCGGGCCCATCGAGGCCCGTTCCCGATGCTCCGCCCGCCAACCCGCACGACAGGACATGGGCCACCACGCGGTGGTGGGGGCGGGAGTGTGGACAGATAGTCTGCGCGTAGATAGTCTGTGCGTAGTTAATATCGGACCGGCAAGGGGAGAGTCAGATGTGGGCTTACGAGCACAGCGTGGAGACCAATGCGGGACCGGCGGCGATCTGGGGGCTGTGGGCCGACGTCGAGAACTGGGGGGCCTGGAACGCCGATATCGAGAGCGTCCGGATCAGCGGGGCGTTCGCGCCGGGTGCCGAGATCGTGATGACGCCGGCCGGGCAGGACCCGGTGCACCTGGTCGTTGCCGAGGCCGTGGCCGATGAACTCTTCGTGGACGAGGCGCGGTTCGAGGGACTGTTGCTGCGGACCGTTCACCGCGTGGACGCGGGCGAGCGCCTGCGGACGCGGGTGACGTACCGGATGGAGATCACCGGTGACGGTGTGGACGAACTCGGCCCGCACATCGGTCCGGCCGTCACGGGGGACTGGCCCGAGACGATGGACGCTCTCGTGAAGCTGGCACAGGGCTGATGGCCCTCAGCCCCGGCGACAGTCCCGGTTTCCTGCTGTGGCACGCGACGTTGCGCTGGCAGCGCGACATCGCCGCCGCGCTCGGACCGTTGGACCTCACCCACGTCCAGTTCGTCCTGCTCGCCTGTACCTGGTGGATGAACAAGCACGGTGAGCACCCCAACCAGCTCGCCGTGGCCCGCCAGGCCGGTACGGACGTCAAGATGACGTCGCAGGTCCTGCGCGCGCTGGAAGCCAAGGGCCTGATCGAGCGGGAGGTCGACCCCGCCGATACCCGCGCCAAGCGGCTGCGCGTCACCACCACCGGAGCCGAACTGGCTCCCCGCGCGATCGCCGCCGTCGAAGCCGTCGACGGCAGCTTCTTCCAACCGGTCGCCCGCGACGAGGCCGTGACCCTGCTCAGCCGCCTGGCCCGTCTGGAACCCTGACCCCTTCAGGCCGCCCCCACCCCCCGCATCCCTGATCCGGCCGTCCCTGCCCCTCTCCTCCCCAGGGACTGTCATCGCACCCGACAGGCCGCAGCGAAGGCCGACCCCCGCCCACCCGTCAACGCCCCCCACCCCCCCGACTCGCATCCCACCTCCCGCAGGCGCACCCTGGAGGCAGGTGGTTGACCCCTGGAGGAGGTGCACCATGTCCACGCTCGTCGGGTGGCATGTGGAGCTCGAGTTCACCGAGGAGGGACACCGCACGAGTGCGGCGGCCCTGGTCAGGCTCGGGGACGGCTCCGAGATACGGGCGCACGGTTACGCCATGCGTCACCCCTCCGACCCGGATCAGCTGCGGGTCGGGGAAGAGATCGCCGGCGCGCGAGCGCTGATGGATCTCGCGTCGCAGATGTTGCAGAAGGCCCACACGGAGATAGACGAGGCGACGGGCAGGCACTCGTACCCGCTGCACTGACGCGGTACCGCGTCACGGGTGACTGGGTGACTGGGTGACTGGGTGACTCGGCGACGCGTCACGCGCACACGCGCCCGGATCCGCCGCCGCGGGCCCCCCCCCCCCACTGAGGGGGCCGGGGGGGGGGAGCCCCCCGCCCCGGGGCCCCCCCCCCCCCCCCAACCCGGGCCCCGG
>NZ_JBSGWY010000027.1:72500-84357 GCF_053609145.1 Streptomyces sp. NPDC054961 | reverse complement strand
TGTGTGTGGGGGTCGGGCCGCGCGATCTCCCACCCGCGCGCCGCCCCCGCCCCCCCGGGGCCCCCGCCCCCGCGCCGGCGCCCCTCCTGCCCGGCGCCCCGCGGCGGCGATCACCGCACGGCACGGCGGCCCCGCCCCGGACCTACCGCGTCCGCCGTTCGAAGAGGACGGCCGCCAGGGTCACGGACACCACGCCGATGCCCGCACACCACGTCAGGGCCACCCAGGGGGCGTCGCCCGCCGGCTGGGCCAGGAGCAGGGCCCGGAGGGATTCGATCACCGGGGTCAGCGGCTGGTGGTCGGCGAAGCCGTGGAGCCAGCCGGGCATGGTGTCGATGGGGACGAACGCGCTGGACGGGTACGGCAGGAACATCATCAGGAAAGTGAAGCCGCCCGCCGCCTCCGGCGTGCCGGCGAGCAGCCCGAGCGTCGCCGCCAGCCAGGAGATCGCGGTGATGTACGCGACCAGCAGCGCGGCCGCGGCCAGGTAACCGGCCGGCGAGGCCTGAGGGCGGAAGCCGATGGCGAGGGCGACGGCCAGGACCAGGCCGGTGGACACGAGATTGCGCAGGACCGAGGCCGTGACGTGTCCGGCCAGGATCGGGACGCCGCCGATGTCCAGGGAGCGGAAGCGGTCGATCACGCCGTCCCGCATGTCGGTGGCGACGCTGACGGCGGTGCTCGCCGCGCCGAAGCCCGCGCAGAGCAGCATCGCTCCCGGGACCACGTAGGTCACGTAGGTGGTCCCGGTGTCGATGGCCCCGCCGAAGAAGTAGACGAAGATCAGCATCAGCATGACCGGCAGCATCAAGGCCGTGATCAGGGCGTCCGGTTGGCGGCGGCTGATGCGGAGGCTGCGCCCGGCCAGGGCGAGGGCCGCCACGGCCGTGGCGGGGCGGGCCGGCGGCACGGCGGGCCGCGCCGGGACGGCGGTCCCGGTGGCGGTCCCGGTGGCGGTCACAGGGGCAGTCCCGGTGGCGGTCCCGGTGGCAATCCCGGAGGTGGGTGCCGAGGCGGGGACGGAGGGGGTCATGGAGGGGTTCATGGAGCGGCTCCCGTCAGGGTGAGGAACACGTCGTCGAGGGTGGCGCCGCGGACCGTGAAGCGGTCCACGGCGGTGCGGTCCGGGTCGAGTGCGTCGAGCAGGGACCGGACGTGGGCGGCGCTGCCGTCGGTGGGCAGGCTGAGGCCGAGCTCCTCCGGCGCGAGGGTGGGACCCTCGGCCGCGAAGGCGGCCGCCCCCGCGGCAGCGGTGGGCGAGTCCACCGTCCCGGTGGCCGCCCCTGTCGCCTGTCCCGCCGCGAGCCCTTCCACGTGTCCCGCCGCGAGCCCTGCCGCTTGTCCTGCGGAGAGCCCCGCCACGAGCCCCGCCGCGCGCGGGGCCAGCGAGTCGTAGGCGCCGCGGCTGGTGAGGGTCAGGTCGAGGCGGTGGCCCGCCACGCGGGACTTGAGCTCGGCCGGGGTGCCCTCGGCGGCGATCCGGCCGCCGGACAGGACGGCCACGCGGTCGGCGAGCCGGTCGGCCTCCTCCAGGTACTGGGTGGTGAGCAGCACGCTCGTGCCGTCGGCGCGCAGTTCCCGTACGAGTTCCCAGAGGTCTTGGCGGCTGCGCGGGTCGAGCCCGGCGGTCGGCTCGTCCAGGAAGATCACCTCGGGCCGGGCGACCAGGCTCGCCGCGAGGTCGAGGCGGCGGCGCATGCCGCCCGAGTAGGTCTTCGCCGTGCGCGCGGCGGCTTCGGCGAGTCCGAAGCGGGTGAGGAGCTCGTCGGCGCGGGCGCGGGCGGCGCGGGCCGAGAGGCCGGAGAGCCGGCCGGCCGTGCGGAGCATCTCGGCGCCGGTCTGGAGGTCGTCCACGGCGGCGAACTGCCCGGTGAGGCTGATGCGTCGGCGGACCTGGGCCCGCTCGGTGGAGATGTCGAACTCGGCCACGCGGGCGGTGCCGGCGTCGGGTGCGGTGAGGGTGGCGAGGAGGCGGACCGTGGTGGTCTTGCCCGCGCCGTTGGGGCCGAGGAGGGCGAGGACGCTCCCGCGCGGGACGGTCAGGTCGACGCCGTCGAGGACGTGGAGGTCGCCGTAGGACTTGGTGAGGCCGGTGGCGCGGATGCCGAGGTCGTTCGTGGTCATCGGAGGCCACGCTCCCTTCTGCATGCTCGAGTCTGCGTTCTGCGTATGCAGTACGCGCTTCTGTGTAAGTAATACACAGAACTAGGATGTGGGTCAACGACGAGAGTGGAAGCGGGCGGCCATGGCGAAGGAGCCGGAGAGGGAACCGGTGGAAGGCACCGGGCTCCCGGCGAGCCTGGAAATGGCCTGGGGCCTGCGCGAACGCCCCGGCAAGGGGCCGCGCCCCACGCTGACGCTTCCCCGGATCGTGGAGGCGGCGGTGTCCCTGGCCGCCACCGAGGGGATGGACGCCGTCTCCATGGGCCGGGTGGCCAAGGAGCTGGGCGTCTCGACGATGTCCCTCTACCGGTACGTCACGGCGAAGGAAGAGCTCTACATCCTGATGTCGGACGCGGGCGTGGGCACCCCGCCGGAACCGGGACCCTCCGGGGATCCGGGCTCGGGCGAGGTCCCCGGTGCCGGCTGGCGGGAGCTGCTGACCGACTGGGCGTACGCGCAGCGCGCCGTCCTGATGGCCAACTCCTGGATCCTGCGCATCCCGATCACGGCCCCGCCGGCCACCCCGAACCAGCTGGCCTGGATGGAACGCGGGCTCGCCGCGCTCGCCGGCACCGGCCTGGAGGAGAGCGAGAAGCTCTCCACGATCATCCTGATCGGCGGGCTCGTACGGAACGAGGCCACGATGGCCGCGGACATGATGGACGCCATCGTGAAGTCCGGGGTCTCACCGGACCAGGTGGTGGGCCAGTACGTACGCATGCTGCGGCTGCTGACCGACCCGGAGCGCCACCCGTCGGTGACGCGGCTGCTGGACTCCTCGGCGTTCACCGGCTCGGACGAGCCGGACTTCCAGTTCCGCTTCGGTCTGGGCCGCCTGCTGGACGGCCTGGCCGAACTGATCAGCGAGCGGTCCACTCCGTAAGGGCGTCCCAGGCGGCGGGGGCGAGGTCGAGGACGGGGCCGTCGGCGACCTTGCTGTCGCGGACGTGCACCTGGGTCGCGCAGACGGCCACTTCCAGGCACTGGCCGCCTTCGTCACCGCTGTAGCTGGACTTGAACCACTGCAGTGCGGTCGTGGCGCTCATGTCTCTCCTAGCAGGCGGTCCAACAGGCCCCGTGTCTGCTCGGCGTTGAGGGCCTGGGTCCGCAGCATTGCATACTTGCGCGCCAGGATGCTGACCTCGTCCGGGGCCGAGACGAGCTGGCTGCCACGCTGACTTTCGGTGTAGCCGTGGTGCTGGTGGTCATGGGATTCCAGGATGGTGAACGGGCCGTTGAGGCCCGCATGAGAGGTCCGCCCCAGCGGCATCACCTGCAAGCTCACGTCCGGCAGACCCGCGCAGGCGCGCAGGTGCCGCAGCTGCTCCGCATGCACCTCGTCGCCGCCGAGGCGATCGCGGAGGACCGCCTCCCAGACGACGAAGCTCAGGGTCGGCGGGGTGGGGCGGCGCAGGATCTCCTGGCGGGCGATCCGTGAAGAGGTCAGTGACTCGACCTCCGCCTCCGGGTGGGCCGGGACGCGGCACCTGAACACGGCTCGGGCGTAGTCCTCCGTCTGGAGCAGGCCCGGCACCACCTGATTGTCGAACCAGGAGATGGCGACCGCGGTGTACTCCAGGTCCATGTACTCCTCCGCCCAGGGCGGTGTCGCGTCCAACTCGGGCATCCCGTTGGCGGCGACGGTCAACAGCCCGGGCAGCCCCAGATTCCGGTCTATCAACTCCGCGACGTTCGGCATCAGCGCCCGCCGCCCCTGCTCGATCGACGCGATGGTCTCCGCGTCCAGCCGGACCAGCTCTCCGAGCTGCTTCTGGGTCAGGTTCTTGGCGGTTCGGGCCGCGGCCACCTGCGTGCCGACCATCTTCATGGTCGTCGCGTTCGGCCTCGCTCGTTTCCTCGGTGGCATGACAGCGAACTCCCCACCCCTGCGCGTGGACTACCCCGCTTCGACCCGTACTCATCCAGGAGTACGGGTCGGCGCTCAGTCACACGCTAGTGACCGCGCGCGACCATCGTCCCGTGAATCCGCATACGCAAGCAGCCCTCCTGATCGAGCGGCTCTACCTGCGCGATCCCCAGTCCGTCGCGGCCGCGCGCCAGTTCACCCGTGACACCTTGCACGGGTGGGGGAGGCCCGGCCGGGACGGCGACGTGTCGCTCTGCGTGAGCGAGCTGACGACCAACGCCCTGCGCTACGGCGTCCCGCGCGGCCGGGGGTACCTGCTGCGGCTGCTCGCCTTCGACGCCACGGTCCGGGTCGAGGTCCACGACAGCGGGCCCGGGCTCTCCCGGATGACCGAACGGCCTCCGGGGCACGGCCTGTTGCTGGTGGACGCCCTCGCCGACGCCTGGGGCGTACTGCCCCGGGCGCCGGGCAAGGTCGTCTGGTGCGAGTTCCGCTGACCGAGGCTCAGGCGGTCGCGCGGCGGCGGTGCCGGCCGGTGCCGGCGACCAGGGCGGCGCCCATGGCCAGGGCCACGCCGGCTCCGCCGAGCGCCCAGGTGGAGGCCGGGTCGCTGCCGGTGGCGGCGAGCTGGCCGCCGGTCTGCGTGCCGGTGCCGGTGCCGGTGCCCGTGGCGGTGCCGGTGCCGCTGCCCGTCCCCGTACCCGTACCCGTGCCCGCGTCGGTGATCGGCTTCGATCCGCCGTTCGGTGCGGGGTCGTTGCCCTCGTCGGTGACCGGACCAGCTTCGAGGATCTTCGTCAGCCGGGCCTTCGCGGGGCTGATGACGTACACGTGGTGTTCGCCCGAGCCGAGGTCGTCCTCCGCGCCGCCGGCCGGGCGCAGCCGGATGTCACCCAGCGGGGCGTCCTTGGTGAAGCGGACGCGCAGCTTGACGTCGTGGATCTCTCCGGCGGCGATCGGGCCGGTCCCGAGGTCGAAGTAGACGAGCACCCCGTCCGCGTAGGAGTAGCCGACCGGCGCCCAGCCGTTCTTTCCGTAGAGCTCGACCTGGACGACCTCGTGCCGCAGCGGGGAGAAGTCCGGGGTTTCCGCCGCGAAAGCCAGGCTGAACCGTTCCAGGGCCTGCTTGCCGGTGTTGTCGACGTGGAGGCCGATCTCCTGCCAGCGGCCGCCCGCCCGGAAGCCTTCGGCGGGAAGACCGGTCAGGGAGAGCGACGGGCCGTCGACGATTTCGGGGGCGCTGGGGTCGGCGGTCGCGCCGACGATGTTGGTCTCGTACCAGGTGGTGCCGGTCCAGGCCCTTCCGCCGTCCGCGCGGATGCTCAGGCCGTCGGAGGCCAGCTTGAACGGGACCACCGCCGTCTCGGCGGCGAAGCTGATCCGCACGTCGATCGTGTAGACCGACTCTCGGGCGACGGACGGGTTCGATCCGAGGCCGTAGGTGAAGTAGTGGTCGTTGTCCCCGCCGAAGAAGTCCGCGGCCTTCCAGGACGTGTGGCCCCCCGCGTCCGTGACGAGCCGCTCCACCTTGATCTGGCCGGGCTTCAGCTTTCCCTGCTCCTGGGTGAACGTGAGCCGGGGGGTGTAGTTCTTGACCTCGGTGTGGGCCGAGTTGTCGACCGTCACGGTCAGCGGGGTCCAGCTGCCGTCCGGCGTGAAGCCGGCCTTCGGGATGCCCGCCACCGTGACGTCCGGGCCCAGGAGGATCGAGTCGGACAGGACGCTCGGGGTCTCTGCCTTGGCCGTCTCTCCGGCCGCCGGGGCCGGGGAGACCGGTGCGGGCGCCGGGGCCTCGGGCTGCGCGACCGGCGGGGTGACCGGGGTGACCGGGGTGACCGGGGCGGCCGGGGCGGCCGGGGCCGTCTCGGGCGCGGGTGCGTGCTCGGTCGCCGGGTGGGTCTCCGGCGTCGGCTCGGCGCCGGGCGCCGCGTCGTCCTTCGGCGCGGTGTCCGGTACGGACACGGCCGGCTGGTGCTGCTCGTCCGCCATCGCGGGCGTGGTCATGAGTACCGTCGGGCCGACCACTGCTGCGGCGGCCACGGCGGCGATGCGCTTGAACTGCATGTCTGGGTTCCCTCCCCGTTTTGAACATGATCAGGTTAGGGGCGGTGGGGAGGATTCCGGTCCGCAAACAGATCACGGCTCAGACAAGATGGGTTGTGGCTGTGGCTGCTGCCCCTACGCCACGGCCGACTACGCCACGGCCGACATGTTCGAGGAGGAGACCCGGTGACGGCGGAACTGTTCCCTTCGACCCTCCCGATCATGGACACCCTCGGCGGAAGCGGTCCCGGACGCGCATGGCTGGACGGACTGCCGCAGGCCGTGGCCCGGATGCGCGCCAGATGGTCCCTGAACCTTCAGGCCCCGTTCCACGGCGGTAGCTGCTCGTGGGTGGCGCCCGCCACCTTGCCGGACGGGCTCCCGGTGGTACTGAAGATCAGCTGGCCCCACCGGGAAGCAGCCGGTGAGGCCGAGGCACTGCGCTTGTGGGACGGACACCGAGCCGTGCGTCTCCTGGGGGAGGACTCCGAGCACCACGCACTGCTGCTGGAGCGGTGCGACCCGGGCCACCCCCTCCGGTCGGCGAACCACCTCAGCGCCGAAGAGCGACTGCTGGCGGGCGCGGACATCCTCCGCGAGCTGTGGCGGGCGCCGGTGCCGCAGCCGACGGGGCTGGAGCGGCTGGCAGACGTCACCGCGGAGTGGGCGGGCCTCACCGAGGAGCGTATGGAGCGGCTCCGGCCCGGCTTCGATGCCGGCCTCGTGGCGCACGGGATCCGGTTGCTGCGCGAGCTCCCGGCCACGGCGTCGCGCGAGGTCGTGGTGCACGGCGACTTCAACGCGGGCAACGTGGTCAGCGCTGCCCGCCGTCCATGGCTCGCCATCGACGCCAAGCCGATGACCGGCGACCCCGGATACGACCCGTGGCCGCTCCTGGCGGAGATCGACGACCCGTTCGCTCACGCCGACCCCGGCCGTGTGCTGGCCGGACGGTTCGCCCTGATGGCCGATGCCCTCGGCGAGACCGCCGGCAGGCTCCAGGCCTGGGGCGTCGCCCGGCGGGTGGAGACCGCCCTCTACGTGGCGAACGACGGCGACATCCCCGGCGGACTCGGCGTCATGCGCGAAGCACGGGTCCTGGCCGACCTGCTGGGCATCTGAGCAGCCCCGCGGGGGTCGGCTCACCTGGAGCGGCGGGGACGTCAGGTCGTCAGCGAGGCCGTTCCTCACCCCCCGTCTCCCCGACCCGCCCCGCCAGCCGCCCGGCCAGCCGCCCCATCGCCTCCCGCAGCTCCCGCTCCGCGCCCAGCGGGACGATCGCCGCGCGGCCGGGGACGCGTACGCCGCCGGTCAGGGCGACGCGGGTGCCGCCGCCGGGTTCCGGGGCGGCGGCCATGCCGATGATCAGGAAGCGGCTCTGGAGCCAGCACCAGCCGGGGCGCAGGACGCCGCGGAAGTGGGCGCGCAGCCCGTACCTGCTGCGGGCCAGGGCCTCCACGCGGTCGCCCGTGACCCGGAGCACGCGGACGGTGCGCATGTCCGGCTGGAAGCGGCCGAACTCGCCCTCCAGGTCGGACATCACCGCCCAGACGGCCTCCACGGGGGCCGGCACCACCTGTTCGACGACCCGGGCTCCGGGGACACCGGCGGCCATGACGCGCAGCCGGCCGACCGTGCCGGGGGAGTGTGCGGCGGTGTGCGCGAGCGGGAACGTCATGAGGACCACGCCTTTCGGAAGCTCGTACGGGCCCGGTGCAGGCGGGACTTGGCGGTGCCGGGCGGGACGCCGAGGACGGCGGCCGCGGATTCCTCGTCGAGGCCCTCCACGTCCCGGAGCACGAGGACGGCCCGGTGGGCGGGGGAGAGCCGGGCCAGGACGTCGTCGATGTCGGTGGCGAGCTGCGGGTCGCCCCGGCCGGGTACGTCGGCCAGCTCGGCCGGGCGGTCGCGGGCCGCGCGCCGGGCGGTGCGGACGGCTTCGCGGACGGCGATGGACCGGACCCAGCCGTACAGGGTCTCCGGATCCCGCAGCGCGCGCAGGGACCGGAAGACGGCGAGCAGGGCTTCCTGCGTGGCGTCCGGGCCGTCCGCGAGGGCGATCGGGGTGCAGATCCGGGCGATGTACGGGGTCAGGTGGTCGAGGAGGTCGTGCAGCGCCAGGGTGTCGCCGCCCCGGGCCGCGCGGGCGAGGGCGACCCCTCGGTCGCGGGCGGCCTGGGTGAGGGGGCCGGCCGGAGGGCTGCCCGGCGCGGCCGCCGGGGTCAACGCGCCCTCGCCAGGCGGGCCGCCGCCCAGCCGAAGGCGAGGCAGGCCGGGGTGTAGAGGGCGAGGTTGAGGGTGCGGAAGGGGCCGTCCGGCGGGCTGTCGAGGAGTCCGGCCGCCCAGCCGAGGCCCGCGAGGCCCCGTACGGTCAGCCCGGCGGCGACGGCGGCGGTGATCAGGCGGGCGGCCAGGCGGGTGGGCCGGTTGCCCAGGCCCTCCGTGTGGGCGAGGACGGCGGCGGCGCCGGTGAGGGTGAGGGCGGCGAGCGGCAGGACCACGGGCGGGCCGAAGGACACCTCCGTGCCGAGCACGGCCAGGGACAGCGTCCGCTCGTCGGGTGCGGGCCAGGTGGCGCCGGTGGCCCAGTACAGGTGGATCAGCCCGTCGGCGGCGAGCAGCGCCGCGAGCGCCCGGCCGGTACGCCGTCGCGTCGTGCCGGTCAGCGCCCCCGGCTCGGCGTCGGTCTTCGGCCCCGTCGTCGCCTCCGCCTGCGTCCTCGTCCCCGTCCGTGTCTGCGTCCTCATCGGGTGAGCCGACGGCCCCGTCGCGTGCTCCATGGTGTCCCCCATCGTGTGTCCCCCCGGCCGTGAAAACGCTCTGGCACACAGAGGAGGGGGCCCCCAGGGGAAACGTTCCCTGTGGGCCCCGTCACATCAGGCGGAGACGTCGCACCGGGCGCCCGCCACACGAGGCGGCCCCGTCAGGCGGAGCGGTCCCCTCCCGCGCGCGGGCTCCGGCCCGCGCGCCGTGCCCCGGTCAGGCCGGCTGTTCCGGGGCGCTCGCCTTGATGACCGCGAACGGCGCGCCCTGCGGGTCGGCCAGGACGGCCATGCGGCCCGCCGCCATGTCGAAGGCGGGGGCGAGGACGGAGGCTCCGGCGCGGACGGCGGCGGCCTGGATGCTGTCCACGTCGTCCGCGTGGAAGTACGGGAGCCAGTTCGGCGGGGTGCCCGGCGGGAGGTTCTTGAGGTCCATCATTCCGCCCACCGCGCGGCCGCCGACCTTGAACTCCGTGTACCCCTCGGCGTCCGGCATCTCGGACGGGGCCGTGGTGACCGGCAGGACGGCGGAGTAGAACGCGGCCGCGGCGGCGACGTCGCCGGTGCTGAGCTCGTTCCAGATGAGGGCGCCGTGCTCGTTGACGATGCCCGCGCCGTCGAAGGTGCCCGCCTGCCACAGGCCGAAGACGGCGCCGGTCGAGTCCGCGAGGACGGCCATCCGCCCGAGGTCCATGACGTCCATCGGGCCCATGATGATCCGGCCGCGCGCGTCGGTGGCGGACTTGAGGGTGGCGTCGAGGGCGTCGGTGGCCAGGTACGTGGTCCACACGGTCGGCGGCATCGGGTCGGGGACCGTGCCGTCCGGGTTCATCGCCTTCATGATGCCGGCGACGGGCTTGCCCTTGAGGGTGCAGACGGAGTATCCGCCCTGCTCGGCCGGGCCGATCTCGCCCTGCCAGCCGAAGAGGTCGGCGTAGAAGTCGAGGGCGGCCTGCTGGTCGGGAACCATCAGGTCGATCCAGCACGGGGTGCCGGGCTTGTAGGGGCCGTTCATGTCGGGCACGGGGCCCTCCGGGGGTGGGTAGGGGAAGGACGGGCCGTCCCCTACCCGGGCCGTGCGGCCCGAACCGGGCCGTTCGGGTGATCATGGTGGTGGCCGGGGGGAGATCCGCCGGTCATCGCACGGACAAGGGTGGGGAATTGAAGAGATCCGTACGGATGCTCGTATCCGTGGCGGCGGCCGTCACGGCTCTGGGCGCGACGCTCGGCACCGGGCTGGTCGCGGCGCCCCCGGCCCGGGCCGTCCCGGTCGCGGTGACGCCGCAGAACGAGATCCGGGTCGTGTCCTGGAACATCTGCGGGGAGGCCGGCGGCAACCGGGGCGACGCGGGCTACTGCCCGTACCGCGACCAGCCCGCCGCGAAGATGGACGAGGTCAAGAAGGTCGTGGACGAGCGGCGCGCCAACGTCGTGATGCTGCAGGAGGTCTGCGGCGGCGCCCCCGGCAGCCACATGGCGCTGCTCCAGGAGCGGCTCGGCGGCGCATGGTCCGTCCGCCACGCCAAGGGCGCGCGCCCCGACGGCCGCACCGACTGCCGGGCGGGACTGACCGGCGACCTCGGCATCCTGCTGGCCGTCAAGGGCAACGTCACCGGATCCTGGGCCGAGAACACGCTGCCGGCGTCCGCGGACGACCAGCAGACCCTGTCGGCGCTGTGCGTGGCGGTGGAGGGCTGGAGCACCACGCCCTGCACCACGCACATCATCCCGGGCCAGGCGAGCCGCGCCGCCCAGCAGATCAAGAACGTCAAGGCGTTCCTCGACGCGCACGCCCCCGGCGGCTCCGTCCTGGGCGGCGACTTCAACCGCAACGCCGGTGCGGCCGAGATGGCGCCGCTGACCGGCGCCTACGACAGCTGCATCGACGGGTTCACGTACCACGGCTGGGACACGGTCGGCACGGGCGGGCACTCCTGGAACAAGCTCGACCACCTCTTCACCACGAAGGCGGTCGGCGCGAGCCGCTTCGGCTCCTGCGCCATCGACTCGGCGCGGATGGACACCACCCCGAACGAGCCGACCAGCGGCGCCCCGAGCGGGGTCTCCGACCACGCGCCCGTCACCGCCGTACTGCGCGGCGCCCCGAGGGCCGGCGACATGAACGGCGACGGCGGGTCCGACCTGGTCGCCGTCGACGACGCGGGCAAGCTCCGCCTGTACGCCGGCCAGGGCAACGGAGGCGTCAGCGGCGCCCCGGCCGAGATCGGCAGCGGCGGCTGGGCCGGCGCCTCGGTCTCCCACCGCGGCGACTGGACCGGCAACGGCACCGAGGACCTCGTCGCGCGCGTCGGCACCGAGCTGCGCGTCTACCCCAGCCGCGGTGACGGCTCCCTGGCCTCCCCGGTACGGATCGGCACCGGATTCCCCGCCGACTCCCAGGTGGTCAGCGTCGGCGACGCCACCGGCGACGGCTACCCGGACGTGATCGCCACCCTCGGCGACACCCTGTGGCTCTACGCGGGCGACCCGGCCGCCAACCCCGGCGTGAAGTCCGGGGTGCAGATCGGCCTGCGCGGCTGGTCCCCGATGAACCTGAGCGCGGCGGGCGACGCCGACCACGACGGCCGCGTCGACCTGTTCGCGCGCGACGCGAACGACGAGAAGCTGTGGCTCTACCGGGGCCACGGCGACGGCACCTTCGGCGAGCGCACCGAGTACGGGCACGGCTACGGGTCCGTCAACCGGCCGCTGCTGGCGGGCGCCGGCGACGCGGACGGCAACGGGGTCGCCGACCTGTGGGCGACCACCAACGAGGGCACGGGCACGCTGCTCTTCTACGCCGGCGGCACCAACGGCGCGGGCGACCCGGCGGACGGGACCCGCACCACGGTCGGGCAGAGCGGCTGGAACGCCATCCGCGCGATCGGCTAGCGCGCTCCCGGCACGTGAGAAGGGGCCGCGGGGGGGGGGGGCGGGGGGGGGCCCCCGGGCGCCCCCCCCCCCCCCGGGGGGGGGGGGTACTCGCTAGCAGGGGGGGGGCGAGGCACTGCAGCCAGTACAC
>NZ_JBSGWY010000027.1:41769-72490 GCF_053609145.1 Streptomyces sp. NPDC054961 | reverse complement strand
GCCGCCCCGCGCGCCCGCCCCCGGGGCGGGGCGGCGGCGCGCGGGCTCCCCCGGCCTCGGGCGGCCCCCGCCGGCCCCTCACGCGTGCCGGGCGCCGGTGATCAGAGCTTCTCGGGGGTCCGGATGCCCAGGAGCGACATGCCCTTGGAGAGCGTGCGGGCCGTCAGCTCGCACAGGAAGAGGCGGTTCTCGCCGACGACGAGCTCCGGCTCGGGCTTGATGACCGGGCACTGGTCGTAGAACGTCGTGAACAGCGAGGACAGCTGGTAGAGGTACGCCGCCAGCTTGTGGGGGGCGTGCTCCGAGGCCGCCTCGGCCAGGAGCTCGCCGAAGTGGTCCAGGTGCAGGCCCAGCGCCCGCTCGGCCGGGGCCAGTTCCAGCTCCGGGTGCGCGGCCGGCCTGCGGTCGCCCGCCTCGCCCGCCTTGCGCAGGATGGACCGGATCCGGGCGTACGCGTACTGGAGGTAGACGGACGTGTCGCCGTTGAGCGAGACCATCTGGTCCAGGTCGAACTTGTAGTCGCGCGCGGCCGAGGTGGACAGGTCCGCGTACTTCACGGCGCCGATGCCGACCTGCCGGCCGTTCTCGACGATCTCCTGCTCGGTCAGGCCGACCTTCTCCGCCTTCTCCCGCACCACGGCCGTCGCCCGGTCCACGGCCTCGTCCAGCAGGTCCACCAGCCGGACCGTCTCGCCCTCACGGGTCTTGAAGGGCTTGCCGTCCTTGCCCAGGACGGTGCCGAAGGCCAGCTGCACGGCCTTGACGCCGTCGCCGAGCCAGCCCGCCCGGCGCGCCGTCTCGAAGACCATCTTGAAGTGCAGGGACTGCCGCGCGTCCACCACGTAGATCAGCTCGGTCGCGCCCAGGTTGCCCACGCGGTCGCGGATCGCCGAGAGGTCGGTCGCCGCGTAGCCGAAGCCGCCGTCGGACTTCTGGACGATCAGCGGGGTCGGGTTGCCGTCCGGGCCCTTGACGTCGTCGAAGAACACGCAGAGCGCGCCGTTGGAGCGGACGGCGACGCCCGACTCCTCCAGCAGCTTGCACGTCTCGACGAGCATGTCGTTGTAGCCGGACTCGCCGACGACGTCGGGGTCCTGGATGTCCATGTCCAGCTTGTTGAAGACGGAGTAGAAGTAGATCTTCGACTCGTCCACGAACCGCTGCCACAGCGCCAGGGTCTCGGGCTCGCCCGCCTGGAGGTCCACGACCCGGGCCCGGGCACGCGTCTTGAACTCCTCGTCGGAGTCGAAGTGCGCGCGCGAGGCCTTGTACAGGCGGTTCAGGTTGGACATGGCCTCCTCGCCGGAGGCCTGTTCGTCGGCGTCGTCGCCGCTCTTGTGGTCCAGCTCGTGCGGGTGCTCCAGCAGGTACTGGATGAGCATGCCGAACTGGGTGCCCCAGTCGCCGATGTGGTGGCGGCGGACCACCTTCTCGCCCGTGAACTCCAGGATCTCCACCATCGCGGCGCCGATCACGGCGGAGCGCAGGTGGCCGACGTGCATCTCCTTGGCGACGTTCGGCTGCGCGTAGTCGATGACCGTCGTGCCCGGGTTCGCGGCGAGCGGGACGCCGAGGCGGTCGTCGGCGGCGCGCGCGGCCAGGGTCTCGACGATCGCCCGGTCGGTGAGCGTGATGTTGAGGAAGCCGGGTCCGGAGACCTCGATCTCCTTGATCAGGTCACCGGAGTCGAGGCCCTCGACCACGGTCGTCGCCAGCTCGCGCGGGTTGGCCTTGGCCTTCTTCGCGAGCGCCAGGATGCCGTTGGCCTGGAAGTCGGCCCGGTCGCTTCGTCGCAGCAGGGGGTCGCTCGCACCGGCGTCCGGCAGGGCGGAGGCGAGTGCGTCGGCGACGCGCTGGTTGACGGAAGAAGCGAGGGAAGGGACCGAGGCCATGAGCTGCCGTTCCTGTGAGGTGGTGCCGGTGGGTGCACTTGGTTGTTCCGACAAGTGCCGAGTATCCCACGCGGGCGCTGCCGTTCTCCCGGGATATCGGGGAGCGCCGAGCAACCCCGGAGCGGCCTGTTCCGTCTGGGAGAATGGCTGAAGCCAGCATTCGAGATAGAAGGACGTGTCGTGGCTCAGAGCGCCGAGAGCAGCACCGAGACCGACTGGGTCTCCCGTTTCGCGGACGAGGTCATCGCCGAGGCGGAGCGCCGAGCACCCGGCAAACCTGTCGTCGTCGCGTCCGGCATCTCTCCCTCCGGCCCGATCCACCTGGGCAACCTGCGCGAGGTCATGACCCCGCACCTGGTCGCGGACGAGATCCGCCGGCGGGGCATCGAGGTCAGGCACCTGATCTCCTGGGACGACTACGACCGCTACCGCAAGGTGCCGGCCGGCATCCCGGGCGTGGATCCGGAGACCTACGGCCAGTACATCGGAATGCCGCTGACCTCGGTCCCCGCTCCGGCGGGATCCACGTACGCCAACTGGGCCGAGCACTTCAAGGCCGCCCTGATCGGCGCCCTGGACGAGCTGGGCGTCACGTACGACCCCATCAGCCAGACCGAGCAGTACACGGCCGGCACCTACCGCGAGCAGGTGCTGTTCGCGATGAAGCACCGCGGCGACATCGACGCGATCCTCGACCAGTACCGCACCAAGCAGAAGCCGGGCGGCAAGAAGCCGCAGCAGAAGCAGGTCGACGAGGCCGAGCTGGAAGCGGCCGAGGGCTCGGGCGCGGCCGCCGAGGACGACGGCAGCGTCGGCGAGGGCGGGTACTTCCCGTACAAGCCGTACTGCGGCCAGTGCGGCAAGGACTTCACCAAGGTGACGTCCTACGACGACGAGACGACCGAACTGACCTACGTCTGCACCGAGGACGCCTTCACCGAGACGGTCAAGCTCAGCGAGTTCAACCGCGGCAAGCTGGTCTGGAAGGTCGACTGGCCGATGCGCTGGGCCTACGAGGGCGTGATCTTCGAGCCCTCGGGCGTCGACCACTCCTCGCCCGGCTCGTCCTTCCAGGTCGGCGGCCAGATCGTGGGCATCTTCGGCGGCGAGCAGCCGATCGGACCGATGTACGCGTTCGTCGGCATCAGCGGCATGGCCAAGATGTCCTCCAGCAAGGGCGGGGTCCCGACCCCGGCCGACGCGCTGCAGATCATGGAACCGCAGCTGCTGCGCTGGCTGTACGCCCGCCGCCGTCCCAACCAGTCCTTCAAGATCGCCTTCGACCAGGAGATCCAGCGGCTCTACGACGAGTGGGACAAGCTCGAGGCGAAGGTCGCCGACGGCTCGGTGCTCCCCGCCGACGCCGCGGCGCACGCGCGCGCCGTACGCGTCGCGTCCCACGAGCTGCCCCGCACGCCGCGCCCGATGGCCTACCGGACGCTCGCGTCCGTCGCCGACATCACCGCCGGGCACGACGAGCAGACCCTGCGCATCCTCAGCGACCTGGAGCCGGAGCGGCCGCTGCTCTCCCTCGACGAGGTGCGCCCGCGCCTCGACCGGGCCGAGAACTGGATCACCACGCAGGTCCCGGCCGACCAGCGCACGCTGGTGCGCGACGAGCCCGACGCGGAACTCCTGTCGTCCCTGGACGAGGAGGGCCGCGAGTCGCTGCGCCGGCTCGTGGACGGCCTCGACGCGCACTGGTCGCTGGACGGCCTGACCACCCTCGTCTACGGCGTGCCCAAGGTGATGGCCGGCCTCGAGCCGGACGCCAAGCCGACGCCGGAGCTGAAGGTCGCGCAGCGCACGTTCTTCGCCCTGCTCTACCGGCTGCTCGTGACGCGGGAGACCGGGCCGCGCCTGCCGACGCTGCTGCTCGCGGTGGGGGCGGACCGGGTGCGCACGCTGCTGGCCGTGTAGGGCGGGCACCGACACGAGAAGGGCCCGCGCCCCGGGGAACCGTCCCGGGGCGCGGGCCCTTCCCGTTCCCGGCGCGCTTGGGGCACCGGGAGGGGCTACGCGATGTGCTCGCTCTCCAGGTCGCGCTGGTAGCGCTGCTTGAGTTCCGGCATCAGGCGGCGGATCATCGACGCGCTGCGCGGGTGCACGACTCCGTGGCGGTCCGAGAGGTGTATGTCCACCTGCTCCGGGGTCGGGAAGCCGGAGAACTCGTCGATGTAGGCGCGGAAGACCTCGTAGGCCGCCTCCGCGAACTTCTCGTCGTCGATGTTCGCGACGAGTCCGGCCTCCGGCCCGGCCTCGCGCGCCGTCTCCTCCTGGCGGGGGGCCGGGACGGGGAGCTCCTGCTGCTGGGGCCGGGGCTGCTCCGGCTCCTCCGGGCCCGGACCCGACGGGGGCATCACCGGGGTCGGCTCGAGGCCCTCCACCAGGCGCGGGTTGTAGCCGCCCTCGTACGCGGCCTGCGGGGCGCGGGGAGCGGCGAACCAGGCGCTGTTGTGGGCGGCGGGCATGGCGGTGGGGTCCACCGCGAAGGCGGGAGCCTCGGGGTGGGGCCCGTACACGGCGTCCTGCGCGCCCGGATCCGCGACCGCGAGGCCGGCCTGCTCTGCCTGCTGCGTCTGCTGGGCCTGCTGCGTCTGCTGGGCGGCGGGGCCCGCCGGGCCGAGTGCCTGCGCCTGCTGCGCGGCCGCGGCCGCGGCCGCGTCGGCGCCGGCCGGGAGGGCCGGGGTCTGCGGACCCGGAGCCTGCGGACCCGCGGCCTGCGTGGCCGGGGCCGTCGCACCGGGAGCCTGCGTCGCCGTGATCGCCGCCACCGGGGGCAGGAGCAGGGGGTCGATGCCGGCGGCCGCCAGGCCTTCGGGGGCGGTCTGGGCGAGGGGGACGCCGATGCGGGCCAGGCGCAGCGGCATCAGGGCGCCGACGGGTGCCTTGCGGCGCCAGGCGCGGCCGTAGCGGGCCTGGAGGCGGGCCTGGTAGATCAGGCGGTCCTGTTCCATGCCGACGGCCTGTTCGTAGGAGCGCAGCTCCCACAGCTTCATCCGGCGCCACAGTTTGAAGGTGGGGACGGGGGAGAGCAGCCACCGCGTGATGCGGACGCCCTCCATGTGCCGGTCGGCGGTGATGTCGGCGATCCGGCCCACGGCGTGCCGGGCGGCTTCGACGGTGACCACGAACAGGATCGGGATCACGGCGTGCATGCCGACCCCGAGGGGGTCGGGCCAGGCGGCCGCGCCGTTGAACGCGATCGTCGCGGCCGTCAGCAGCCACGCCGTCTGGCGCAGCAGCGGGAACGGGATCCGGATCCACGTCAGCAACAGGTCCAGCGCGAGCAGGACACAGATGCCCATGTCGATGCCTATGGGGAAGACGAGCGAGAAGGTGCCGAAGCCCTTCTGCAAGGCGAGGGCGCGCACGGCGGAGTACGAGCCCGCGAATCCGATCCCCGCGATGACGACGGCTCCGGCGACCACGACACCGATCAATATGCGGTGCGTACGAGTCAGCTGCATCGCGGCCACCCGCGATCCCCTCCCCTTGTCGAGCTACGGCAGGGCACAGCGTACGCGCGTACGGGTGACCGGACGTCAGCGGTCCGCCTGCGCCGGAGCCCGGGGAGCCCCTGGGCTCCGCCGGGTCCGGTCCGTCAGGAGGCCGCGGTTCCTCAGGAGGCCGCGGGCGAAGGTGCCTGCTCAGGCTGGTTCGACTGGTTGGCGGCGTCGACCGAGGCCACCGTCTCCTTCGTCGCCGCGGTGGCGGCCTCGAGCAGCTTCGCCGCGTCCGGAGCGTCGGCGCCCTCGTAGGCCGCGCCGTTGTAGTCGAGGGTGATCACGACGTTGTGCGCGCGGGCGATGATCGTCGTGTTGGAGAAGTCGCCGTCCTTCTTGGTGGTGAAGGTGAGCGCGGTGGCCTGGTCGCCGATGCCGCCCGTCGGCTCCGCCTTCAGGTTCTCCGCACCCTCGGTGACCTTGGCTTTCTCGACCTGCTTGGTGTACTCGTCCTCGGCGCGCTTGCTGCCGGTGCCGACCGACGCGAGCGAGTCGTAGCGGACGAGGGAGATCGAGAGCCAGCGGTACTGCGAGCCCTTGAGGCCGGCCTCGTCGAGGCCGTTCCAGGTGCAGGTGGCGCGGCTGGCCAGGTCGTTGGACTTGGCGGCCGTGCCGTTGGTGTCCTTCGCCTTCGGGACGATCGCCTCGATGGTCTTCGCGCTGACCGTCTTGCACGGCTCGGGCAGCGTGGAGTACACGGCCTTCTCGAGCGCGGCGGACGGCTTGGTGCTCGGCTTGGCGGAGGAGGACGAGGACGCGCCGGACGTCTTGCCGTTGTCGGCGCCCGAGTCCTTGCCCGAGTCGGACGAGCAGCCGGCGACGGTGAGGATCACCGGGACGGCTGCGCAGGCGAGAACGCGGGTGAGACGCGAGGCTGATCGGTGCATGATTCCTTCAGACGTTGTGGGTCTTCGTGCGGGTCTTCGTGCGGGCTCGGGGGCCCACGTTCGGGCGCGGGACCCCGGCAACCGTAGCCCGCCCCGGCGCCGGGCTGCTGTGCGCGCCGTCACTCCGGACGGGTGCGCCCCCCTGCGGGCCGCTGCCGGCGGGCCCCGTCATTCGTCGAAACGCTCCACCAGGGCCTGCGCCAACTGCCGTGCCCTGTCCTGGGTTTCGCCGCTGGGCGGGACCGCTCCGGGGAGCGCGGGCTGGACGCTGTACTCGACGCTGACGATGACGTTCGAGGTACGGAACACAATGCGGACCGTCCGCGCCTGGACGGCGTTGGCACCGGCCTGGCCGAGCTTGTCGTCGAGGAAGGCCTCGTTGCCGAGCCCTTCGAGGACGCGGGAGCCGAGCTCGACCGGGGCGGAGGGGGAGGGCGATCCGGAGGGGGACCCGGAGGGCGAGCCGGACGGGACGGGACCGGCGCTCGTCCCGGCACTCGCGCTGGCGCTGGCGCTCGGGGTGGGGGCCGGGTTCGTGGCCGCGCCCGGGGTGGTGGCCGGGCCGGGGAAGGGCAGGTGGGCGTCGGTCAGCTGGCGGATGAAGACCTGCCGCGCCTTGTCGTCGTCGCTCGTGGTGGCGCGGTCGTACGAGACCACCCGCTCGAACCCGACCGACAGCAGCCGGGTCTCGGTCGGCGTCTGCGCGGTCCAGCGGCAGCCGACGCGCCGGTCGGCGTCGTACGAGGCGTCCGCGACGCCGGCGTAGAGCGCCTCGCGCTGTTCGGGCGTGAGGGAGTCGGCGGCCGGGAGCATCGCCTTGATCTTCTTGGCCTCGGCGGCCTTGCAGGGCATGGGCAGGATCCGGTACCGGCCGGGCTGCGCGACCGCCCCGGCGCTGTCGCCGGCCTTCGCGTCGCTCTTGGTCCCGACGCCGCCCCCGTCGGTGCACGCGGTGAGCCCGGCCGTGAGGAGGGCCAGGGCCGCGATGCCGGGCAGGACTCCACGTACTCCACGTACCGTCTTGCGCTGCACGTTCCACCGGCTCCCTTCGACAAAATGCGTTGCCGCGGCTGGGGCGCGGATGGAAACAATGTCTATCGCACACGCTGGTGCCGGCGCCGGTCTCCTGTCGTATTTGGGACCACGAGCGAGGCTTTTCGCGTATTCATTCTTTTCTGCGGTTAACGGGGTATTGAGGCCGACATGTCGTATGTAGAAGTGCCCGGGGCGAAGGTTCCGATCCGGATGTGGACCGACCCGGCGTCGGTCGAGGACAGCGCGATGCGCCAGCTCCAGAACACCGCCGGCCTCCCGTGGATCAAGGGCCTGGCCGTCATGCCGGACGTGCACTACGGCAAGGGCGCGACGGTCGGCTCGGTCATCGCCATGAAGGACGCGGTGTGTCCCGCGGCGGTGGGCGTGGACATCGGCTGCGGCATGTCGGCGGTGAAGACCTCCCTGACGGCGAACGACCTGCCGGGGGACCTGTCGGGACTGCGCTCGCAGATCGAGCGGGCGATTCCGGTGGGGGCGGGGATGCACCGGGAGGCGGTGGATCCGCAGCGGCTGTACGGATTCTCCGTGGAGGGGCACGCGGACCTGTGGAAGCGCTTCGACTACCTCTCGGACGCGGTGAAGTTCCGTCACGAGCGCGCCATGAGGCAGCTGGGCACCATGGGTGGAGGCAACCACTTCTGGGAGCTCTGCATCGACGGGTCCGGGTCGGTCTGGATCATGCTGCACTCGGGTTCCCGCAACATCGGCAACGAGCTGGCCGACTTCCACATCGGCGTGGCGCGGGGCTTGGAGCACAACCAGGGCCTCGTCGACCGGGACCTCGCCGTGTTCCTGGCGGCCACGCCCGAGATGCGGTCCTACCGGGACGACCTCTTCTGGGCGCAGGAGTACGCCAAGTACAACCGTGCCGTGATGATGAGCCTGTCCAAGGAGGTCGTCCGCAAGGAGTTCCGGAAGGCGAAGGTCTCCTTCGCGCCGGAGATCAGCTGCCACCACAACTACGTGGCGGAAGAGCGCTACGACGGCATGGACCTCCTGGTCACGCGGAAGGGCGCGATCCGCGCCGGCAGCGGTGACTACGGGATCATCCCGGGCTCCATGGGCACGGGCTCGTACATCGTGAAGGGCCTCGGCAACGAGAAGTCCTTCAACTCGGCCTCGCACGGCGCGGGCCGCAAGATGAGCCGGACGGCGGCGAAGAAGAGGTTCTCGACGAAGGACCTGGCGGAGCAGACCAAGGGCGTGGAGTGCCGCAAGGACGCGGGCGTCGTGGACGAGATTCCGGGCGCCTACAAGTCGATCGAGCAGGTCATCGACCAGCAGACCGATCTGGTCGAGGTCGTGGCGAAGCTCAAGCAGGTCATCTGCATCAAGGGCTGAGGTCTTCGGGCCTTTCGGGGGAGTGGAGGAGTCCGGACCGTTCGCGGTCCGGACTCCTCCGCATGTGGACCGGTCAGTCGAGCAGCATGTCCACCGACAGTTCGAGGCTCACCCCGAGGTGGTCGGGGAGGGGGAACGTCATGCCGCGCTTGAAGGTCCTGCGCGCGTGGTAGCCCGCGCCGCGGGGGTCCGTGTAGAGGACGACTTCGTCGTGGTGCCGATCGGCGATGACGTAGACGGGGACGCCGGCCCGGGCGTAACTCTCCACCTTGGTGCCGGTGTCGTCCGCCCAGTTCGAGGAAGTGACCTCGAGGATCATGCGGAAGGCGTCGTGCCCGTAGCAGTTCTTCGCGACCTTGTGGTCCAGGAAGTCCGCCTCGACGAGCGAGAAGTCCGGGACGGCGTAGTCGTCCTCCCCGGTGGGGAGCCAGATGCCGATGCCCTGGAGGAATTCCAGTCCCGCCTTCTCGGCCCCGGCCTCGTGGAAGGCCACCGTGAGCCGGGTCAGGGTCCGGGCGTGCCGCCCGTCGGCGGGTGGTGTCACGGTGAGTCTCCCCTGGAGAATTTCCACGCGGTGTCCGGGAAGCTCTTTGGAGAGACGATCGGCGGCCTCCGCGATCGTGGTCTCGTGCTGCATCACGGCCACAGCTTCCTCCTTCTCGCGGCTCACGCTTCCGGAGCGTAGCCGCGCCCACCGACATTCGGCTCGACTTCACCCATACGGGTCTTCGGGGGCCTGGAGCCGGGACCGGTCCGGGTGGGGTCGCCAACTCCCCTCGGGGGTGGCCGGGTTGGGCGTGAGGAACTTCCGGTCGGGGGATTGACGGCGGGAATTGGTCTAGACCAATATGTGCGGCATGGGGAGATCTCGGGTACTTCTTGCCGCGCTCGCGTCGTTGTCGCTCGCGCTCGGGGCCGTGGGGACCGCCGGTGCCGTGGGGACCGGGAGGGCGGGGAGGGCCGCGCCGGCCGCCGGAGCCGCTGCCGCCGGAGCCGGAGCCGGAGCCGGAGCCGTGGCCGTGGCCGTCGGCTCGTCGGAGGCCGGGGCGCGGGCCGTGGGGCTGCCGCCCGTCGTGTCGCACGTGCCGACCGGCGAGGAGGTCGTCTTCCTCACCATCGACGACGGATGGGTGCACGACCCCGCCGTCGCGCGGACCCTCGTCGACCGGCGGATCCCCGCCGCGCTGTTCCTGCTGCCGGGGGCGACCTCGTACGACACCCGGTACTTCACGGACCTCGCCGCGCAGGGGCGGGTGAGCGTGGAGAACCACACGGTCAGCCATCCCGACCCGACCACGCTCGACGCCGCGGGCAAGGACGCGGAGGTGTGCGGCGCAGGGGAGCAGCTGGCCGTGGCCTTCGGGAAGGAGCCGAAGCTGCTGCGGCCGCCGTACGGGGCCGTGAACGACGACGTGCGGCTGGCGGCCAAGGCGTGCGGGGTGAAGGCGCTGATCACGTGGACGTACGACTTCACCACCTGGAGCGAGACGCCCGCGACCCCGCGGCTGCGCGCCGGTGACATCGTGCTGCTGCACTTCACGCCGACGCTCGGCGCGGACCCGCAGCGGGCCCTGGACGCGGCGAAGGCCGCCGGGCTGAAGCCGGCGGCCCTGATGCCGCACCTGAGGAGTGCCGGGCCGGTCCCGTAGGGTCCCCGCGCGCGGGGGATCCGTACGGGCCGGCCGCTCGCGGGCTACAGCTCGCGGTGGAGCTTCGTGTTCGAGGCCTGGGCGCGCGGGCGGACCACCAGGAGGTCGATGTTGACGTGGCTGGGGCGGGTCACGGCCCAGGTGACGGTGTCGGCCACGTCGTCGGCGGTGAGGGGCTCGGCCACACCGGCGTAGACCTTCTCCGCCCGTTCGGCGTCGCCGCGGAAGCGGGTCTTCGCGAACTCCTCGGTCTTGACCAGGCCGGGGGCGATCTCGATGACGCGGACGGGCTGGCCGACGATCTCCAGGCGGAGGGTCTCGGCGAGGACGCGGGCGCCGTTCTTGGCGGCGACGTAACCGGCGCCGCCCTCGTACGTGGCGTGGCCCGCGGTGGAGGAGAGCACGACGACCGTGCCGTCTCCGGAGGCGGTCAGCGCCGGGAGCAGGGCCTGGGTGACGTGGAGCGTGCCGATGACGTTGACCTCGTACATCGTGCGCCAGTCCGCGGGGTCACCCGTGGCGACGGGGTCGGCTCCGATGGCGCCGCCGGCGTTGTTGACGAGCACGTCGCAGCGGGCCAGGGAGGCGGCGAAGGCGTTGACGGCGTCCTGGTCGGTGACGTCGAGGGCGTGGGCGGTGGCCTCGTGACCGGCGGCGGTGATCTCGGCGGCGAGGGCCTCGATGCGGTCCTTGCGGCGGGCGGTGAGGACGACGTGGTAGCCGGCCGCGGCGAGCTGGCGGGCCGTGGCCGCGCCGATGCCGCTGCTGGCGCCGGTGACTACGGCGGTGCGGGGGGAGGCCGGGGCCGTGGCCGTGCTCATGTGCTCGCTCCTCGTGCGTTCGTACGGGTGGATACCCGCCAGCATAGGCCGGGCGGGCCGCTGCTCACCGGCCGCGCGGGGCGTACATGATCACGGCCATCCCGGCGAGGCAGACGAGCGCGCCCGCGACGTCCCACCGGTCGGGGCGGTAGCCGTCGGCGACCACGCCCCACAGGAGGGAGCCGGCGACGAAGACCCCGCCGTAGGCGGCGAGGACGCGGGCGAAGTCGCCCGCGGGCTGGAGGGTGGCCACGCATCCGTAGAGGCCCAGCGCGATGACACCGGCGCCGATCCAGGCCCATCCCCTGTGGGCGCGGACGCCTTGCCACACGAGCCAGGCACCGCCGATCTCCAGCAGGGCGGCGAGGACGAACAGGGCGGCGGAGCGGGCGATCGGCATGCCGGGAAGCCTACGCACGCGGATGGGCGGGCGACTCGCCCTCATTCGTGTGATGGTCCGAACGGTGCGGGGGTGGGGTGGCTAACGTCCGCGCGTGGAGGTGGTCGCGGTGCGCCGAGGTGCCGTACGGAGTGTGGTGATGGCCGGGCTGCTGGTCCTGCTCGGTGGTGCGGGGGGCGTCGGCGGTGCCGTCGGGGCTCCGGTCCGGTCCGGCCCCGAGGCCGACGTGGCGTACCACGGGCGGGTCGCCCTGGACGGCGCGCGGCTGCGGATCCTCCTGGTCCCGGAGAACGAGGGTCCGGCGGCGCTGGCGAACGCGACGCTGCGGCTGCGCCTGTCGCAGGACCTCGCGGACCGGCAGCAACTGGCGGCCGGCTGCGCGCGGGCCGGGCTGCGCGAGGTGGTGTGCGAGACGGGGGAACTGCCGCCGCACGGGCGCGGGCGGCATATCGGCCTGACGCTGTGGCTGAAGGAGCCGGCCACGGAGGCGGAGGTGCGGGTGGACACGTGGTGGGACGGCGGCGCGACGGACCGGAACCTCGCCAACAACGAGCACGTGGTGCTGGCGCTGGACACGGGGGACACGTACGCGTTCTGACGGCCGGGCGGCGGGCCCGCCCGGCCTGAGCCGGGCCGGGCCCGGCTCAGGGCGCGCAGACGTTCAGGGCGCGCAGACGTTCAGGGCGCGCAGACGTTCAGGGCGCGCCGACGCTCAGGGCGTGCTGACGTCGCCGAACTCGGCGAGGGCTTCCTCGACGATCCGCTCCAGGCGGGCGTGGTGGGCGCCGCGCCAGTAGACGCGCTCGCAGTCGGCGCACTGCGCGAAGACCTCGTACGAGCGCTGCGTGCCGCCCTCCAGCCGGTCGCCGACGCTGTCCTTGTCGGCCTCGTGCAGGGTCCCGTTGCACGCGGTGCAGCGGGACCAGGGGGAAAGGGCCGGGGCGAACCGGCCCAGGATGTCGCGCACTTGCTCGTCGGGCTGGTCGCTGTACACGTACGCCCCGGCGAACAGCTCGCGGCGGCGCAGCAGTCCGCGGTCGCGGGAGAGCAGGACGCGCTGCTCGGCGGCGGAGCGGGTGGCGAGGGCCGGGTCGCCGATGTCCTCGTTCTCGTAGGCCGCGTCCACGCCCAGCAGGCGCAGGCGGCGGGCGAGGGTGCCGAGGTGGACGTCGAGCAGGAAGCGCAGCGGCACGGTGGCGGGGACGCCCGGGAGGTGCTGGGGGCGGTCGACGCCGAACACCTCGACGGATTCCCCGGCTCCGGGCACGTGGGAGAAGGGGGTCTCGGCGCCGTCGACGAGGATCCGGCCGACCTCGGTGAGCGGGATGCCGGCCGACTCGACGACGTGGCCGAGGCTGGAGACGCCGTCGGTCGAGGTCGGCACGCGTGCGCCGCGCCGGCTCGGCGCGGCGAAGACGTGCAGCTCGGGGGCGAGTGTGAGCTCAATACCGGGTCCGTTCACGGGCCCAGCATGCCACTGCGGGGCGGGATCCGACGGAGGATTTACCGGGCCGGGGCGAGGGGCGGCGTCTCCCGGTCGTGGAGCTCGCGATGGGTGCTGACCTCGTCGAAGTGGTTCTCGGCCCACTGCTTCACGGAGCTGAGGAGGCAGCTGAGGCTGCTGCCGAGGTCGGTGAGCCGGTAGTCGACGCGGGCCGGGACGGTGGGGGTGACGGTGCGGGTGACGAGGCCGTCGCGTTCGAGGGAGCGGAGGGTCTGGGTGAGCATCTTCTGGCTGACGGCGGGGATCTTGCGGCCGAGGTCGCTGTAGCGCATGGAGCGGTCGTCGGCCTGGGCGAGGGCGCTGACGATGAGGCCGACCCACTTGTCGCTGATCCGGGCCAGGAGCTGGCTGGTGGGGCACTCCTTGAGGAACGCGTCGTAGGCGGAACGTTCCTCTTCGCGGCGGGCGGCGGCGGTGAGGGTGGCCATGGGTGCCCCACTTCAGGGTTGGGTACGCACTCCGAAGTGCGTACTTACGAATCCATAGTGACTCTCCCTAGGTTAGTGGCCATCGAGAACGAGTCGAGCGGGAACCACTGACGGGAGAAGCGGCCATGAGCGGCGAGCAGACGCAGCAGACGCAGCAGGCGGAACAGGCGGAACAGGCGGAGCAGGCGGAGCAGGCGGAGCAGGCGCCCCGGACGATGCGGGCCGTCGTGGTGGACGGATTCGGCGGCCCCGGACGGGTCGAGGTCGTACGGGTGCCGCTCCCGAGGCCGGCCGCCGGGCAGGTCCGCGTACGGGTCCGGGCGGCCGGGCTGAACCCGGTCGACGGCGCGGTGCGGGCCGGGGTCTTCGGCGGCGAGGGGCAGCGGCTCGGCTTCGGCTGGGACGTGGCGGGCGAGATCGACGAACTCGGCGCGGGCGTCGCGGGCACCGGGGGATGGTCGGTCTCCGACCCGGTGGTCGGCCTGCACTACGGGCCCGTCAAGCCGCTGGGCACGCACGCGGAGTACGTGGTCCTCGACGCCTCCGCGCTGGCGGCGGCCCCGTCCTCCGTCCCGGTGGCGAGCGCGGCCGCGCTCCCGCTGAGCGGGCTGACCGCCGCCCGGGCGGTGGACCTGCTGGGGCTGCCGCCGGGCTCTTCGGTGCTGGTCACCGGGGCGGCGGGGGTCGTCGGCGGTCTCGCGGTGGAGCTGGCCGCGCGGGCCGGGTACGTGGTGACGGGCCTGGCGGGAGCGGGCGACGAGGAGCTCGTGCGCTCGCTCGGCGCGGCCGCCTTCGTCCCGCGCGGCTCGGCTCCGGAGGGTCCGGTGGACGGGGTGGTGGACGCGGCGGTACTGGGCCGCGCGGCCCTGGACTCCGTCCGCGACGGCGGGGTCTACGTGGGCCTGCGCCCCGGCGGCGCTCCGGCGGCGGAGCGCGGGATCCGGGTGGCGGAGCAGGAGGTCGCGGCGGACGGCGAGCACCTGGCCCGGCTGGTGGCCCTGGTCGACGCGGGGGAGCTGACGCTCCGGGTGGCGGAGACGTTTCCGCTGGCGCAGGCCCCCGAGGCCCACGCCCGCCTGGCGGACGGCGTCCGCGGCCGCCTCGTCCTGACGGCACCCTGACCGGGTGACCGGGTGACCGGGTGGGCCCGCACCCGCACCCGCTGCCGTGGACAGAGGGGTGAGGGCAGAGGGTGGGTCAGGGCCAGACCAGGCAGTACGGCTGGTGGCCCGCCTCGTGCAGGCGATGGCTGAAATCTTGCCATTCGTGGAGCAGTTGGTAGACGTTGAAGGCGTCGCGGGGGCCGCCGCGGTCGGGGACCGTGGACCAGATGAAGGCGGCCGCGCCGACCGATTCCTCGCCGATGCCGCGCAGTGGGTCGACGACGGTCATGGGGAGTTTGACGACCGCGTAGTCGGGGTGGAGGACGACCAGTTCCAGCGGGGGGACCTTGTGCAGGGGTATGCCCTCGATGCCGGTCAGGACCATCGCGGCGACCGTTTCCGGCTTGATCTTGGTGAACATGCCGCCCATGCCGAGCTCGTCACCGCCGAGCTCCTCCGGGCGCATCGTCTGCGGCACCCGTGCGGCGGTGGCGCCGTCGGGGGCGCCGAAGTACTTGTACGTCACTCCCATGCCGCGGCCCCTGGGGTGGCCGTCGGGGTCCTGCGAGGGGTCCGGTGCCGGCTCCGCCGCGTCCGTGGCGCGGCGACGGTGCTTGCCGCGGCGGCGGGCTTCGCGCGCCTCGCGGGCGCGCTGCGGATCCAGGCCGTCGGTACCCTCGCCCGGTCCACCGCGTTGCATATCTCCACCCGACTGGTCTTGCCTGCCCCGGCCCCGCGGCCTCCGCCACGCAGCCTGATCATCATGGCAGTGACCTCCCCCGGGGCGGCGCGGTGAAACGCCCGTCCGCAAGTCAGTCGCGGCCTCTGAGACCATGGCTGGTGTGAGCTACCCGTACCCGTATGAAGCCAAAGTCTCGCAGACTCTCTTTGACCGCGCGTCCCTCGTGACGCCTGGCGGCGTGAACTCTCCGGTGCGCGCCTTCCGCGCCGTGGGCGGAACGCCCAGGTTCATGGTGTCCGGTACCGGTCCGTACCTGACCGATGCCGACGGGCGCGAGTACGTCGACCTGGTCTGCTCGTGGGGGCCGATGATCCTCGGCCATGCCCATCCGGCCGTGGTGGAGGCCATCCAGGCCGCCGTCGTCCGCGGCACGTCCTTCGGTACCCCCGGTGAGGGGGAGGTCGCGCTCGCCGAGGAGATCGTCGCGCGGATCGAGCCCGTGGAGCAGGTCCGCCTGGTGTCCTCGGGCACCGAGGCGACCATGTCCGCGATCCGCCTCGCCCGCGGGTTCACCGGCCGCGCCAAGATCGTGAAGTTCGCCGGGTGTTACCACGGTCACGTCGACTCGCTGCTGGCCGCCGCCGGTTCCGGGCTCGCGACCTTCGCGCTGCCGGACACCCCGGGCGTGACCGGCGCGCAGGCCGGGGACACGATCGTGCTCCCCTACAACGACCTCGAAGCGGTCCGCGCCGCGTTCGCCGCGCACCCCGGCGAGATCGCCTGCGTGATCACCGAGGCGGCGCCCGGCAACATGGGCGTCGTGACCCCGGGCGAGGGCTTCAACCAGGGGCTCGCCGACCTGTGCCGCGCGAACGGCGCGCTGTACATCTCCGACGAGGTCATGACGGGCTTCCGCACCTCCCGCGCCGGCTGGTACGGCGTGGACGGGGTCAGGCCCGACCTGATGACCTTCGGCAAGGTCATGGGCGGCGGCTTCCCGGCGGCGGCCTTCGGCGGCCGTGCCGACGTGATGGGCCACCTGGCCCCGGCCGGTCCCGTCTACCAGGCGGGCACGCTCTCCGGGAACCCGATCGCGACGGCCGCGGGCCTCGCACAGCTGCGGCTGCTGGACGCGGCCGCGTACGAGAAGGTCGACGCGGTCTCGGCGCAGATCCAGGGGCTGGTCACCGAGGCGCTCACCAAGGAGGGTGTCGCGCACCGGCTGCAGACCGCCTCCAACATGTTCTCCGTCTTCTTCACCGAGGACGAGGTCCGGAATTACGACGACGCGAAGAAGCAGGAAGCCTTCCGCTTCAACGGCTTCTTCCACTCGATGCTGGCGCAGGGCGTCTACCTGCCGCCGTCGGCGTTCGAGTCGTGGTTCGTGTCGACCGCCCACGACGAGAAGGCGATCGAGCGCATCGCGGCCGCCCTGCCGGCCGCCGCCCGAGCCGCCGCGGAGGCCACCGCATGAGCACCGAGGACCGCATCGAGGACCGCGTCGGGGACCGCGCCGGGGACGGCCGGGCCGACGGCGGCTCGCAGATCACCGTCGTCCACGTGGTGCGCCACGGCGAGGTGGAGAACCCGGAGGGCGTCCTCTACGGCCGCCGCGCCGGGTACCACCTCTCCGAGCTCGGCCGCCGGATGGCGGACCGGGTCGCCGAGCACCTGGAGAGCCGGGACGTGACGTACGTCGTGGCCTCCCCGCTGGAGCGGGCGCAGGAGACGGCGGCGCCGATCGCGAAGGCGCACGGGCTGGACCTGGCGACCGACGGCCGCCTCATCGAGGCGGGCAACGTCTTCGAGGGCAAGACCTTCGGGGTCGGCGACGGCGCGCTGCGCAAGCCCGGGAACTGGAAGCACCTGACGAACCCGTTCAAGCCCTCCTGGGGCGAGCCGTACGTCGAGCAGGTCGTCCGGATGATGAGCGCGATCGAGACCGCCCGCGACGCCGCCCGCGGCCACGAGGCGGTGGCGGTCAGCCACCAGCTCCCGATCTGGATCGTCCGGAGCTTCGCGGAGCGGCGCCGGCTGTGGCACGACCCGCGCCGCCGCCAGTGCACCCTGGCCTCGCTGACCTCGTTCACGTACCAGGGCGACAAGCTCGTGTCGGTGGGCTACAGCGAGCCGGCCCGGGACCTCGTCCCGGCGCACCTCCTCGCGGGGGCGAAGCCGGTGAAGGGCAAGTCCAAGGCCTTCGGGGCCTAGACGCGGCCCGGGTGCGGCCGGGTGCGGCCCGGGGTACGGCCCGGTGAGCCCGCGGCCGCACCGCGGAGCGGGCACACCACGAGAGGGCTTTGCCCCAATTTCACACATATGGCCCGGGAGTTGTCGCGCGATGCGGCAACTCCCGCCCCGGCCGGGCCCGGCCGGCCCCCGCCCGCACCCCCGGGGGGCGCGGAAGATCGGCAATTCGGTCATGCGAAACTTTTCACATGAGCCTTAGCCGCGCGCGTGTCCGTCGTAGAAGCCGCCGCTCGACCCCCGCCCGCGCCGTCCTGCTGACCGCGGTGGCCCTCGCGGGCGCCGTCACCCTCACGGCGTGCGGCGATTCGGACGGCGGCGGCAAGTCCTCCGGCTCGGCCGGCGGCAACTACGTCACCGGCCCCAGCGGCATCTCCACCGTCGCCCGGGGGGACCGGGCCGAGGCGCCCAAGCTCGACGGCGAGACCGTGGACGGCGCGACGCTGGACACCACCACCCTCAAGGGCAAGGTCGTCGTCCTCAACGTCTGGGGCTCCTGGTGCCCGCCGTGCCGCGCGGAGGCCAAGTACTTCGCGAAGGTGTCCAAGGACCTGGCGGACGCCGGCCAGGAGGTCGCCTTCGTCGGCCTCAACACCCGGGACAACAGCAAGCAGAACGCCGCCTCCTTCGAGGAGACCTACGGGATCACCTACCCGAGCCTCTTCGACCCGGACGGCAAGCTGATGCTCCGGTTCCCCAAGGGCACGCTCAACCCGAACGCGATCCCCTCCACGATCGTCCTCGACAAGGAGGGCAAGATCGCCTCGCGCACCCTGGCCGCGGTCAACGAGGAGCAGCTGCGCTCGATGATCGACCCGCTCCTCGCGGAGAAGTGACCTCGTGGTCACCGAGCTCTCCGAGGCCGTCCTCGCCGCCGAGGCGACCGGCGTGAACACGACGGTCCTCAACGGCGCCCTGCTGCTGGCCCTGCCGATCGCGCTGCTCGCCGGGCTGGTCTCCTTCTTCTCGCCCTGCGTGCTGCCGCTCGTCCCGGGCTACCTCTCCTACGTGACCGGCGTCGGCGGAGCCGACCTCGCCGAGGCCCGGCGCGGCCGGATGCTCGGCGGCGCGAGCCTGTTCGTCCTCGGCTTCACCGCCGTGTTCACCTCGACCGGCGCGCTGTTCGGCTACTTCGGGCGCACGCTCGACGCCAACAAGGGCGTCATCTCGCAGGTCCTCGGCGGACTGGTGATCCTGCTCGGCCTGTTCTTCATGGGCGCGATCCCCGGCCTGACGATGCGCGAGTTCCGCTTCCACAAGAAGCCGGCCGTCGGCCTGGTCGGCGCGCCCCTGCTCGGCGTGCTGTTCGGCCTCGGCTGGACCCCCTGCATGGGCCCGACCCTCGCGGCCGTCGGCACCCTCTCCATCGACCAGGCGACGGCGGGCCGCGGAGCGCTGCTGACCGTCGTGTTCTGCCTGGGGCTCGGACTGCCCTTCATCGCCACGGCGCTCGCGTTCCGCAAGGCGCTCGGGGCGTTCGGCTGGGTGAAGAAGCACTATGCGTGGGTGATGCGCATCGGCGGCGGCATGCTGATCCTGACGGGCCTGCTGCTCGTCACAGGATGGTGGAGCAGCATCGTCAGCGACATGCAGAGCTGGACCCAAGGCTTCACGGTGGGGATCTGAGGACTACACGGACATGAGTACGACCGACAAGGCGTCCCCCGAGGCGCCGCACGCATCCGCGGATTCCGCTTCCGCCGAGGCCGCCGAGGCCTCCGCCGAGGCGGCGGCCGGCGCGCAGCTGTCCACCGCCCCCCTGGAGGACGCCCCCGGCGGCCCCGCGGGCATCGGCGTGTTCGGCTGGGCCCGCTGGTTCTGGCGGCAGCTCACCTCCATGCGGGTGGCGCTGCTCCTGCTCTTCATGCTGTCCCTGGCGTCGATCCCGGGCTCGCTGATCCCGCAGAACCAGGTCGACCTGATGAAGGTCGCCGCCTGGAAGAGGGAGCACGCCTCCTGGGTGGGCGTCGCCGAGAAGCTCCAGCTCTTCGACGTCTACAGCTCGGTGTGGTTCTCCGCGATCTACCTGCTGCTGTTCATCTCGCTGATCGGCTGCATCCTGCCGCGCTCCTGGCAGTTCGTGGGCCAGCTCCGCGGCCGCCCGCCGGCCGCGCCCAGGCGGCTCGACCGGATGCCCGCGTACACGACGTGGCGTACGGACAAGTCCCCGGACGAGGTGCTCGCGTACGCCAGGACGCTGCTCGGCGGCCGGCGCTTCCGTACGGAGGCGGGCGCCGGGTCCGTCTCCGCCGAGAAGGGCTACCTGCGCGAGGCCGGGAACCTGCTCTTCCACGTCGCGCTGATCGTGATGCTGATCGCCTTCGCCTGGGGCCAGTACTTCAAGTCGGAGGGCGGCAAGCTCGTCCTGCGGGGCCAGGGCTTCTCGAACACGCTCACCCAGTACGACGACTTCAAGTCGGGCACGCTCTTCGACTCCGACGACCTGCCGCCCTTCTCCTTCACGCTGGACAAGTTCGACGCGACCTTCGAGCGCACCGGCCCGCAGAAGGGGACCCCGCGCGAGTTCAAGGCGTACGTCACCTTCACCGACGGCGCCCACGGCAGCCCGCAGAAGCGCGAGATCCAGGTCAACAAGCCCCTCGAGGTGGACGGCTCCAAGGTCTACCTGCTGGGTCACGGCTACGCGCCGGTCATCTCGGTGACCGACCCGTCCGGCAAGGTGATCTTCAAGGACGCCGTGCCGATGCTGCCGCAGGACGCCAACCTCACCTCTACCGGCGCCGTCAAGGTCACCGACGGGTACAAGGACAAGGACGGGAAGGCGACCCAGCTCGGCTTCGCGGCGATGTTCGTGCCCACCTTCGCGGGCGCAGGCGAGGGCACGATGTTCTCGCAGTTCCCGGAACTGGACTCGCCCGCGCTCGCGCTCAACGCGTGGCACGGCAGCCTCGGGGTGGACTCGGGCCTGCCGCAGAACGTGTACCAGCTGGACACCTCCAAGATGGAGCAGTTCAAGACCGAGGACGGCAAGCCGCTCGCGAAGCGGATGCTGCCCGGGGAGAGCATGGAGCTGCCCGGCGGTCAGGGCACCGTGACGTTCGAGGGCATCGAGCGCTGGGCCACCTTCTCGGTCACCCAGCAGCCCGGCAGCGGTCTCGCCCTCGGGGGCGCCGCCGCCGCCATCGCGGGCCTCGCGGGCTCCCTCTTCATCCAGCGCCGCCGGATCTGGGTCCGCGCGGTCGCCGGGACGGACGGGGTGACCGTCGTCGAGATGGCCGGCCTCGGCCGCAGCGAGTCCGCCAAGCTGCCCGAGGAGCTGTCGGCACTGTCCGGGGCGCTCCACGAGCAGGCGCCCACGGCGGAGCCGGTTCCCACCCCGATCCCCACCCCACCTGCCCACGAACGTGCCGAAGTCGAAGGGGAGCGCGCCTGATGCAGCTCGCGGCCGCAGCCAACGAGAGTCTGGCTCACCTCAGCAACAACCTGATCTACGCGTCGATGGCGGTCTACACGCTCGCCTTCCTCGCCCACATCACCGAGTGGATCTTCGGCAGCCGCAGCAAGGTGGCCCGTACGGCCGCCGCGCTCACCCAGTCCGGGACGCGGGCCGACGCGCCCGCCGTCCAGGTGCGGGGCAAGGGGGTGCGGAGCTCCGGTGCGGCCGGTGAGGCCGGGGGCACCGCCGTCCTCGACAAGCCCAAGGTCGTCACGCGCAGCGCCGCCGGCACCCGCGACGTCCCGGACGGCCCCGGCGCGTCCGGCGGCACGGTCCAGGGCGACCTGTACGGGCGGATCGCGGTCTCCCTGACCACCCTCGGCTTCCTCCTCGCGGCGGGCGGGGTCGTCACCCGCGCGCTGTCGGTGGAGCGGGCGCCCTGGGGCAACATGTACGAGTTCTCGATCACCTTCGGCACGGTGGCCGTCGGCGCGTACCTGGCGCTCCTCGCGCTGAAGAAGAACGTCCGCTGGCTCGGCCTGTTCCTGGTCACCACCGTGCTGCTGGACCTGGGCATCGCCACGACCTGGCTCTACACGGACAGCGACCAGCTGGTCCCGGCCCTGCACTCGTACTGGCTGTGGATCCACGTCTCCACCGCGATCTTCTGCGGCGCGGTCTTCTACATCGGCGCCGCGGGCGCGGTCATGTACCTGTTCCGCGATTCCTACGAGGCGAAGCTCGCGAACGGCGGCACGCCGGGCAGGTTCTCCACCTCGGTCATGGAGCGCTTCCCGTCGGCGGCCTCGCTGGACAAGTTCTCCTACCGCATCAACGCGGCGGTCTTCCCGCTGTGGACCTTCACGATCATCGCGGGCGCGATCTGGGCCGGCGACGCGTGGGGCCGCTACTGGGGCTGGGACCCCAAGGAGGTCTGGTCCTTCGTGACCTGGGTGGCGTACGCCTGCTACCTGCACGCCCGCGCCACCGCCGGGTGGAAGGGCCGCAAGGCCGCGTACCTCGCGCTGTTCGCGTTCGCGTGCTGGATCTGGAACTACTACGGCGTCAACATCCTGCTCAGCGGCAAGCACTCGTACGCGGGCGTCTGACGCCGGCGGTACGGGACGGGCGGTAGCGCGCCGGTTTCACGCCCCGCGCGGTACACGCGGTACACGCGGTACAAGGAGGGGCGCAGCGCGGGGAGCGGGTGGTCCCCGTTCAGCGCGTGGAGCAGGCGGCCCAGCTCCGCGCGGAGCACGGCGAGGTCGACGCCGGAGCCGCCGACGCCGCCCTCGCCGCCCCGGCCGAGCTCGGCCTCCAGCGCGTGCAGCACGCGCCCGGCGGCCTCCATGTGGCTGATCGCGGCCTGCGTCAGCACCACCAGCTTGCGCCGGCCGCCCTCGGGGTGCGGCTCGCGGCGCACGTATCCGCGCCGCTCCAGGTCGTCGACGATCTGCCCGGCGGCCTGCTTGGTCACCCCGAGCCGCTCGCCGAGCTCGCTGGCCGTCGCGCCGGGGCCCTTGAGGGCCTGGAAGGCCATGCCGTGCAGGGGGCGCAGCTGGTCGGCGTGCCCGGATTCCTCGAGGCGGCGGGTGAACTCGCCGAGCAGCAGCTGGAAGCCGAGACCGAGGAGGAAGGTCAGCTCCATGCCCTCGCCGTGGCCTGCGCCGCCGTCGGTGCGGTGGCCGTCTTCGCTGGGGTGGTGGGTCACGGAAACATGATGACACGGGTGAGTCAACGTGCTTTACTCAAAGCGAGTAAAGCTCCTTGACTCACATCCGCCCCACGGAAGGAACCACCGTGCGCGTCATCACCCCGTCCCCCGAGCACGTCGTCACCACCCCGAACGCGACCATGACCGGCCTCGCCTCCCCCGGCCGGGGCAGCGCGGAACTGAGCACCTGGCGCACCGCCATGGCCGCCGGGGCCGCCGGCCCCGAACACTCCGTCAGCCGCGAGCAGGTCTGGACGGTCACCGCCGGAGTCCTGGAGGTGACCTGCGAGGGCCGGACCGAGAAGGTCGCGGCCGGCCAGGTCCTCGTCCTGGCCCCGGACGTCATGCGCCGCGTGCACGCCCTCGCGGACACCGAGGTCTACGTCGCCATGCGCGCCGACGGCCTCGTCAGCGTCCCCGGCACCGAGGGCTCCCGGCCCTTGCCGTGGGCGGTCTGAGCCCTGCCGGAGTTCCGGCGGGGCGGCCGCGGCCCGGCTCCGGCGCGCGGCGTCGGCCTCGCGCCGGGCGCGCCCTCAGTCCTTGTCCTTGTCCTTGTCCTGACCGGTGTCCGGGTCGGTTTCCCGGCGGTTCCGGCTGTCGCGGCTGTCCTGCTCCTCGCGCAGGGACTTCAGGAACTCGGGGTTGTCGTCCGGGGCCACCCACTGGGTCCGGCGCGCCCGGCCGCCGGCGCCGCCGACCCCGGCCGTCCGCTTCTTGCCCGCGAACAGCCATACGACCGGCCCGACGATCGAGAAGAGCAGGATGATCAGGACCCAGACCACCTTGGGGAGGTGTTTGACCTCTTCTTCCGGCGTGTTCAGGCAGTCGATGAAGGTGTAGATGGTCAGCGCGATGATCAGCAGGAACGGCAGATAGCGCAGCACGGTGTGGGACCGACCCCCAGAAGAACGGTGCGGACCCGGGCGGGCCGCGGTTGTCCCGTCCAGGGTAGAGGGCCCGCCGGGGTCCGGGCTCTGAGCGGGGATGCCACAATTGCCCGCATGGCTTACGACGATCTCCGCTCCCTGCTCCGGGCCCTGGAGCGGGAGGGCGACCTCAAGCGCATCAAGGCCGAAGTCGACCCGTACCTGGAGGTCGGGGAGATCGTCGACAGAGTGAACAAGGCGGGGGGACCCGCGCTGCTCTTCGAGAACGTCAAGGGCTCGTCGATGCCCCTGGCCATGAACGTCTTCGGGACCGACCGCCGGCTGCTCAAGGCGCTGGGCCTCAAGTCGTACGCCGAGATCAGCGAGAAGATCGGCGGCCTGCTCAAGCCCGAGCTGCCCCAGGGCTTCATCGGCGTCCGCGAGGCCTTCGGCAAGCTCGGCTCGATGGTGCACGTGCCGCCGAAGAAGGTGAAGGGCGACTCCGCGCCCGTCCAGGAGGTCGTCCTCACCGGCGACGACGTGGACCTGGACCAGCTGCCCGCGCTCTTCACCTGGCCCAAGGACGGCGGGTCCTTCTTCAACCTCGGCCTGACGCACACCAAGCACCCGGAGACGGGCGTCCGCAACCTCGGGCTCTACCGCCTCCAGCGCCACGACAAGCGCACCATCGGCATGCACTGGCAGATCCACAAGGACAGCCGCAACCACTACGCGGTCGCCGCGGCGCGCGGTGAGCGGCTGCCGGTCGCGATCGCCTTCGGCTGCCCGCCGGCCGTGACGTACGCGTCGACCGCGCCGCTGCCGGGCGACATCGACGAGTACCTCTTCGCCGGGTTCGTGGCGGGCAAGCGGATCGAGATGGTGGACTGCAAGACCGTCCCGCTCCAGGTCCCGGCCAACGCCGAGGTGGTCATCGAGGGCTGGCTGGAGCCGGGGGAGACGCTGCCGGAGGGGCCGTTCGGCGACCACACCGGCTTCTACACCCCGCAGGAGCCCTTCCCGGCGCTGAAGATCGACTGCGTGACCATGCGCAAGCGCCCGCTGATCCAGTCGATCGTCGTCGGCCGCCCGCCGACGGAGGACGGACCGCTGGGCCGCGCGACGGAACGCTTCTTCCTGCCGCTCCTCAAGATCATCATCCCGGACATCGTGGACTACCACCTCCCCGAGTCGGGCGGCTTCCACAACTGCGCGATCGTCTCGATCGACAAGAAGTACCCGAAGCACGCGCAGAAGGTCATGCACGCCATCTGGGGCGCGCACATGATGTCGCTGACCAAGCTGATCATCGTGGTCGACAAGGACTGCGACGTCCACGACCTCCACGAGGTCTCGTGGCGGGCGCTCGGCAACACGGACTACTCCCGCGACCTGACGGTCGTCGAGGGCCCGGTCGACCACCTGGACCACGCCTCGTACCAGCAGTTCTGGGGCGGCAAGGCGGGCATCGACGCCACGAAGAAACTGCCGACGGAGGGGTACACCCGCGACGGCGGCTGGCCCGACATGGTCGAGTCCGACCCGGCGACGGCCGCGCTGGTGGACCGGCGCTGGAAGGAATACGGACTGTGAGCGAGACCGGGCCGGGCGGCCCCGCCCTCTTCATCGGAACCGACACGACGTACGTGGCCCTGGTGCGGCCGGAACTCGACCCGGCAGACCCGGGCGTCCGGGAGGCCGCCGAGCAGGCGGGCGTCTCCCCGGAGGAGTTCGCGGGCCCCGGCAACGTCTGGGCCCTGATGCTCGACGAGGACGGCGAGGGCGACGGCTTCGAGCTGCCCGGCGCGCGGGACATCGAGGCGGACGACTTCGCGGAGCAGCTCCAGCGCGCCCTCGCCACCGCCGAGCCGTTCACCGCCGAAGCCGGGAACTTCCTGCGCCTCGACGCCCGTCCGTCGGGCGACGCCTGGCTGGTCACCGCCCGCGTCACCCCGCCGGAGGGCCACGACGACGCCGCCGCCCCCCGGACCCTGGAGCTCGGCGCGCTCCCGGCGGCGGAGCTCCTGGCCGGCCTCGAAGCGTTCCGGAGGGAACTCGTATGACATCCGCCGCCGAGGGCGTCCTCGGGTCAGGGCCCGCGCCGCAGGCGACCGGCAAGGTGAAGGCCTTCCTGCGGCTCGTGATGATCGAGCACTCGGTCTTCGCGCTGCCCTTCGCCTACATCGCCGCGCTCACCGCCATGTTCACGCTCGACGGCGTGATGCACTGGAGCGAGCTGCTGCTCGTCACCGTCTGCATGGTCGGGCTGCGGACCTTCGCGATGGCCGCCAACCGGATCATCGACCGGGAGATCGACGCGCGTAACCCCCGTACCGCCGGGCGGGAGCTGGTCACCGGGGCGGTGTCGGTGCGTTCCGCCTGGACCGGGGCCGGGATCGCGCTGGTCGTCTTCCTCGGGGCGGCGGCGCTGCTCAACCCGCTCTGCCTGGTGCTGGCGCCCGTCGCCGTCGTACCGATGGTGGTGTACCCGTACGGGAAGCGGTTCACGGACTTCCCGCACGCCATCCTGGGCCTCGCCCAGGCCATGGGGCCGGTCGGGGCCTGGATCGCGATCACCGGCACGTGGTCGTGGGACGCGGTCATCCTCGGGCTCGCGGTGGGCGTGTGGATCGGCGGCTTCGACCTGATCTTCGCCTGCCAGGACGTGGCCGCCGACCGCGCGGAGGGCGTCCGGTCCGTCCCCGCCCGCTTCGGCATCCCGGCCGCCCTGTGGGGCGCCCGCGGCGCGCACGTCGTGACCACGGCCCTGCTGGCCTGGTACGCCGTCGCGACGGACGTCGGCCCGCTGTTCTGGTTCGGCCTGCTGGTCGTCGTGGCGGCCTTCGTCTACGAGCACACCATCGTCACGCCGCACGACCTGTCCCGCCTGAACCGCGCCTTCTTCACGGTGAACGGTTTCATCGGCATGGCGCTGTTCGTCTGCGCCCTGCTCGACCTGGTGGTCCGGGGACTGTCCCTGTAACCCGATCGTGTGTGCCCCGCCCGATCCGGCGGTCCGAGGTCTGACTCGGTGGCTGGCCTGCGGCATACCATCGAGTGCATGGACAGGGAGGCCGACGTGACCGTCTCGGAGAGCGACCGCCTGCACTCACAGCTCAGCCGGTTCGAGGACATGTTCCCCGGGTACCGGACGGAGATCGTCGAGGGCAACATCGTGATGAGTCCGCTCAAGCCGCACCACGCCAGGACCATCCGGCTGCTGTGGAACACACTCGAGGCCCAGATCCCGGCGGAATGGGGCTTCATCAGCGATGTCGCGGTCCCGTTCGACGGCGACAACGAGTTCTGCCCGGACCTCGCGGTCATTCCCGCGGCGGAGGCGGACAGGAACCTCAGTTCCTACCCGCCCGACCTCGTAGAGCTCGCCGTCGAGGTCGTGTCGCCGAGCAGCGTGCGCCATGACTACGAGGTCAAGGACCGGGCCTACGCCCGCCGTGGCATCCCCCACTACTTGATCTTCGACCCCTACAAGGCGCACTGCACGACCCTGTGGAACCCCGGGCCCGACGGTTACCGGGGCCGCGACGTCATCCCGTACGGGGAGACGGTCATCGTCGAGAGCGGCATCGGCAAGCTCCTGATGGACACGGCCGCGCTCCCGGTGGACCCGGGCAGCGCCCCGTAGCGCTCCTTAGTGCTCCACCGCCCGGCGCGGCCGGGCCAGCAGGGCCACGCCCGCGCCCGCCAGGAGGCCGAAGAGGTGGGCCTGCCAGCTCACCATCGAGTCCGTCGGCAGGGCCCCGGCCAGGAAGGTCGTGCCCCAGAACGCCGCGATGACCACGGCGACGACGACGCCCAGCGGACTGCGCTCGACGAAGCCCCGTACCAGCAGATAGCCGAAGAGGCCGAAGATCAGGCCCGAGGCGCCCGCCGTGATGCTGTGGGACGGGGAGATCAGCCAGACCGCGAACCCGTCGGCGAGGGTGATGGCGGCGGCGACGGCGAGGAAGCGGCGGATCCCGCTGAGCGCGGTGACGAAGCCGAGGACGAGCAGCGGGACGCTGTTGGACGCCACGTGGTCGAAGCCGAAGTGCAGGAACGGCGCCAGGGGTATTCCGGTCAGGCCGTCCGGCTCGCGGGCGGCGATCCCGTACGCGTCCAGGGCGTGGCCCGTGGCGTGGTCGACGGCCTCGATCACCCACAGCAGGGCCACCCAGCCCAGCATCAGCTTCGCGGCGGCCCCGGCCCGGTCCCTCTGGGTCCACTCGCCCTCGCGCGTGCCGTTCCCGCCGCTGCCGCTTCCTCTTCGGATGCCGCCCATGGCCCCCGCCTCCCGCTTCCGCCCGCCGCCGCACAGTGCCGCCGCGTACCGCTCCCGCGAGCCGTGCCCGCGTCCGCGTGCCCGCGTGCCCGTGCCCGCGTGTCCACCCCTTGAACGTGGGGACACCTTAGCCAGTGCCCATCGGCGGTGGCCGGATAGTCTCGGAGGTATGACTGAGGGCAAGCGCACCCCGTGGGTGGTCGGGGTTTCCGGGGCGTCCGGGACGCCGTACGCGGCGGCGGTGATCCGTGGGCTGCTGGCGGCGGGCGAGAGCGTGGACCTGGTGGTGAGCCGCGCGTCGCGGCTGACGCTGCTGGACGAGACGGGGATCGCCTTCCGCGACGCGCACTGGCGGGACGACCTGGCCGAGTGGCTGGAGCGCGGGGCGGACGGGAAGCCCGCGACCTTCGCGCGGCCGGAACTGGACGACGTCCGCTACTGGGGCGCCGGCGATCTGGCGGCCGGGCCGAGCAGCGGCTCGTACCCCGTCAAGGGGATGCTGATCGTGCCCGCGTCCACGGCCTGCGTGGCCGGCGTGGCGCTCGGGCTGTCGAAGGACCTGCTCCAGCGGGTGGCGAGCGTGACGCTCAAGGAACGGCGCCGGCTGGTGGTCGCGGTACGGGAGACCCCGCTGAGCGGGCAGACGCTGAAGCATCTGGTGGCGCTGGACGAGGCGGGCGCCGTGGTGCTGCCCGCCTCTCCGGCGTTCTACGCGGGTGCGACGCACATCCAGGATCTGGTGGATTTCGTCGCGGGGCGGGTGCTCGACGCGGCAGGGGTGCCGCACGTGCTGTACCGCCGGTGGGAGGGGGAGCTCGGAGGCTCCCGCACTCCCCGGGGGGCGAGCGGGGGCACTGAGGGTGTCTAACCCTTCAGCGAGGGCGTTCAGCCCTTCTTGGCGCGCCCCGGCTTGCGGGTCTTGTCGACGCGGTGGGCGGCGGCGGGCTGGTCGGTGCGGGATCGGTTGGCCAGCTCCTGGAGCTGTCGCATGTGCGCGTAGGCCATCTCGATCGTGTACACGGTGAACCACTCCTGAAGATTGTCAGATCATCTTTGATCTGTTGAGAGATTCACAGGGTGTCGACCCTGTGTGCCTTTGATTCTATACGTAAACTCGTGGGATCGCCGAATAATGGAAGGCTCCAGGCATATGGACAGCGTGGATAGGCAGCTCATCCAGGCACTTCGTGAGAACGGACGTGCCTCGTACGCGGAGCTGGGCCGGCTCGTGGGCCTCTCCGGCCCCAGCGTCACCGACCGGATCAACCGGCTGGAGACCGCCGGAGTCATCACGGGCTACCGCGCGACCGTGGACGCGGCCTCACTCGGCCTCGGTGTCACGGCACTGATCGGCATCTCCCTCTCCGACGCCGCGGACCACGAGGACGTGGCCCGGCGCGTGCGCGACCTGACGGAGATCGAGGACTGCTGGTTCATCGCCGGCGACGACTCCTTCATGCTGAAGGTGCGCGCCAACGACGTGGACGGGCTGGAGAAGATCATCCGCAAGCTCTCCGGCACCAAGGGCGTCTCGCGGACCCGTACCACGATCGTGCTCTCCACCAAGTGGGAGAACCGGGTCGGGGGTCTGCCCGAGGAGGGCTGAGAGTACGGTTGGGGGGCGGTTGCGGGGCGCGCGCACCTCATGGTGTCGCCGCAGGTGCCGCAGGGTGCGTGGAGACAGAGGACAGAGGAGAGGACCGGCATGGACGTTGGGCTCAAGCGTGAGCTGGAGGACAAGGTTCGCTCCGGCGAGCGGCTGACCCGTGAGGACGGCGTCGCCCTCTACGAGTCGGACGACCTGGCCTGGCTCGGCGGCCTCGCCCACGAGGTGCGGACGCGCAAGAACGGCGACGTCGTCCACTTCAACGTCAACCGTCACCTCAACATGACGAACGTGTGCACCGCGTCGTGCGCCTACTGCTCGTTCCAGCGCAAGCCGGGCGAGAAGGACGCGTACACGATGCGCATCGAGGAGGCCGTGCGCCTGGCCAAGGCCATGGAGAACGAGAACCTCACCGAGCTGCACATCGTCAACGGCCTGCACCCGACGCTGCCGTGGCGGTACTACCCGCGCTCGCTCTCCGCGTTGAAGGAGGCGCTGCCGAACGTCTCGCTGAAGGCGTTCACGGCGACCGAGATCCACCACTTCGAGACGATCTCCGGGATGTCGGCCTCCGACATCCTGGACGAGCTGATCGAGGCCGGCCTGGAGTCGCTCACCGGCGGCGGCGCGGAGATCTTCGACTGGGAGGTCCGCCAGCACATCGTGGACCACCGCACCCACTGGGAAGACTGGTCGCGCATCCACCGCCTCGCGCACGCGAAGGGCCTCAAGACGCCCGCGACCATGCTCTACGGGCACATCGAGGAGCCGCGCCACCGCGTCGACCACGTGCTGCGGCTGCGCGAGCTCCAGGACGAGACCGGCGGTTTCCAGGTCTTCATCCCGCTGCGCTACCAGCACGACTTCGTGGACATGCAGGACGGCAAGGTGCGCAACAAGCTCCAGGCGCGCACCACGATGGCGACTGGCGCGGAGGCCCTCAAGACCTTCGCGGTCTCCCGTCTGCTCTTCGACAACGTGCCGCACGTCAAGGTCTTCTGGGTGATGCACGGCGTGCAGACCGCCCAGCTCGCGCTGCAGCACGGCGCGGACGACATGGACGGGTCGGTCGTCGAGTACAAGATCACGCACGACGCCGACAACTACGGCACCCCGAACAAGCTGGGCCGCGAGGACCTGCTGGAGCTGATCCGCGACGCGGGCTTCCGCCCGGTCGAGCGCAACACGCGCTACGAGATCATCCGCGAGTACCCCGGCCCGGACGCGGGGCTGCGCGAGACGCCGCAGGCGATGCGCGTCTGACCCGGACCCGCATCGGACGCACGAGAGGGCCCCGGCTCCCCCCCCAGGGGGGCCGGGGCCCGCGCGGCGGGGCGGGG
>NZ_JBSGWY010000027.1:12887-41759 GCF_053609145.1 Streptomyces sp. NPDC054961 | reverse complement strand
GGCGGGTGCGCGCCCCGTCCGGGGCGCGGTGGTCGTCCCGCGCGCCCGGCGTCTGGTCCGCGCTGGCGCCCCCCCCCCCCCCCGGGCGCCCCCGGGGGCCCTCTCGTCTGCGCGGGTGGGGGCGGGCGCGGGCGGGGGCGGCTGGTGGGCGGGCGGCGGCCACGCGGCGGCCGGCTCCGCCCGCCGCCCTGCTCCGGCCGTTGCACTAGCGTGCGATCACGTGGGGGAGCGGGCCGGGGAAGGGCCCGCCCGGGTGGACGAGGGGGACGCGGTGGCGAAGGCGGCGGAGTGGGACCACAGGGCCGTGGCCCTGGTCTCGTTGAGGGGGACGGAGGCCGATCGCCGGCTCTTCGAGGAGGGGGTCGCGGCGCAGGGGTGGGAGGTTCTGGAGAAGGACGGCCCGGCGCTCACGCCGAGCACCGAGGGCGACTGCTCCTACATGGTCGAACTCCGCTTCCGGGGCTCCTCGTACCGGGCGGCCACGGGCGCCCGCGAACGGCTGGAGGACCTCGCCGACCGCATCGTCCTCGACCTCTCCGTCGAAGCCGTCCAGCTCGTGGACCGCGATCCGCTGGACCTGCCCGTCTGGTACGTCTACCGGCAGCCGCGGCTGGGCCCGTGCACCACTCCGCTCCCGCTGCGCGAACGCGTTCGCGAGCGGGCCGTCGACTGGTGGACCGTGACGTTCGGCCGGTCCGACACCGGCCGCCAGGTGCGGGCGGCCGGCGCGGCCGAGGCGCGGGCCCTGGCCGCGCGGCCCCTGCCCGGGGTGCCGTCGGCCCCGGCCGGTGTGCGGGTCCGGCGGTCGATGGGAACGAGGCCGGCCGCCCACCCGCCGCCACGGCGGCGCGGCCCCACGCGGCAGTTCGGCATGGTGCGCTTTCCCGCGCTGCTGGCGCTCGTGTGCGGGGCGTGGATCGGGGCGCTCTGGGACCGGGGCGTCGCGGCCTGGTGGCCCGTGCTGCCCGTCGTCCTCGTGCCGGCCGTCGTCGCCGCCGCGGTGATCCTGCGGCGCGCCGCGCCCGCGCTCTCCGGCCCGGGCGCCACCGCCGCGGCCGTGGTGCTGGTCGGGGGAGTGGCCGCCGTCGGCGCCAACGGCGTCGTCAAGGCGCCGGACGCCGGGACCGGCTTCCTGTTCGTCGTCGTGGGCCTGGGGTTCGGCTACCTGGTGGCGACGGGCATCTGGTTCCTCGTCCGGCAGTCGAGCTGGCGGCGGACGATGCCGTGGCTGCTGCCCGGTCTGCTGCCGCTCGTCGTGGTGCTGCTGCCGGGTCTCGGCCTCACCCTGCCCGCCGCGTACCTGGACGCCTTCGAACTCGACCTCGAAGACGTGGACGTGCCCGCCGTCTGGCGGCTCATCGGGGCGCTGAGGGTGGCGCTCGCCCTGTCGCTGTGGCTGCTGACCCCCGCTCTGCTGGGGTACGCCAAGCACCTGCACCTCATGGTCAGGGACCGCTGGATGGGCTACGCCACGGCGGCGGTCCTCTCGCTGTACTGCGTCCTGCAGGGCTCCTGGGCGCTGACCATGGAGCCCGCGGCCGCGTCCGGCTCCCGGGCGGTGGCCGATGCCGCGGCGGGCCGCACTCCGCCCTCCTACTACGGCATCACACCGGAGTGGATGTGCGTCCAGCCGGTCGGCGACCTGAACAAGGTGCCGGTCGAGGGCGGATCGCTCGACCCGGCCACGGCGTACCTGCTGATGGGCGACTCGGGCGGGACGGCCGTGCTGTGGGACGCCGGGGCGAAGGAAGCGCTCAAGGTTCCGCTCGCCTCCCTGCGCCTCGTCCCCGCGGACGACCCCCGGCGCCCGTGTCCGTAGGCCCGGCGTGCTTCACTGGACGGGCACGAACCGACAGAGACGACAGAGAGAGCAGGGGTCACCGTGTCCCTCAAGCCGAGCGCGACGATCCGCTACACCGCGATGCGTCTGGGGATCTTCGTCGGGTGCCTCGTCCTCGTCGCGGGTCTGGTCCGGCTGGGCTGGGTGCCCGCCGGTCTCGGGGACGCCAACCCCGCCTGGGTCGTGCTGCTCGCCCTCGTGCTGTCCGCCCCGCTCTCCTTCGTGCTGCTGCGCAAGCAGCGTGACGAGATGTCCGTGGCCATCAGCGGGCGCGTCGCGGGGGCGAAGGAGAAGCTCGCCGCGGACCGCAAGCAGGAGGACGCGGCCGACGACGCCGCCCGCACGGCCTGACCGGAGTCCGGTTAGCTTCCTCACACCGCACCGCCCCAGCTACGGGTTCACCGCCCGGCACGCTGGGGTTTTCGCGTTTCCGGGCCGCGTGCCGAGGTCCGACGGACTATGTGGTCAAAGAATGACTTTGAGATTCCCAAAGAAGAAGTGTTAGCGTGTTCAACATGTTGACCGCAGCTGCGCACCCGATGACCACGAGCGTTCCGCTCGTGGCGCGCCTGCACGTCGACCTCTGCCGCCGCGTGTCCGCGGCCTGTTGCTGTTGTCGCTGAGTCCCGCGACCAGTCCCTGGCACAGCAGCGGTCCCGCCCGCCCGGCCCTTCGTTCCTTCCGGGTGCTGCCGCACCGCACCACCACCCCACCGCAGATCCGCAGAACCACCCGGAGAGTGTCCGTGTCCGCGTCCCCGCAGAGCCCTGCCGCCACCACCCCGGCGGCTCCGGCCCCCGCCAAGAAGTCCTCGCTCAGGTTCCCCTTCTGGGCCCAGATCGTCACCGGCCTCGTGCTCGGTGTCCTGCTCGGCTGGGTCTCCCGCAGCCAGGACATCAGCTGGCTCGGCACCACCCTCGAGCAGATCGGCGACATCTTCGTCCAGCTGCTGAAGCTGGCCGTCGCCCCGCTCGTCTTCTTCGCGATCCTGGTGTCGATCACCAACCTGCGGAAGGTGAACAACGCCGCGAGGCTCGCCTCCCGCACGCTGCTCTGGTTCATGATCACGTCGCTGATCGCGGTCTCCATCGGCCTCGGCATCGGCCTGCTCACCAACCCGGGCTCCGGCACCGGCCTCACCCCGCAGGACGGCAAGCTGCCGAAGCGCCACGGGTCCTGGCTGGACTTCCTGACCGGCATCGTGCCGAAGGACATCATCACGCCGTTCACCGAGCTGAACGTCCTTCAGATCGTCTTCCTCGCCGCCGTCGCCGGCATCGCGGCCCTCCAGCTCGGCAGCAAGGCGCAGCCCGTCCTGAACCTCGCCGAGTCCGTGCTGGAGCTGCTCCAGAAGGCCCTGTGGTGGGTCATCCGCCTCGCCCCGCTCGGCACCGTCGGCCTCATCGGCACCGCGATCGCCACGTACGGCTGGGACCTGCTCGGCAAGTACGCGACCTTCACGGTGGACGTGTACGTCGGCTCCGCGCTCGTGATGTTCGGCGTCTACCCGCTGCTGCTGTGGACGGTCGCCAAGGTCAACCCGCTGCAGTTCTTCAAGGGCGCCTGGCCCGCCATCCAGCTGGCCTTCGTCTCCCGCTCCTCCGTCGGCACCATGCCGCTCACCCAGAAGGTCACCGAGCGCCTCGGCGTCCCGAAGGAGTACGCCTCCTTCGCCGTCCCGTTCGGCGCGACGACCAAGATGGACGGCTGCGCCGCGATCTACCCGGCGCTCGCCGCGATCTTCATCGCGCAGATCTTCGACGTGCAGCTCGGCATCACCGACTACCTGCTGATCGCCTTCGTCTCGGTCGTCGGCTCGGCCGCGACGGCCGGTCTGACCGGCGCGACGGTCATGCTGACCCTGACCCTGTCCACGCTGGGCCTCCCGCTGGAGGGCGTGGGCCTGCTGATGGCGATCGACCCGATCCTGGACATGATGCGCACCGCCACCAACGTGGCCGGCCAGGCGCTGGTTCCGGTCGTCGTCGCCGCCCGCGAGGGAATCCTGGACAAGGTGGCCTACGCGACCGCCTCCTCCTCCCCGCTGGACGAGCCGGCCCCGGCGGAGCGGACCGCCGCCGACGACGAGGCGAAGGTACTCGTCTCCGCGTGAGCCGTGGTCCGCGGCACACGCGCCACAGCCCCCGCCCCCGTCCGGGCGGGGGCTGTGGCGTCGTTCACCCCAAGGTCTCCGCGCGGACGAACGCGATCAGCCCGAGGACGAGCGGGGGAGCGAACCACCAGGCGCCCATGGCCCGGCGCACGCTCGGGAGGAGGGTGATGAGCAGGCCCAGCACGCTCAGGCACACGGAGGCGAAGCACATCGCGCCGACGCCCGCGTAGCCGGCGTCGTCCCACTCGCCCCGGGGCCCGGCGAACAGCGCCCCGGACACGGCGGCGAGGTTCAGCAGGTGGAGGGCCCCGAGCGGAACCCCCAGCACCCACCGCAGACATCCCCGGTCCTCGGGCAGGTCGATGTTCTCGCGGCGGTACGTCATCGCACTGCTTCCTTTGCTTGCCCTGTTTTCGGTTTCCGGCGAACCGGTCACCCTAGTGCCGGCCCCGGGGAGGTCCCGGTGGGGTCCTCCGTCGGGGCGGGCGGCGCTCCCCCGCGACGGGGGCCGGAGCCGGGGCGGCCCGCCGGGGGTCCTTTTCGGAGAGGGCGGCCGCCGGTCCGTTGTCGGGCCCTACAGTGCTTCGCAGCGCATCGGCCCGCCTCGTACCGCCCCGCCTCGCATCGGGTCGACCGGGGCGGACCGGAGGGCGCGGCGGAACAGCCGAGTGGGGGTACGCGAGTGGACGGCACGACGCTGGCCGGCCGGTACGAGCTGTCCGGGCTCATCGGGGCCGGCGGAATGGGCGAGGTGTGGCGGGGCCGCGACCTGAGCCTGGAGCGGGACGTGGCGGTGAAGGTCATCTCCCGTCCCACGGACGACAAGCTCGCGCGGCGGCTGCGCGCGGAGGCGCGGGCCGCCGCGGCTCTCTGGGACCCGCACGTGGTGGCCGTCCTCGACATCGGCGAGACCGTCATCGAACACCGGACCGTCGTCTACCTGGTGATGGAACTCGTCGACGGGCGGCCGCTGGGGGAGCAGGGGGGCCGGGCCACGGTCGAGGACGTGGTGGAGTGGGGCGTACAGGTCTGCCGCGGATTACAGGCGGCCCACGACGCCGGGATCGTGCACCGCGACATCAAGCCCGCCAACATCCTGCTGACCGCGACGGGCCGGATCAAGATCTGCGACTTCGGGATCGCCCGGCAGAGCGGGGTCCAGGGTCTGACCACCACGGGCTCCGTGACGGGCACTCCCGCGTACATGTCGCCCGAGCAGGCGCGCGGGGAGGAGACCGACGCCCGCAGCGACCTGTACGGGCTGGGGTGCGTGCTCTACCAACTGCTCACCGGCAGCCCGCCGTTCACCGGCACCGGCTGGGAGATCCTCGCCCAGCACGCGTACCAGGCGCCGGTTCCGGTACGGCACCAGCGCCCCGACGTACCGGCCGGGCTCGATGCGGTGATCCTGAGCCTGCTGAGCAAGGACCCGGCGGACCGGCCGGACGACGCGGCCGGTACCGCCGCGCGGCTGCGGGACGAGGTCCGGCCGGAGGCTGCGCGGGGTCCCGCCGCGGAGGCTGCGCGGGGGCCCGCGCCGAGGGTGGGCCCGGCGGCCGGTGACGCCCTCCGGCGGACGCTGCGGGCCCCGTCCGGCCCGGCTCCGCAGGCCCCCGTTCCGCAGGCCCCGGCACCGGCACCGGCACCGGCACCGCAGGATCCGGCCCCGGCTGCGGCTGCGGCCCCGGCCCCTGCTCCGGCCCCGGCCCCGGCTGCGGCTGCGGCCCCGGCCTCGGCCCCGGCCCCTGCTCGGGCCCCGGTTCCGCTTCCGCGGGAGCAGGCCGTGCCCCTCTCCCCGCCGGCGTCGGCGGCACCGGCGGACTGGTCCCCGCGGAACCGGGCGAGGCTCCAGCCGGCACCGCGGGAGCACAGCGTGTCACCGAAGGCGGGCTGGCTGGCCTTCGTGGTGTCCGCGGGTTCGGTCGCCGGCCAGTTGGCCGCCTTCGGCGCGCTGCCCTGGGTCTGGGCCGCCGTGGTGGGCGTGGTCATCGGGGGCGCGCTCTGCTTCAGCCTCGCCCTCATGTACGACGGGGACCGGCTCTCACCGTTCGCGGTGCTGCTCGCGGTGGTGGCTTCCGTGGCGATGCTGGCCGCCCTGGGGCTGGCTCCCCATGTCCCGTGGTGGAAGGCGGTGCTGACCGGTCTCGCCGCACCTCCGCTCCTGATGACCGCCGTGATCGTCCTGCACCGGCTGATCTCCTCGGTGTCCCGCGCCAAGGAGGCCGCCTTCGTCGCCAACGACGTGGCGATGATCAGCGGCGTCGTCGCGTCCTGGCTGCTGCTCGCCGGGACGCGGGCATCCGTGCCGGTCGCGCTGGGCATCGGCATCGGCTGCTGGGTGGCCGGTGGCGTGCTCCTGGGCATCGTCATGCCGCCGGGCACCGCCACGGTCCGCCCGATCGGCTCGGCCGGATCGATCGGCTCGATCGGCTCGCCCCCCGGACGTCGTCGCTGAAGGCCGTCGCCCGACGGGGTGCGTCCGTACGGCCGTGCCGTCTCCCCTCCTCGCGCCGGGCCGTGCGTACGGGGCCGAACGGCGTTACGGACCGGCCGAGTTGGGCCCCGCCATCTGGCTAGAATTCGATGGTCATGGTCATGGTCATGCAAGTGCGGGGATATCGAGAATGAAACTTCGCAATACGCGGCGGGCGCTGGCCGGAATCGGCGCCGCCGTGACCCTCGTGGCCACCTTCTCCGGAACCGCCCAGGCCGCCTCGGGCGCCCCGTACATCGGCTACGGGTACACGACCTCCGGGCCGGGCGTCTGGTGCGCGCAGGTCTTCGCCAACCGCTACGGCGGGTACTGGGGCGCGATCCGGGAGGACGGCAAGTACGGACCGGATACGCAGGCCGCGATCAAGCGGTTCCAGGGTCATGTCCACCAGGCCCCGTACAACTACCCGTTGGTGGTCGACGGCATCGTCGGCAAGACCACCGGCTACGCCATGTTGAAGATCGCCCAGCAGGACCACGACCTGGACCCGTACCTCTACCACACCTGCGTCCACCACCTGCCGACCTGATCGAAGATCCCGGCCCCCTGCTCCCGCTGCGGGGGCGGGGGCGGGGCGCGGAACGCGGGATGTGAGGCCCGGGGTCCAGGGTCACCGGATCCCGCGGATCCGCGACGCGGGGCGGGGGCGCGTGCTGGTCGAAGCGCCGGCGGCCCGGCGGCCCGGCGGCCCGGCGGCCCGGCGGCCCGGCGGCCCGGCGGCCCGCCGGGGTGGAGGGGTGTAGGGGGAGGACCGGTTCCGTGGAAGGCGATACGGGCGGAGGTCCAGCTCACCGCCGGGTCGCGGGGAGCCGCGCTCCGGGGTGCCCCGACGTAAAAAGAGCCAAAGAAACGGGAGAAAGAACCAACCCAACCCCACCCCACCGGCCCCCCACGGGCTGCCCGCCGACCCGCGTAGCTCGGTCGGGTGAACTGTGCCAACTGGGCTGGATTTCGCACCGGTTGACGGGCATATGCTCGCCCCGACAACCTCAGAACATGAGACGGCCCCCGGCGGGAGTGCAATCCCGGTCGAGGGCCTGACCAATTAGGAAGTAGCCGCTTCCCTATGGCTCTTGAGCAGCCTAGCGCGCCCTCGCCCGCCTCGTCCCGAGTTGGCGCCGGGACCCCCCGATCCGGTGTCATCCACGTCAACACGTGGCACACGCGTCACTTCACCGTGGTCGGCAACCACCTCCTCCAGCACCGCGAGCTGTCGGCGACGGCCATCGGGGTCGCGGCGCACATCCAGTCGCTGCCCGACGGTGCGCCCGTCGGCATCAAGGCGCTGGCCGAGCGGTTCCCGGAGGGGGAGAGGCGGCTCGCTTCCGCCCTGCGGGAGCTGGAGCGGCACGGGTACCTGGAGCGGCGGCGCGAGCGGCTGGACACCGGGCAGGTGGTGACCCGGACGTACTCGTACAACAAGCCGGACGCCGGCGGCCCTGGCGGGCCGGGTGGGCCGGGTGGGCCGGGTGGCCCTGGCGGGCCGGGTGCCCGTCGAGGTCCCGACGGCCTGGGCGGTCCCGACGGCCCCGGCGGCCTGGGCGGCCCCGACGGTCCGGGCGGCCCCGGTGGTCCCGGCGCCCCTGGCGGCCCAAGTGGCCTCGGCGGACCGGACACCTCTGGTGGCCCCAGTGGTTCCGGTGGTCCCGGCAGCTCTGACGGCCCCGGCGCCCGTGGTGGCCCCGACGGCCCCGACGCCCGTGGAGGTCCCCCGTCGTCACCGCTGTCGGCTCCGCCGACTCGGCTCGGGTCGCCGCCTCCGGCCCGGCCCGCCGCGCCTCCGCCGCCTGCGAACCCGCCTGCCTCACCGCCTCCGCCCGCGCCCCCGATGGACCTGGAGTCCGTACCGGCCCCGTCGCTGCCGACGGCCGTGACCCCGGCCCCGGCCCCGGAGCCTCCGTCGGCCGTGACCCCGGTCCCGGTCCCGGCCCTGACCCCAGTCCTGACCCCGGCCCCGGCCCCGGCCGTGAGTCCTGATCTGCGGCAGACGGCTGCGGCCGGGCCCGGGCCCGGGCCCGAGGCCCAGCCCTGGTCCCAGCCGCAGCCCTGGTCGCAGTCGCAGTCGCAGCCCGAGCCCGAGCCCGTGCCCTGGTCGCAGCCCGAGCCCGAGCCCGAGGCCCAGCCCTGGTCGCAGTCGCAGTCGCAGCCCGAGCCCGAGCCCGTGCCCTGGTCGCAGCCTGAGGCTCAGCCCTGGTCGGAGCCGCAGCCCGAGCCTGAGCCCGAGGCTCAGCCTTGGTCGGAGCCTCGGTCGCAGCCGCAGCCGCAGCCGCAGCCGCAGCCGCAGCCGCAGCCGCAGCCGCAGCCGCAGCCTGAGCTCGAGGCCGGGCCCTGGTCGAAGCCCGAGGCCCAGCCCTGGTCGCAGTCGCGGTCGCAGCCGCAGCCCGAGCCCGGGCCCTGGTCGCAGCTCGAGCCCGAGGCCCAGCCCTGGTCGCAGCCGCAGCCGCAGGCCGAGCCCGAGTCCCGGCCCCAGCCGCACCCTCAGCCCCGGACCCAGCCCGGGCCCCGGTCGGAACCGCAGCCTCAGCCGCAGGCGCCACTGCACCCCGGTGCGGCCGATCTGCTCGCCGGGCTGCGGCGGTACGACCCCCGGTTGCTGCTGGCCGAGCGCGACGTGCGGCGGCTCGCGCCCGAGGTCTCGACCTGGTTGGACCGCGGGGCCGACCCCGAATCCGTCGGGCTGATCCTGGCCGGGAACCTGCCCGAGCCGATGCGCAACCCCGCCTCCCTGCTCGCGTACCGCCTCACGACGCTCCTCCCCCCGCAACTGCCCCCGGCCCCGGTCGCCAGGCGGGGCGGGCGGCCGGACCCGTTCCAGACCTGCGACGGCTGCGAGCGCGCCTTCCGCTCCCCGCACCCGGGCCGCTGTCGCGACTGCCCGCCCGAGTCGGCCACGGCTGCCTGAGTCCGAGCCCGAGTCCGAGTCCGAGCCCGGGCCCGGGCCCGAGTCCGAGCCCGGGCCGGAGCCCGACCCGTCACCGACGAAGGGCGGCGACGGCCGGCCCGAGGGGGGCCGGCGTAGGGAAGGAGCCGGTGGTGGGCCCCCGAGTCCGCGCGTGCCAACGCCCCGCACGCCGGAGCCTGGTGGCTCTGGGCGCTCGAAGGAGCGCCGGTCCGGATGTGCCCGCCCGCCTGCCTTGCCCGGTGCTCCGCCTGCTTCCCGCCCAGGGCCTCCGCCCCACAGCCCCGCGCCCGGACGTGGACCCGGACCGCCCCGACGGCCGAACGCGGGCCGCGGGCGAGGCGGCCGCCGCGCCCCTCAGCGTGGCGGGGCGGCAGCCCCTCAGCGTGGCGGGGCGGCAGCGGCTCGGCGTGGCGGGGCGGCAGCGGCTCGGCCGTGGAGCCGTCGGCCTCAAACGCGTCGCCGTCCCGCCGATGCTCCCCTAGGGTGCGCACGTTGTCGTGAGGGAGAGGCGGTTCGGAACGTGGCACCGAGAGCAGGGACGCGGGAGCGGTTGGCGGGTGCGGCGCGGGCCGCGCTGGGCGGTGGCCGACGGCTGGAGGCGGTCGAGCGGGTCGCGGGCGGCAGCAAGAAGGGCGTGTACCGCCTGGTGATGGACGACGCGACGACGGCGATCGCCTACCTGTGGGACGACGCCGAGAACTACTGGCCGGCGGCCGAGGGCGATGACGATCTCACCGACCCGTTCTCGCCCGGCCTCGGGCTCGGCCTGTTCCTGGCGGCGCATGCCCGGCTGGACGCGCTCGGCGTCCGCGTCCCGGCGATCCGCCTCGTCGACGGCTACGGCCACGGCTACGACGCCCACGGCGACGGCGCCCGCGGCCCGGCGGACCTCGCGATCGTCGAGGACGTCCCGGGGGAGAACCTGGAGGAACTGCTCGCGCGCGACCGGCGCGCGGCTGCTCCTGTCATGGCCCGATTCGCACAGTCGCTGGAGGCGATGCGGGGCCACCGGGCACCGGCCTTCGGCAAGGTGGCCCTGGTCGACGGCGGAGGAGCATCGCGCGGTACGTCGTGCGAGGAGGTGGTCCTCGGCCGTGCGCTGCGGGACCTCGCCGAGGCGGCCTCGCGCGATCCGCGGGTCGCGGCCGCCCGCGACCGGCTGGAGGAACGGCTGCGGAGCCTGGCGGCGGCGGTGCGGCCGCGCGCGGAGTACGCGCTCGTGCACGGCGAGCTGGGACCCGATCACGTGCTGGTGGCCGCGGACGGGAGCCCCGTGGTGATCGACATCGAGGGGTCGATGTACTTCGACGTCGAGTGGGAGCACGTGTTCCTGCGGATCCGGCTGCCCGACGCCCACCGGTCGCTGGGCGTGGACGGACTGGACGAGGACCGGCTCGCGCTCTACGCGCTCGCCCAGCGGCTCTCGCTGACGGCGGGACCGCTGCGCCTGCTCGACGGGGACTTCCCCGACCGGACGGCCATGGCGGGCATCGCCGAGCACAACCTGAAGCGGGCGCTGGACCTGCTCCGCGCCTGATCACCCGCTCGGCGGCGCTCCGCGTGCCGCACCTGCGCGCACCCCGTGTCCGGGCGCGGGCGGCGGCGTGGAGGGTCCGTGAAAAAGGGCGGGCGGGGCTGTTCAGGGTGGTTACCTCTCAGTAGATTACCGGCGGTAACGCTCCGTCCGACCGAGGAGAGCAAGCCGTGGCAGCCGAATCGAGCCTGGTCAGAGTCAACGAGCCCGTCGAGCCCGGCAAAACGCTGATCGACGGGCGGGTCCGCGAGGTGTGGGTGCCCGCGCTGGCCCGGGTGCCGGTGAGCGGTTCCCTCGGGGACATCCCCTTCGCCAACGCCCGGGAGGCGCCCGGCGAGGCGGTCCTCGCCCGCAAGGAGCCCGACGGGACCTGGCGGGACGTGAGCGCGGCCGAGTTCGCCGCCGAAGTCCTCGCCGTCGCCAAGGGGTTGATCGCCGAGGGGCTGCGGCCCGGCGACCGGCTGGCCATCATGGCGAGGACCACCTACGAATGGACCTTGCTGGACTTCGCCGGCTGGGCGGCCGCGCTGGTCACCGTACCGGTCTATCCGACCTCCTCCGCGATCCAGGCGCGCTGGATCCTCCACGACTCCGGCGCCGTGGCCTGCGCCGTCGAGGACACCACGCAGGCGCGGATCATCAGCGCGGAACGGGCCAACCTGCCGTGGCTGCGGCACCTGTGGGAGTTCGACACCGGCGCGGTGGCCCGGCTGGTCAAGGCCGGCGAGCACGTGCCCGACGAGGTCGTGCGCGACCGGCTGGCCGGGTGCGCGCCGGAGTCCGTCGCGACCCTCATCTACACCTCCGGCACCACCGGGCAGCCGAAGGGGTGCGTGCTGACGCACGGCAACTTCTTCGCCGAGGTCGACAACGCGGTGGAGCTGCTGCACCCCGTCTTCAAGTCGGTCAGCAAGGACCCGGCCTCGACCCTGCTCTTCCTGCCGCTGTCGCACGTCTTCGGGCGGATGGTGGCCATCGGCTGCATGCGGGCGCGGGTGAAGGTCGGCCACGCGCCCAGCATCCGCGGCGAGGACCTCCTCGCGGACCTGGCCGGCTTCCGGCCGACGTTCCTGCTGGCGATCCCGTACGTCCTGGAGAAGGTCTACAACACCGCGCGGGCCACCGCCGAGAAGATGGGCCGGGCGTCCTCCTTCGACCGGGCCGCGCGGATCGCGCGCCGCGTCGGCGAGGTCGCCGAGGGCAAGCGGCCGGGGCTCGGGCTGAGGGCGGCGCGGGCGGTCTACGACCCGCTCGTGTACCGGCGGATCCGGGCGGCGCTGGGCGGGCGCGTGCGCTACGTCCTGAGCGGCGGCTCCCCGCTGGGGCGGCGCCTGGCCGCGTTCTACACGGGCGCGGGCATCGAGGTCTTCGAGGGCTACGGGCTCACGGAGACGACCGCCGCCGCGACCCTCACCCCGCCGCTGCGGCCCCGGCTGGGGACGGTGGGATGGCCGCTGCCGGGGACGGCGGTGCGGATCGCGGACGACGGGGAGGTGCTGTTGCGCGGGCCGCACGTGTTCGCGGGGTACTGGAACGGCCCGCCGGTGGGCGCCGACCAGTGGCTGCCCACCGGGGACATCGGGGAACTCGACGACGACGGGTACCTGACGATCACCGGGCGGAAGAAGGACATGATCATCACCTCGGGGGGCAAGAACGTCGCCCCCGCGCCGCTGGAGGACTGGCTGCGGGCCCACCCGCTGGTCGGCCAGTGCATGGTCGTCGGGGACAACCGGCCCTACGTGACCGCCCTGATCACCCTGGAACCGGAGGGGCTGCAGCACTGGCGGCAGATGCGGAAGAAGGGGGGCGTGCCGATCGGGGAACTGGTCCATGACGAGGAACTGCGGGCGGACCTCCAGCGGGCGGTGGACGACGCGAACCGCCTGGTGTCGCGGGCCGAGTCGATCCGGCGGTTCGCGGTGCTCACGGGGGAGTTCACGGAGGCGCGCGGCCATCTGACCGCGTCGCTGAAACTCCGCCGGGGCGCGATCGCGCGGGACCACGAGAAGGAGATCGACCAGCTGTACCGCCGCCCGTGACCCGGCCCGACCACGGCTGCGGCCGGGCCCCGCACCGTTGCCGGGCGCCGGGGCCGGGAGGCGTTTATGGTGGGCTGACCGGTTCGGGGGGTCGCCCGAGGAGGGTGCAGTGCGCCGTTCCCGTTCCCGCAGCCGCGTACGGCTCCGGTCCCGGCCGCGCCGCGGTGCGCGTCCGCGGATAGCCGTCGGCGGGTCCGCCGCCGCCCTGCTGCTGCTCGGAACGCTGGCCGCCGCGCCGATCCCCGCTCCCGCTCCCGCCCCCGCCGGCCCGGCCATCCGCTGGGGAGCCTGCCCCGACCGGCCGGTCCCCGCCCCCGACGCCCTCCGCTGCGGAACGCTCCGCGTCCCGCTCGACCCGGCTGCCCCGGCGAAGACGGCCAAGGCGGCGAAGACGGCCAGGGCCACCATCGAGGTCGCCCTGGCCCGCCTCCCCGCCACGGGGCCTCCCGACCGGCGGATCGGGTCCCTCGTGCTGAACTTCGGGGGACCCGGAGCCCCCGGGATCGCCACCCTCGCCGCCGACCCCAACGCCTTCGCGGAGCTCAACAAGCGCTACGACCTCGTCGCCTTCGACCCCCGCGGCGTCGGCCTCAGCGAGCCCGTGACCTGCGGCGGTGGCGGTAGTGGGGGCGGTCGTAGTGGCGGTGGTGGCGGCGGTGGCGTGTCGGGAGGCGCCGCCCCCGGGGTCGCCACCGCCGCCCGCGAGGACCCCGCCGCCCGCGAGGACCCCGCCGCCCGCGAGGACCCCGCCGCCCGCGAGGACCCCCCGGGCGGCAACGGCCCCGCCGACGACACCCCCGCCGGCCAGCTCGCCGCCCTCCGCGCCGCGGCCGCGCGCTGCGCGCGCGATTCCGGCCCGGTGCTCCCGTACATCGGTACCGTCAACGTGGCCCGCGACATGGACCTCGTCCGCGAGGCCCTCGGCGAGGACGAGCTCGACTTCCTCGGCTTCTCCTACGGGACCCGCCTCGGCGCGGTCTACGCCGCCCTCTTCCCGCAGCACACCGGCCGGATGGTCCTCGACGGGGTCGACACCCTCAGCGAGCCGCTCACCGAGCAGGCGCTCGTGTCGGCGGCCGGCCAGCAGCGGGCCCTGGACAACTTCCTCGGCTGGTGCGCGCACCGGCCGGGCTGCGTCTACGGCACGAACACCCGTACCGCCAAGGAGAAGGTCCGGGACCTGGTCACCCGCCTCGACGCGGAGCCGCTGACCGGCGGTGGCGGTGGCGGCACGAGTTTCACCGGGCAGGACGTGGTCGGGGCGATCGGCGTGGCCCTGTACTCGCCGAAGATGTGGCCCGCCCTCGCGGACGCGCTCGCACGCGTCGAGGAACACCGCGACCCGGTGGGCCTGATGCGGCTCGGCGGCCCGGCCGAACCGCCCCCCGAGGAGCGGCGGGACCTCACCGGCACCGAGGTGCCCGAAGACAACGCCCGCGCCGCGCTCGTCGCCGTGAATTGCGCCGATGACCCCGACCGCGGCGACGACAAGGCGTCCCCGGCGGCCGTCGCGCGGGAGATCGAGGCGCTCGCGCCGGTCTTCCGGGCGGCCTCGCCGGTCTTCGGGCCACGCCAGCTGATGACGGTCCTGGCCTGCTACGGGCGCCCGGCCGGCACCGATTTCATCCGCAGGATCGACCACCCGGCCGGGATCCCGCGCATGCTGCTCGTCGGTACCCGCGGCGACCCGGCGACGCCGTACGAGTGGACGGAGGAGACGGCGCAGCGGCTCGGCAACGCCGTGGTCCTGGACTACAAGGGCGAGGGCCACACCGGCTACACGTCCTCGCCCTGTGTGCGCGGGTACGTGGACCACTTCCTCATCGACGGCCGGCTGCCGTCCGGTACGCGCTCCTGCCCCGCCGGCGAGTGAGGGACGGTCGGCGGCGGGGCGGCGGGGCAGCGGGGCAGCGGGGCGGCCAGGCGGCCGGGCGGGGCGGCCGGGCGGAGCCAGGCGCATCCGGCTCGCGGTCGGATACTCGCGACCGGAAGCCCCGGCCGCCGCACCTGCCCGGACGGCCCGCCCGAATGCGCCGAACTGTCCCACGGAGACTGGTGGTTGGGTCAAGCTGGACGGTGGCGCCCGCTCGAGCCGGCGCACCGGACGAGAGGGGGCGATCCGTGGGGATCTCGCTGGCCGAGGCACTGGCAGAACTGCGGAGCGAGTTGTACGTGGCGCAGGAGGAAGGGGCCCTGGAACAGTTCAAGTTCGAGGTCGAAGAGGTCGAACTGTCGCTGGAGGTGGAGTTCCGGCGCGACGGGAACGGCGGGGTGAAGGTCGAGGTCGGCCTGCCGGGGGCCCAGGTGGGGGTGGAGGCCGGCGGGGGGCGGGGCAGTACGCGGCGGCAAGTGGTCACCCTGCGGCTCCAGGTGCGCGACGAAGCGCGGGGCGGGGAGCGGGTCCGGATCCGCCGTCCCGACGGCGGTCTGGACGGCGCGGACGCCGCCCCCAACGCGACACCGGGACCGCCCCCCGCGGCCCCGGCGCCCGGGCGGGCCCCGGCCCCGGCCCCAGATTCGGCCCCGGCCCCGGCCCCGGAGCCGCGGCCCTGGGAGTCGTGACGTGGACCCGGAACGGCTGGTCCTCGTGCGCACCGGCGGACCGAGCGGGTCGGGCTCGGGCTACCTCGTCGGTCCGCAGCTCGTCCTGACCGCCCTGCACGTGGTGCTCGACGGGGGCCGGTGGGTGACGAAGGTGACGGCCAGGGTCGGGCACCCCCGCTACGGCCCGGCCCCCGTCGAGAGACGGGCGCGCGTGTGCTGGCCCGACACCCGGCAGGGGGTCCCCGCCGACGACGCCCTGGACGTGGCGCTGCTGTGGCTCGACGAGCCGGTGGAGACTCCCGGGGGGCCCGTGCGCTGGGGGCAGCCCCGCGGCGTCGTGCCGGTGCCCTTCGAGGGCGGCGGCTTCCCCGCCTTCGCCTCGGTACGGGGGAGCGGGGCCCAGGCCGAGTACCTGCGGGGGGAGCTGCCCGTGGTCTCGACGGCGTCCTCCGGCTGGGTGCTGGACTGCCCCGTGTGGCCGGGCTCCGGGTCCGACGCGACGCGTCCGTGGGCGGGCGCTTCCGGGTCGGCGGTGTTCTGCCGGGGCCGGCTGGTGGGAGTGGCGGTCGAGGACGACCGGGCCATGGAGTGGCGGCGCTTGCACGCCGTGCCCCTGCACGAGGCGCTGAGCCTTCCCGGGTTCGTCGATCTCATCAGCCGCCACGGGCACCCCGGCACCACCGGCACGGTGGACGACGTGAGCGCCCGCCGGGAGGAGGACGCGCCGGGCGCGGGGGACGGGGACGCGGCGGCGCCCGCGTGGCCGGTGGAAGTGGGGCCGGTACCGAACCTGGCCTCCTCCTTCCAGCCGCGCAGCGGCCTGCGCGAGCGCATCGACGCGGCCCGGGCGCGCGGTGGCCCGGCGGCGCTGACCCAGGTCCTGCGCGGCGGTGGCGGAGTGGGCAAGACCCAGCTGGCCGCCGCCTTCGCCACCGACGCGCTGAAAGGGGGCGCGGACCTGGTGGTGTGGGCCACGGCGACCGAACCCCAGGGGGTCGTCACCCAGTACGCGCAGGCCGCCGTACGCCTGCGCCTGCCCGGCGCGAGCGGCGCGGACCACGAGGCCGACGCGCGCACGCTGCTGGACTGGCTCGCGACCACCGCGCGGCGCTGGCTGGTGGTCCTCGACGACGTCACCGATCCCGCCGCCCTCGACCGCTGGTGGCCGGCCAGCCGGACGGGGACGGGCCGGGTCCTCGTCACGACCCGGCTGAAGGACGCCCGGCTGACCGGCGGCGGGCGCACCCGCGTCGACGTGGACGTCTACGGGCCCGACGAGGCCGAGGCCTACGTCCGTTCCCGCCTGGGCGACGACGGCATGGACCACCTCCTGGACGACCGGGTCCCCGGCCTCGTCGAGGCCCTGGGCAGGCTTCCTCTCGCGCTGGGCTACGCGGCCGCCTTCCTGATCAACGAGGAGCTGGCGTGCACCGCGTACCTGGCGCTGTACGCCGACCGCCGGACGCAGCTGGAACAGGTGCTGCCGACGAGCGCCGACACCGAGGGCTACGGACGCCGCATCACGGCGGCCCTGCTGCTCTCCCTCGACGCGGTCGAGGCGGTGGACCCCGCCGGACACGCCGTCACGGTCCTGCGCGTCGCCGCCCTCCTCGATCCCGCCGGCCATCCCCACGCCCTGTGGACGCTCCCGCCGCTCCTCGACCTCCTCGACCTCCTCACCTCGCGCCGCGCCCGCGGAACCGGTGACGAGGAGCCGCGGCGGGCGAGCGCCGACCGGGCCCATGCGGCGCTGCGCCTGCTGCACCGGTACGCGCTGATCGTCTGTGACACCCGCGCGGAACCCCGGGCCGTCCGCGTCCACGCCCTCACCGCACGCGCCGTACGCGAGAGCACGCCCGGCACCGACGTCCCCCTCCTGGCGCGGGCGGCCGCGGACGCGCTGCTCGCGGCCTGGCCCGAGGTGGACCAGCCCCACAGGGAACTCGCCGCCTCCCTGCGCGCCAGCACCGACGTCCTGGCGGACCACGCCCGGGACCACCTGTGGCAGCCCGACGGGCACCCGGTCCTCTCCCGCGCCGGCGTCAGCCTCCTCGACGCCGGGCTCGGTGCCGCCGCCACCGCGTTCTGGAAGGACATGGCCGCGGAATCCCAACGGCTGCTGGGGGACGACCACTGCGACACCCTCACCTGCCGGGCGAACCTCGCCGTGGCCCTCTCGCTGACGGGGCGTACGGCCGAGGCCATCGAGATCGAAGAGGGAGTGCTGGCCGACCGCGAGCGGCTGCTCGGGGACGACCACGCCGACACCTTGCTGATCCGCGGCAACCTGGCCGTGTCCTACCGGCAGGCGGAGCGCCTCGCCGAAGCCGTCGCCCTGCAAGAGCGCGTGGTGGCGTACGGCCGGCGGCACCTGGGGGAGGATGACCCGGCCGCGCTGACGGACCGGTTGAACCTCGCCTTCGCCTACCAGCGGGCGGGCCGCGTCGCGGAGGCCATCGAGATGGGGGAGGGGGTGCTCGCCGCCCTTACGCGCGTGCTGGGGGAAGACCACCCCGACGTCCTCACGGCCCGGAGCAACCTCGCGGTCTTCTACCGCGATTCGGGGCGGGTCGCCGAGGCCGTCACCTTGCTGGAGCGCGTGGTGCGGGACAGCCCGCGGATCCTGGGCCCCGAGCACCCCAACACCCTGGCGGACCGCGGGAACCTCGCGATCGCCTACCGCAAGGCGGGCCGCACCGCCGAGGCGATCGCCCTCCAGGAGCAGGTCCTGGCCGACCGCGAGCGGCTGCGGGGCGCCCCCCGGGACACCCTCAACGCCCGCATCAGTCTCGCCCTCACCTATCAGCAGGTGGGCCGCCTCGCGGAGGCCGTCGCCCTCGAGGAGAAGATCCTGGACGAGAGCAGGCACCTACTGGGGGAGGACCACCCCGCCACCCTCACCGCACGCGGCAACGTGGCGGCCTCCTACCTCGCCCTGGGCCGCCCCGAGGAGGCCGCGGCCATCGAGGAGGGGGTCCTCGCCGCCCGGCTGCGCGTGTCGGGCGAGGACCATCCGCACACCCTCATCGCCAGGGCCAACCTGGCCGTCTCCTACCAGCGGGCGGGCCGCCTCGCGGAGGCCATCTCGCTCCAGGAGGAGGTGGTGGCGAGTTACATGCGGCTGTCGGGCGCCGACCACCCGGACACCGTCGAGGCCCGGACCCACCTCGCAGCCCTGCGCGAGCTCCCGGCCCCCACCGCCGACCACACCCCCTAGCCGCCCGCCGCGATCCGGTACGCCCCCGGCGTCGTGCCCGTCCAGCGCCGGAACGCCCGGTGGAAGGCGGCGTCCTCCGAGAAGCCCAGCCGCGGGCCGCGAGCTCCGCGATCGGCTCGCCGCTCTCCGCCAGCCCCGCGATCGCCGCGTCCCGCCGGACGTGGTCCTTCAGCTCCTGGAAGGACGTGCCCTCCTCCCGCAGCCGCCCGCGCAGCGGGGCCGCGGACCGGCCGGATACGCCGTGGGTTCCTGTTCAGGCTCAATCCCGTTGATCCTGCGGTGAGTTGGCGCATTATCACTGCTTACTTGTCAGCCACTTGGTGTGCTTAATGGTCTCCGAGCCACCCCGCGCTCCGCGGGCAGGGAACACACGACGCGGGGGACACGGGGACACGGGGAAACGGACACACGGGGGAGTCATGGAATCCAACGAAGTCGCACCGCCGCCGACGCCACCGCCGACGCCACCGCAGTTACCTTCTCAGCCACCCGTGCCGCCGTCCTGGATGCCGCCACCGCTGCCGGCACCGGCCCCGGCACCGATCCCGGCACTGCACCAGCGGCAGGATTTCGGGGAATCCGGCATCGTGCTGCGGGTCAGCGCGCGCCTGCTGTGGGTGGGGGAGGCGGTCTATCCGCTGCACAACGTCGTCCGGGTGCGGACCTACGTGCTCAAGCCCAACCGCGGTCAGGCGCTGGGCGAGTTCGCGCTGTCCATGCTCGTGATGGCCGTGCTCTTCTTCCTGGCCACTTCCGACAGCAGCGGAGCCGGCATGATCGCGATCATCGTGGTGGCGTTCTTCCTCGCCACGCGCCTCGTGCACCGGCTGACCCGGCCGGACCTGCACGTCATGGGCGTGGAGACCTCCGGTGCGCCCGCGGCCGTGGTGACGCTGGCGGACCGCGACGAGCTGCGCAGGCTGGTCGCGCGCATCGTCGACGTCATCGAACACCCGACGGCGACGGAGTTCTCGGCGTACGTGCTGCGCCCGGCCGTGAACATCGGGCAGTACGTCCACAACGGTGACACCGCGAACATCAGCGGCTCCGGCAACATCGGGGTGATGAAGTGACGAGGGACGGGAACGGCGACGGCGCGGGCACGTACCACCACTTCGGAGACAACGTCACCGTCAACGGGTCGCACAACATCGGCATCGTCAAGAACCATTCCCCGAACGTCTCCCCGTCGGCCACACCGGCTCTGGACGGGCAGATCGAGGCGCTCCGGCGGATGCTGCTGGAGCTGCGCGCCCAGGTCGAACCGGCGAGCGCGCGGAGCATCGACCGCAACCTCCCCGCGATCGCGTCCGGTCCCGCGGAGGAGACGGCCGCCGCCGAGGGGGACTTCGAGGAGAGGCGGCACAGCGCGCTGATGGCGGTCGCGGGCATCGCGGCGGTCGCCGGTGAGATCGGGGTCCCGATCCTCGCGGCGGTGAACGCGATCCTGCGCCTCCTGGGCGGGGCCGGCTGACCCCGCCCCCAACTCGCTGCCACCGAGCATGCCTTGGCGCACCACACGATCACGCGCGAGACCATGCCGGAACTGGCCGCCGAAGACGGCACACCACCGCCCGAGCCGCTGCCGCCCGGCTATGGCGAGATCCTTGCCGCCATCGGGCGGCAGGCCGGCGAAGGGTGTGCCCCGCACCCGCGTCCACAGCGTGTGCGCGACAGGATCTTCCGGGTTCCGTGACGCCGGTTCCGTGACGCCGGCGATCAGCAAACGAAATCCGACCCGTTGGCCCAGAAGACGAGAGACGACCACGTCTGAGCTCCGATGAGTCCGTCCACGACAATGTGGGCGCAAGCCTGGAACCGCCTCGTCGCCGCGTCGGTGACCGGGCCGAACCTCCCGTCTTCGGCCAGGCCTGTGCCTGTCATGGCCCGGTTCAGATAGCACTGGGCCTGTTGGACTGCCCTTCCTGAGGAGCCGAGCTTGAGTGTGGGACGGTTGATGGTGTAGTGACAGACGTCCACTGCTTTCGTCGTCGCCACATGATGCGCCTGGGCTTCGATCGTCGCGCTGGTCGCAGACGAGGCGCTCTCAGGTACCGCGACGGCCGTGCCTCCCGCAAAGACGAGAGGGACCACGAGGGCCGCAGTAGTGAACAGGTGTCGCATGTTCATCACCTCCAAGGGCGTCGCCGTGCTGCGATATCCGACCGTCGTACGTGAGGGACGGCGCGACGGAAAGACCTCGCCAGGTTGCTCTCACCAGCTTGACGTGCGGGAAATGTGAAATCACGCGATAAACAGCGGTCTTCACTCACGCCGAATTGCAGTCGATGCACTGCACTATGGGATGCGCTGTCCGGTGGCCCGGGTGTCCGAGAGCAAAGCTCTAGGCGAGTCCGGCCCTTGCCCTGCACAACGCCTGACGCTGTGGGTCTCCGCAGCCGACGAATCCAGATTACGCCTTCAGACATGCATGAGCATCCGAACTGCGCCTGGTTCGCGACGACGAGCACCACCCGGCCTCCCCGGCCTCCCCGACCTCCCGCGTCTGCTGGGCGATGACCCACGCCCTAGCCGCCCGACGTGATCCGGTACGCCCCCGGCGTCGTGCCCGTCCAGCGCCGGAACGCCCGGTGGAAGCTGTGCGTCCGAGATCGAGGAGTGGTACGGGAAGCGGCGGACAAGGACTTCGTCTCCTGACTCGTCACGCGATCACGGGCAAGCCCCATGAAGCCGGCGGCGCCCTGGCTGTGTAATATGGAGGGCTGCGAAGGGGAGTAGCCCCGAAATACCGGTCGTCGACACACTGGAACCCCCGGGTTCCCGGTGGCCGGGCCCGGAGTCGTCGAGTGAGACTGCGGGCGGGCGAGACCTTCGGCCCTTTGTCGACGACATTTTGTGCGCGTCGGCGGGGTCGAAGTCGTGCCGCCGCCCCTCGCGCCGCCCGCCCTTCGGCCCCTGCCGGTGCGGGAAGGCTGGACGAGTCCCGTGATCCATTTCGTACTGCTCATCGTCTGCGCTGTGGCGATCTACCTCTCCTGCGAGTGGTTCGTCAACGCGGTGGAGTGGCTGGGTGAGCGCCTCAACGTCGGGAAGATGGCGGTCGGCACGATCCTGGCCGCCTTCGGCACCGCTCTCCCGGAGTCCGTGGTGACGCTGGTCGCGGTGACCACCGGCGCTACCGACGAAGCCAAGAACATCGGTGTGGGCGCCGCGATGGGCGGCCCCCTCGCCCTGGCCACGGTCGCCTACGGCGTCACCGGCACCATGCTGCTCCTCAAACGCCGCAAGGAGCGCGCCGCCGTCCTCGTCATGGCCGGCGGCCCCCGCGCCGCGGTCTCACCGCCGGGCGGTGAGACCCTGGGCGACGCCGGGGACATGAAGCGGCTGGCCAAGGACCAGAAGTGGTTCCTGGCGATCTTCATCGTCAAGGTCGCGCTCGGCCTGGTCGCCTTCGCCTTCAAGCCCGCCCTCGGCCTGCTGTTCTTCGCCGCCTACGCGGTGTACTTCTGGCGCGAGATCCGCAGCAGCAAGGCTGCCGAGGACAACGCGGATGAGGACGCGGAGGAGCTGGAGCCGCTGAAGTTCCAGCCCGGGAAGACCTCCCCGGCCACCTGGGCCGTCGTCGCGCAGACCCTGGCCACCCTCGTGGTGATCTTCTTCGCCGCGCACTTCTTCGTGAAGCAGCTCGACGTCATCGGCCCCATGCTCGGCCTGTCCGCCACCGTGACCGCGCTGCTGCTCTCGCCGATCGCCACCGAGCTCCCGGAGATCATGAACGCGGTCATCTGGGTCCGCCAGGGCAAGACCAAGCTGGCCCTGGCCAACATCTCGGGCTCCATGATGATCCAGGCCACCGTCCCCAGCGGCATCGGCCTGCTGTTCACCACGTGGCACTTCGACGGTGCCCTGCTGTGGTCCGGCGTCGTCACCATGGCGGCGATCGCCTACCTCCTGCTGACGATGCGCGCCCACAAGCTCACCCCGGCCCGCCTGGCCGTCGCGGCCGGGTTCTACGGCGTCTTCGCCCTCGGCCTCATTCCCCTCCTGGCCTGAGGGCGCCCCACCACGGGAAACGCGCATTCCGTTGCTGCCCGCGTCAAGCGGAATGGTAAATGGATCATGACTACGTCGAAATAGCCCAATCCCTACGGGGTCGGTCGGACCCGCCCTACACTTCGAGCCGTCAGCGCCAAAAAGAGCCAGGGGGGCGAAATATGGCGTCTAGTAATGCGACGGTCCAAGTCCGTGTGCAAGAGGGCGTGCTGTGGGTCGACGGTGAGGCCTACCCGCTGCGCAACATCTCCCACGTCGGACAGCGCGTATTGGAGGTCAACAAGAGCGCGGCCTGGAAGCAGTTCATCCGCCGGGCTCTGATCTGCCTGGTCGTCGGCATGATCGCGACGGCCATCTTCGGGAACTTCGCCGCGGTCCTGACGGTCGCCGTCCTCGGCCTGCTGATCTGGCAGCTCGTCCAGGTGATCAGCCGGCCCCCGGTGTACGGCCTGGTCCTCAACACCTCCGGCACCCAGCGCGATGCCGTGTGGTCCCTGGATCACAGTGAGATCGAGAACCTCGTCTTCGAGATCACGAAGGCCATCGGGCGCCCGGACTCGGGACCGGTGACCATCAACATCAAGGAAGCCGTGATGGGCGACCAGATCAAGCAGTACGGAGCCGGGAGCATCGGCATCGCCGAGCACAGCGGTTCCGGCGACATCAGGGGAGGTGGTCGCTGATGGAGGGCGACAGCTACACGCAGCACGGGGCCGGGAGCATCGGCAAGGCCTCGCACACGGGCTCCGGGGACATCGTGGCCGGAGGCAAGTACGGCGGAGGAGCGGCGCCGGACGCGTCGGCCGTCGAAAAGCTCCTCGCGGAAGTCCAGGAGATGAGGCAGCACCTGGGCGCGAGTGACCTGGCGGACGTGGACGCGGCGGTCGAAGAAATCAGTTCGAATCCGCCCGAGGAAAAATTCCAGCGACTGCTCCGGATCTTCTCCGGAGCCGCGGCGCTCATCGGCGACGCCGGAATTCCCGTGATCAGTGCGGTCAGGGCACTGCTGGGCTGAAGCGGAAGCGGAAGTGGAAAACAGGGGGCCGCGTCGGGCGGCCCCCTGTTTCGCTAAGCCGTGGTGACTCCGCCGAGGAACGCGGCCCAGGTGGCGGGGGCCACGGCGAGCTGCGGGCCCGCCTGGACCTTGGAGTCCCGGATGTGGACGGCGTCGGCGCATCCGGCGACCTCGACGCAGTTACCGCCCTCGCCGGAGCTGTAGCTGGACTTGTGCCAGTCGAAGGCGACTTCGAGGCACTCGCCGCCCTCGCCGGAGCTGTAACTGCTCTTGAACCAGGCCAGGTCCGTGGTGTTCATCGTTCTCCCAGCATCTTCTCGATCAGGGCAAGGGACTCGTGGGGCGTGAGCGCCTGTGCCCGGATGATCCCATAGCGCTCGCTGTAGACCCTCACCTGTTCGGGATCGGTGATGAGGTTCGCGTGACCGTAGCTCTCGGTGTAAGCGACCTCGTTGCGCCCCTTGGGGCGTAGGAGAGTGAACGCACTGTCCAGGGCGGGGTGTTCCTCGCGTTCCATTGGCATCACCTGGAGCTGGACCGTGCGCAGGCGGCCCACGTCCAGCAATCGGCACAGCTGCGCACGGTGAACGTCCTTGCCGCCGGTCGGGCGCAGCAGGATGGACTGTTCCAGCACGAAGCTGAACGTGGGCGCGGGCCACCTCTCCAGGATCACCTGGCGAGCGAGCCGGTCAGTCACCCGCCTCTCGATGGTCTCTTCGTCGAGTACCGGACGGCGGTGCCTGAACAGGGCGCGTGCGTACGCCTCCGTCTGGAGCAGTCCCGGTATGGCCTGCACGGCGTAGTAGTGCAGTGCCACGGAGTTGGCCTCCGCGTCCGCGAACTTCCGGAACCAGTCCGGATGCCGTGTCCGCGCCCGCTTCAGCGCCTCCCTCACGTCCGGGACCGCCGCGATCAGGACGCCCCCGGCCTCCAGCGCCCGGTCCACGTTCTCCAAGAAGTCCGGCTGTGGTGTCCTTACGCCCCGCTCGATCGAGGACACGAGGTCCTCGCCGACGTGCACCAGCGAGGCGAGCTCCTTCTGTTGCAGGCCCGCCCGCTCCCGCAGCACCTTGATGATCTTGCCGAGCGCCTTGAAGAGATAAGCCGTGCCGTCGACCTCCACGGGCCGTTCCGGCTCCTCTTCGCGCTCCGACAGGTCGTTCATACGCTGAACCGCCCTCGTCCGTACAGGCCGTACACGCAACCGCCGCCGGCCCTACGGGCATCGCCCGTAGCACCGCCGTTCCTGGAAAGCCTACGGCGAACCGGACACGCTCGGTGAGGTGACGACCGAATTCAGTGACATGGCGCACGAGGTCTCCGGCCTCGTCGAACACCCCGAGTGCCGGATGCTCCTCTCCGCCACCCCGCGCGGCGCCCGGCTCGCCCGGCGGCTCGCCGGGGTGCAGCTGGCCGCCTGGGGGATCCCGCACGGCTGCTCGCTCGCGGAGGACGTCGAGCTCGTGGTCGGGGAGCTGGCCGCGAACGCAGTCCTCCACGGGCGGGTGCCCGGACGGGACTTCGAGATCCGGATCGCCTACGACGGGCTGCGGGTCCGGGTGGAGGTGAGCGACGCCCGGGGCGACAAGGTGCCGCCGGAGACGCTCCCGGAGACGCGGCCGGGCGTCGACGGCTGGTCGGCGGAGGGAGGGCGCGGGCTGGCGCTCGTACAGGCCGTGGCGCGGGAGTGGGGCGTCGCCCCGCGCGGTCCGGGCGGGCCGGGGAAGACGGTGTGGGCGTTCCTGTGACCGCCTCGCGGGTCGGGCCGCCCGGCCGCCCGCCCTGCCGCCGGTTCGCCCGCACGGCGCACCCGTCGACGTGCGCAGCCAAGGGGACGGCCATGATGGGGACATGACGAACGGGGTGGGGAGCGCGGCGGGCGACGGCGGAGCGGCCGAAGGGCCGGACGGCCGGCCCGTGTGTCCGTGGTGCGGGGCGGAGGACACCGGAGCGGTGGTCCCCGAGGTCCCCGACGGCAACGGGTGCCTGCACTTCCTCGAGGGCGTCGTGATGGCCGTCATGGCCGCGGCCGCCGGCCAGCACTACGCCGAGGCCCTGGACCGGCCGTGGCTCACGCCGGTCGGGGCCGTCGTCGCGCTGCTCGTCCTCGCCGCCACGATCGCCGTCGTCCGCGGTGACCACCGGGACCGGCAGCGGGCCCGGGAGGCGGTCGACCGCGCGGCCGCGGTCGCCGCCGGGGCTCCCCGCCACTGCGCCGAGTGCGGGGACGCCTTCCCGGCCGGGGAACCGGCCGGACCGGCCGCTACCTGAGGTTCTCCGCGACCAGCTGCTTGAAGGCGTCCGGGGTGATCGAGTCGATCCCGTTGCCGGTGTTGACCGTGAGCTTGGTGCCGTTGACGGAGACGTCCGGAGTGCCCCGCATGTTCTGGTCGGAGAAGGCCTGGCCGACCTTCTCGACCCACGGCATGTAGGTCAGTTCCCTGACGGCCTCGTCGAAGGCGGGCGTCCGCAGGCCCGGGACCTGGTCCGCGAACTCCAGCAGGGTGGCGGTGGAGCCGTACTTGTCGTCGGTCTCCTTCTCCGGGTGGTTCGTGTAGAGGACCTGGAGGTACTCCATGAACTTCTCCGGGCTCTCGTTCACCGCCGCGCCCAGGGCGTTGACCGCGCGCTTGGATCCCTTGCCGCCGCCCAGTGCCTGGTCCAGGAACGTGGCGAAGTGGTACTCGACGCGGTAGGTGCCCGCGTCCGCCTGCTCCTTGATGGTCTTGCCGAGGCCGATCTCCACGCCCGCGCAGTAGGGGCAGCGGGGGTCGATCCAGATGGACAGGACGTTCTTCGCGTCGGCCTTGCCGTACGGGATCACGATCCCGTCCTCGCCGGTGGTGTGGGCCGGCCGGACGAACGGCTTGCCCGCGGCCTCGTCGCCCGCGCCCGAGCCCGAGGCCGCGTAGGCGCCGATGCCGACGGCGACGGCCAGTACGGCGACCAGCGCGCCGCCGACGAGCACGCGCCGGCGCAGCTTCGCCCGCCGGGCCTGCGCCTCGCGCTCCACCCGGAGCCGGTCGCGGGCCTCACGCCGCTGGTCCTTCTTGCTGGTTGCCATCACATCAGCCTAAAGAACCGCAGGGCGGTCAACACGGGCCATTGGGATGTATCGGTCAGGGACTTAAGGCCCTGGTTCATATCGGGCCAAGGAACCGGTGAAGTCGAGACGAATGGTGTGCCACATCTCGAGGGGGGACGGTGAGTCGCGCCGTGTGACCTGATAGACAGTTAACATCCACGGCCCGACCGGTCGTACACGCAGTCGTACGCGTACCTGGATGTGTAGCCGTTTTACGGTGGCCCCGATCGGCCGCCTTGGGGGGATCTGCCGCACCGTGAAGCCACTGAAGCCACTTCACCGTCACCTCGTCAACACCTCGCGCAAGGTCGTGTGCACCGCCGCTCTGGCGGCCAGCCTGACCACCGCCGCGGTCGTGACCTCGCCGATCGCGGGTGCGGGGGAGGCCGAACCGACGCCGGACAGTCCCCAGGCCGAAGACCGCGGTGACGCACGGCTGGACCTGCCCGACCTGCTCGCGGACCCGGCCCCGCCGCCGGGCGCGACCAGCCCCGAAGGGGCGGTCAGCGGCATACCCGCGACCGCGCTCGACGCGTACAAGCGGGCCGAGATCTCCGTGGCCGCCGCGCTCCCCGGGTGCCACCTGCCCTGGCAGCTGCTGGCGGGCATAGGCCGGACGGAGTCCGTGCACGCCTCCGGCTACGGGCTCAAGACGGACGGGTACACCGAGAAGCCGATCCGCGGCCCGCGCCTGGACGGCAACGGCTTCGCCGAGATCCGCGACACCGACAAGGGCGAGTGGGACGCGGACGCGGTGTACGACCGCGCGGTCGGCCCCATGCAGTTCATCCCCTCCACGTGGACCACCTGGGGCGCCGACGGCAACGGCGACGCCAAGCGCGACCCGAACAACATCTACGACGCCTCCCTGGGCGCCGGGCTCTACCTGTGCGCGGGCGGCCGGAACCTCTCCGACGCGGCGCAGCTCGACAAGGCGATCCTCAGCTACAACAGCTCGCGCGAGTACGTGAACACCGTGCTCGGGTACATGCGGCAGTACCAGGCCGGGGACGGCGTCGTCGGGGTCCCGAACCCGCCGGCCGGGAACTACCCGACCCCGAACCCGCCGGTCCTGCCGACGCCGCCGGTCTACCGGCCTCCGGTGACCACGCCCCCGGTCACTCCGCCCGTCACCACCCCTCCGGTGACGACGCCGCCCGTGACGCCGCCGGTCACTCCGCCGGTCACCCCGCCCGTGACGCCTCCGGCCGCCCCGCACCTGGACCGCCTGGAGGCGGTCGGCGCCACCGAGCTCAAGGCCGAGGCGGGGGCCGCGTTCGCGCAGGCCCCGCAGGTCAAGGCGGTCCTCAGCGACGGCAAGCCGGCCGCCGACCAGATCGTGGTGCTGTCGGTCGACGAGGACGGCACCGGCGGGACCGTCTTCGTGGCCGACGGCAAGAACTTCGCGGTCCTGCGCACGGACGCGAACGGCCTGGTGACCATGCCCGCGCTGAAGGCGGGAGCCAAGGCCGGCACGTTCGTGCTGCGCGCCTCGGGCTACGACTCCTCGCGCGAGGTCAGCGTGAAGTTCACGGGCACGGTCACCCCGGCGAAGCCGGAGCCGGCCCCGGAGGCGGACCTGCTGGTGCGCAGCGACGCGAACGCGTCGAAGCCGCCGGAAGCGGTGGCCGGAGCCAAGATCACGGGCATCGAGTTCCTCGCGACGGCGAAGGGCGCACCGGTCGCCGGGGCGAAGGCCACGGCGTCGGTCGGCACGACGGACAAGGACGGCGCGTGGGTCCCGGCGGACCCGGCGAAGGCGGGCACGACGCCGTACTTCCTGGACAAGGACGGCAAGAAGCTCACGGAGCTGGCGCTCGCGCCGACGGGAACGGACGGAAAGATCGCCCTCCCGGAGCTGGTGACGACGGGCGTGACCCCGGGCAAGTACACCCTCCGCGTCCGCATCTCGGAAAAGGTGCTCCTCACCCTGGACATCACCATCACCCCGGCGGCATAGCCCCGGGGGGGGGGGGGGGGGGTTGTTCGACGCCCCGCCTCTGGCGCCCGCGGGCTCCCCCGCGGGGGCGCGGGAGGTGGGGCGCGGGGGGTGTGTCGCGCTCTGACTGTGG
>NZ_JBSGWY010000027.1:0-12877 GCF_053609145.1 Streptomyces sp. NPDC054961 | reverse complement strand
CCCCATCACACACCCCCCCCCCCCAACCCCCTATCTTTGGTGTTTTGGGGGGTTGGTTTTTTTTTAAACGCCACGCGCCCCCCGCCGCCGGCGCCCCCCCCCCATTCGCCGCAGACCACCCCCAACGACCCGGCCAGGGCAAAGGCAGGAGCCCCGTCGACCCCGCTCGCGCGGGGAAGACAGGGCTCCTTGGGTACTGCGTTTTCCAACCGCGACCGGTTGGCCCAGGCGACTAGGCCGGGGTGACGTTCTCCGCCTGCGGGCCCTTCGGACCCTGGGTGACGTCGAAGTTCACCAGCTGGTTCTCCTCAAGGGAGCGGAAGCCGGCGGCGTTGATCGCGGAGTAGTGGACGAAGACATCCGGGCCGCCGCCGTCCTGGGCGATGAAGCCGAAGCCCTTTTCAGCGTTGAACCACTTGACGGTTCCGGTAGCCATGAGCCCTCCTATGGGCCAAAGGGTCGCCCTGCTCCAGAACCTGCTAAGAAGTCTGAAAACTACAAAAGCCTGCGGGTCACATTCTCCGCAGGCCTCGTACTGCAAGGGAAACCAAACTGCAACTTGCGTCGAGCCTAGCACGCACCCCGCGGCCGAGACCAGAGGGAAAGATCACGTCACTCGGACGTTTGAGACCCGCCAGACGGCTGACGGAGACAGGGGGGCTAGTCTCGCGATGTGGACGCCTATCGCAGCCGGCCCCGTGTCGGCCACATTCAGTTCCTGAACTGCCTGCCCCTCTACTGGGGGCTGGCGAGAACCGGCACGCTGCTGGACCTGGAGCTGACCAAGGACACCCCGGAGAAGCTCAGCGCGAGCCTCGTCCAGGGCGGCCTGGACATCGGTCCGATCACCCTCGTGGAGTTCCTCCGCAACGCCGACGAGCTCGTCGCCTTCCCCGACCTCGCGGTCGGCTGCGACGGCCCCGTCATGTCCTGCGTGATCGTCTCCCAGGTGCCCCTGGACCAGCTGGACGGAGCCCGCGTCGCCCTCGGATCCACCTCGCGAACGTCCGTACGCCTCGCCCAGCTGCTGCTCACCGAGCAGTACGGGGTGCGTCCCGACTACTACACCTGCCCCCCGGACCTGGGGCTGATGATGCAGGAGGCGGACGCGGCGGTACTGATCGGGGACGCGGCGCTGCGCGCCTCGCTGCACGACGCGCCCCGGCTCGGGCTCGCCGTGCACGACCTCGGGGAGATGTGGAAGGAGTGGACCGGACTGCCCTTCGTCTTCGCCGTCTGGGCCGCCCGCAAGGACTACCTGAAGCGCGAACCGGACGTCGTCCGCAAGGTCCACGAAGCCTTCCTCGCCTCCCGGGACGTGTCCTTGGAGGAAGTCACCAAGGTCGCCGAGCAGGCGGCCCGCTGGGAGGCCTTCGACGCGGAACTCCTGGAGCGCTACTTCACGACGCTCGACTTCCGCTTCGGCTCGGAGCAGCTGGCCGGCGTACGTGAATTCGCGAGGCGCACGGGAGAGACGACCGGCTATGCGCCGGATGTGGCCGTGGAGCTTCTGGCGGTCGAAGCGGCAGGGTATTAGCGAGGCTTATGGCCGTGCGCCTTTCCTTAATCCCGGAAAGGCGAATGTCCCCTTGGGTGGGAATGTGTTCCCTTTTCCTTTCCGGGCCGGTCCCGGCGGACCGTTTCCCCAGGCTCTCCGGACTCCTTGAGGCGTACGGAAGCCGCTGCTACCGTGCCGACTCCTCCGTCGCGGGCCGGGGCGAGGGGTGCGGGGCGGGTGGCTGAAGGGGGTGGAACCCATGGGCGTCACGGCGCTCGTGGCGGGGGTCGCGCTCTGGGGCGCGGCGACCGGACTGTTCGTTCCGCGCGTCGCCTACCGCCTCTCCGTCGAACCGGACAGCCCGTGGCGCTCCTCCTGTCCCTCCGGTCACCCCCTGACGGGCCCGGCCCGCGGCTGGCTGGGCCGCGGGACCTGCCCCCGGTGCGCGGACGTCTTCGCGCCCGCCGGGGCGGCCGTCCTGCTCACCGCCCTCGTCTGCCTCGCCCTCGGGGCCGGGGTCGGCGGGCGTCCCGAACTGTTCGCCTGGCTGCTGCTCGCGCCGGTCGTCGTCCTGCTCTGCCTCGTCGACGGAGCCGTGCACCGGCTCCCCGACGTGCTGACCCTCCCGCTCGCCGCCGCGACGGCCCTCGCGCTCGGCGCGGCCTCCCTCGTTCCCGGCGCCGGCGGCTCCTGGCGGCGCGCGCTGCTCGGCGGGCTCGTCCTCGGCGGCTGCTACGGCCTGCTCTTCCTCATCAGCCCGCGCGGCATGGGCTTCGGCGACGTCAAGCTCGCCCTCGCCGTCGGCCAGATCCTCGGCTGGTACGGGTGGCCCGTCCTGTTCGCCGGCACCTTCACGGCCTTCCTCGCGGGAGCCGTCCACGGCCTCGCCCTGATGGTCCTGCGCCGCGCCGGCCGCGCCACCCCGATCCCCTTCGGCCCCTTCATGGCGGGCGGAGCGCTCGTCGGGGTGCTCTACGCGGGCCTCGCCCTCGGCGCGGGAGCGGGCCTCTGAGAGGCGGCCGCGGCCGCTGCCGTAGGCTGGATCGGTCCGGACCCTTGACACAAGCCGAATGACACAGCCGAAAGGTGACGCCCCGGTGACCGACCAGGCCGATCTCCAGTCTGTCCTCGACCGCGCCGCCGCTGGGGGCCGGATCACGAAGGAAGAGGCGCTCGACCTCTACCGCCACGCGCCGCTGCACGCGCTCGGCCAGGCCGCCGACGCCGCGCGCCGACTCCGCTACGCCGGTACCGAGCACATCGCGACGTACATCATCGAGCGGAACATCAACTACACCAACGTGTGTGTGACGGCGTGCAAGTTCTGCGCCTTCTACGCGGCCCCCAAGGACACGGACAAGGGCTGGACCCGCGACCTCGACGACATCCTGCGCCGCTGCGCGGAGACCGTCGAACTCGGCGGCACCCAGATCATGTTCCAGGGCGGCCACCACCCGGACTTCGGCGTGGAGTACTACGAGCACCACTTCTCCGCCATCAAGAAGGCCTACCCCCAGCTGGTCATCCACTCCCTCGGCGCCTCCGAGATCGACCACATGGCCCGCATCTCCGGCGTCTCGGCCGAAGAGGCCATCAGCCGCATCCACGCGGCCGGCCTCGACTCCTTCGCGGGCGCCGGCGCCGAACTGCTGCCGGAGCGGCCGCGCAAGGCGATCGCCCCGCTCAAGGAGTCCGGCGAGCGCTGGCTGGAGATCATGGAGATCGCCCACGCGCTGGGCGTGGAATCCACCTCCACCATGCTGATGGGCACCGGCGAGACCAACGCCGAGCGCATCGAGCACATCGCGATGATCCGGGACACCCAGGACCGTACGGGCGGCTTCCGCGCCTTCATCCCGTACACCTACCAGCCCGAGAACAACCGCCTCAAGGGCCGTACCCAGGCGACCGTCTTCGAGTACCTGCGCATGATCGCCGTCGCACGGCTCTTCCTCGACAACATCGCCCACATCCAGGGCTCCTGGCTCACCGTCGGCAAGGAGGCGGGCCAGCTCTCCCTGCACTACGGCGCCGACGACCTCGGCTCGATCATGCTGGAGGAGAACGTCGTCTCCTCGGCCGGTGCCAAGCACCGCTCCAACCGCATGGAGATCATCGACCTGATCCGCAAGGCGGGCCGCGTCCCGGCGCAGCGCGCGACGACGTACGAGCACCTCCTCGTGCACGACGACCCGGCGAACGACCCGGTCGACGACCGCGTCGTCTCGCACATCTCCTCCACCGCCATCGAGGGCGGCACGGCCCACCCCGAGCTGAAGCTCATCTCCTCGAACTGACGCGCCGGTGCTGACGATCCACACCGCCGGCCTCCTCGTCACCGGCCCCGCCGGGAGCGGCTCCGCGCCGCTGCCCGGCGGCGCGGTCCTGGTCGAGGGCGACCGGATCGCGAGCGTGGGCCCGTACGAGGAGCTCGCCGCGGCCTACCCGCACGCGCGGGCCCGCCGCTGGCCCGGGGTGCTGACCCCCGGGCTGCTGGTGCGCGGCGGCGACGAGCTGCTGGAGCGCACGTACTACCCGGACGACCCGTACGAGACCGCCGAGCTCGGCACCGGACCGATCAGCGGCCCCGAGGCGCTGGCCGCCCTGAAGATGACCGAGCCGCGCTGGGGCAACAGCGCCCGGCGCGGCACGCAGAAGCTCCTGGCGCGCGGAGTGGTGGCCGTGACCGGCCGGTTCACCAGCCCCGCCGTGCGGACGGCGGTGGTCCGCTCCGGGCTCGCCGTCCTGCCGCCCGCCCCCTACGAGGGCCCCGCCCGCCTGGACCCGTTCGCCGGGCGGGACACGGCGGAGCAGGCCTTCCACGGGATCCTGGAGCCGGGCGCACCGGCCCGGTTCGCGGCCTTCGCCGTGGCCGGTCCGGCGGAGCTCCTGGAGCAGGGTCCGACCACCTGCGTGGCCACGGTCATCGGCGGCAGGCTGCTGCACCGCCGCCGCTGAGCGGGACCCCGGGACGGCCTGCGAGAATGGCCCGGTATCCGCCGGATCCCGCCGGGATCCGTGCCGGAGCACCGCGCGCCCCGCGGGACCACCGTCCCGCAGGACCACCGCGCACCCCGCAGGACCACGCCGAACCATTCGCACCGCACCCGAGGGGCCAATGCCAGTGACCAGCGCTTCCCTGGACAAGCAGCCGCACGAAGTCGCCTCCATGTTCGACGGTGTGGCGGCGAACTACGACCTCACCAACGACGTCCTCTCCCTCGGGCAGGCCCGCCTGTGGCGCAAGGAGGTCGCCAAGGCGGTCGGCGCGCGCCCCGGCCACAAGGTCCTCGACCTGGCCGCCGGCACGGCCACGTCCTCGCTGCCCTTCGCCGCGACCGGCGCGTACGTCGTCCCCTGCGACTTCTCCCTCGGCATGCTCCGCGAGGGCAAGAAGCGCAACCCCTGGCTCCCGCTGACCGCCGGAGACGCGACGAAGCTGCCGTTCAAGGACGGGGTCTTCGACAGCGTCACGATCTCCTTCGGGCTGCGCAACGTCCAGGACACCGACGCCGCCCTGCGCGAGCTGTACCGGGTCACCAAGCCCGGCGGCCAGGTCGTGATCTGCGAGTTCTCGCAGCCCACCTGGGCCCCCTTCCGGACCGTGTACACCGAGTACCTGATGCGCGCGATGCCGCCGGTGGCCCGGGCGGTCTCCTCCAACCCCGACGCGTACGTGTACCTCGCCGACTCCATCCGCGCCTGGCCCGACCAGCCGGAGCTGGCAGCGCTGCTCCAGAAGGCCGGCTGGTCCCAGGTGGCCTGGCGCAACCTGAGCGGCGGCATCGTGGCGCTGCACCGCGGCGTCAAGCGGTAGGACGGGCCACGGCGATGGACTACCAAGCGCTGCTGGAGCAGGTCGCCACCGACATCGCCCCGCTCGTGGGCGCCGGCACCCCCGCCGAGTACATCCCGGCGCTGGCGTCCGTGGACCCCCGGCAGTTCGGCATGGCCATCGCCGACCTCGACGGCAACGTCTTCGGGGTCGGGGACTGGCAGACCCCGTTCTCCGCCCAGTCCATCACCAAGGTCTTCGCGCTGGCGCTCGCGCTCGCCGAGGGCGGCGACAGCCTGTGGGAGCGGGTGGGCCGGGAACCCTCCGGCAACCCCTTCAACTCCCTGGTGCAGCTGGAGTACGAGAACGGCATCCCGCGCAACCCCTTCATCAACGCGGGCGCGCTCGTCGTCACCGACCGGCTGCTGACCCTGACGGGCGACGCGAGCAGCGAACTGCTCGGCTTCCTCCGCGAGGAGAGCGGCAACCCGGACCTCGCCTTCGACGCGGAGGTCGCCGCCTCCGAGCACGAGCACGGGGACCGCAACGCGGCCGTGGCCCACTTCATGGCCTCGTACGGGAACATCGACAACCCGGTGCCGGCGCTCCTCGACCACTACTTCTGGCAGTGCTCGATCGAGATGAGCTGCGCCGACCTCGCCCGCGCGGGCCGCTTCCTGGCCCGCCACGGGCTGCGCGCGGACGGCACGCGGCTGCTGACGCGCAGTGAGGCGAAGCAGATCAACGCGGTCATGCTCACGTGCGGGACGTACGACGCGGCGGGGGAGTTCGCCTACCGGGTCGGCCTGCCGGGCAAGAGCGGTGTGGGCGGCGGGATCGTCGCGGTGGTCCCGGGCGCGTGCACGCTCGCCGCGTGGAGCCCGGGGCTCGACCCGCAGGGCAACTCGGTGGCGGCGGTGGCGGCACTGGACCGGTTCACGACCCTGACGGGGCTCTCCGTCTTCTGACGTGTCCTTCTGACGCCTCGCGCCCGGCGGCCCCGGGGGCCGCCGGGCGTCCCGTCCCGCTCCTACGCCCGCGGCGCCGGCAGGGCCGCCGGCACGTGCGGCAGCGTCAGTTCGTAGCGCCGGCTCGGGGCGCCCGCCGGGTTGGGGAACTCCTCCGCCAGGGTCATGCCCAGGCGCTCCGCGACCGCCACCGACCGGGCGTTGCGGGCGTCGATCATCGCGACCACGTGCGACAGCCCGGCCTCCCGGAGCCGCTCCACGGTCGCCAGCGCGGCCGCGTACGCGTACCCCCGGCCCCACGCCGCACGGCCGAGCCGCCAGCCGATCTCGATCTCGCCGACCGGCCCCCACCCCTTCTCCGCCGGCCACGGCTGGGCCCCGGCGAAGCCGATGACCTCCCCGTCGGCGTCCAGCAGCGTCCACAGGCAGAAGCCGAGACGGGCGTCGTGCATCCGCTGCCGCGCGGTGATCTCCTCGTACAGGGACGGCTCGGCCGGCCCCCCGAGGAACTCCATGACGTCACGGTCGTTGAAGATCCGGTACCACGCGTGCGCGTCCTCGTCCGTGGGCACACGGAGCTGGACGACGGGGAGCGGCCGGGTCGGCGAGGTGGTCACAGTGGGCAGCCCTTCGATTCGCGATCTCTCTCGCTGCATAGACTGCACACGTCTGGTGCCCCCCGGCACCCCATTACGAGCCTTCCGGGAGACCCCGCCGTGACCGAGCCCCTCTCCGAGCACTCCGCGGATGTGATCGTCGTCGGGGCCGGGCCCGCCGGCTCGACCACCGCCTACTACCTGGCCAAGGCCGGACTCGACGTCCTGCTCCTGGAGAAGACGGCGTTCCCGCGCGAGAAGGTCTGCGGCGACGGCCTGACCCCGCGCGCCACGAAGCAGCTGGTGTCCATGGGCATCGACATCTCCGAAGAGGCCGGCTGGCTCCGCAACAAGGGCCTGCGGATCATCGGCGGCGGCCAGCGGCTCCAGCTGGACTGGCCGGAACTCGCCTCCTTCCCCGACTACGGTCTCGTCCGCAAGCGCGACGACTTCGACGAGACCCTGGCCCGCCAGGCGCAGAAGGCCGGCGCCCGCCTCTACGAGCGCTGCAACGTCGGCGAGCCCGTCCGCGACCCCCGTACCGGCCACATCACGGGCGTGCGGGCCAAGCTGGGCGAGGAGAAGACCCCGGTCACCTTCAGCGCCCCGCTGGTCGTCGCGGCCGACGGCAACTCCTCGCGCCTCTCCCTCGCGATGGGCCTGCACCGCCGCGAGGACCGCCCGATGGGCGTGGCCGTCCGTACGTACTTCACCTCGCCCCGGCACGACGACGACTACCTGGAGTCCTGGCTGGAGCTGTGGGACCGGCGCGGTGCGCAGGACCGCCTGCTGCCCGGCTACGGCTGGATCTTCGGCATGGGCGACGGCACCTCCAACGTCGGCCTCGGCATCCTCAACTCCTCCTCCGCCTTCAGGGAGCTGGACTGGCGCGAGGTCCTGAAGGCCTGGTGCGCGTCCATGCCGGAGGACTGGGGCTACACCCCCGAGAACATGACGCAGCCGATCCGCGGTGCGGCCCTGCCGATGGCCTTCAACCGGCAGCCGCACTACACCAAGGGCCTGCTGCTCGTCGGTGACGCGGGCGGTCTCGTCAACCCGTTCAACGGCGAGGGCATCGCCTACGCGATGGAATCCGGCCAGATCGCCGCCGACGTCATCGTCCAGGCCCACTCCCGGGCCACGCCCGCGCTGCGCGAACTGACCCTGCACAGCTACCCGAAGGTCCTCAAGGAGACCTACGGCGGCTACTACACGCTGGGCCGCGCGTTCGTGAAGCTCATCGGCAACCCGAAGATCATGAAGGTCGCCGCCCAGCGCGGCCTGTCCCACCCGGTGCTGATGAAGTTCACCCTGAAGATGCTGGCGAACCTCACCGACCCGACGGGCGGCGACGCGATGGACCGCGTCATCAACGGCCTCTCGAAGGTGGCTCCAAAAGCCTGATCATTCAAGACCGGGGGGGGGGGGCGGGGCGCCGCGGGCCCCCCCCCCGCGCCGCGTGTGGTAGCTGACGAACACTCTCTCACAAAAGTGGGAGAGCGGGGGCGCCCGCCCCCCCGCGCCCGCCCCACCACCCCCCACCCGCCCCCCCCGCCCCGGCGCCCCCCCCCCCCCCCCCCCGGCTCGCGGCGGTTTTACCGTCAGACGTTCACGGTCTTCACCTTCGGTGAGCCGGGAAGCTCCCCGGCGGCCTTGCACAGCGCTGGGATGCGCGACTTGTCGGAAGTGACGAGTAGTACCGGGGGAGTGCACAGCGCGGCCGTGGCGACCACGAGTGCGTCCACGAGGCATTCGTGTCCGTCAAGGCCCGAGGCGTCCAGCAGCTTCGCTGCGGCGGCTGTCACCACGTCGTTGACCGGTTTCACGTCGAACCGGGACAGCAGGAACTGGAGTCGCCTGGCGGCTTCTCCTGTTCGGCGCACCTCCAAGGGAGTCAGTGCGGACAGCGCCACGCGCCGACCGCTCTGCTCAGCGACCTCGATGCGCGCACGCATCCCCTCGTCACCGTCGACGTGCAGCGAAAGTCCTTGGGCGTCCAGGACGAGCGTGCCCTCGCTCTTCGCCTTGATCTTGAGGCGCTTGCTTACCACTCCTGCTCCGCCTGCCGCCGCGCTTCGGCGGAGACGGGGCCGAACGCCTTGCGGTCGGCGGTCACGACCTCGCGGAGCTTCTGCGCGGCGAGCCATTCCTCCAGGGCTTCGGCCACGACGGCGCCTCGTGAGGTCACCGGTCCGTCTGCCGCGCGGGTGTGGCGGGTGGACCGGACGGGCCGGGAGGGCCGGGAGGGCCGCCGTCCGGGTCGCTCGGCTGTCGGGGGATGGCGCGGGGGCCGGCGTACGGGGCCGCGTGCGGGGCCGCGGACGGGCGGTGGACGGTTCGGACGCAGCGGGCCATGAGCAGCAGACCGCAGAGCAGCAGCGTCGCCGAGGCCGTCCAGTCGAGGGTGAGCGTGAGCGGCGAACCGGGCTTCTGCCACGGGCGCGAGGTGGTCAGCAGCCAGCCGCCCAGGGACAGCAGACCGAGACCCCCGGCGGCCGGGAGGGACGTGGGGTCGGCGGTCTGGGCGCCGTGGCCGGGGCCGCGGTCGGGGCCGGAGGCTTCGTCGGACGGCCTGGTGATCACGGATCACCACCTTCTGGCGGGACTCGGGCGGGCTCGCCGGACCTATCTTCGCAGGGCTTCGGCCGGTTCGATACGGGATGCCCGCCAGGCGGGATGGACCCCCGCGAGCAGGCCGGTCAGCAGCCCGACGAGCGGGGCGGCGGCGACCGTCACCGGATGGATCACCGGGGTCCAGTCCCGGACCAGGGACACGGCGACGACGGTGAGTTCGCCGAGGGAGGTTCCCACCAGGCCGCCCAGCGCCCCCAGTGCGGCGGACTCGGTGAGGAACTGCGCCGCCACGTGCCGCCCGCGCGCCCCCAGCGCCCGCCGCAGCCCGATCTCGGCCGTCCGCTCCAGGACCGCGACCAGCGTGGTGTTGGCGATCCCGACCGCGCCGATGACCAGGCAGATCCCGGCCAGCAGCAGGAACAGGGCGCTCAGGTCGGAGCCGACGCCGGAGCGCAGCATCCGCGGGTCCGGCGGCGGGACGGCCTTCAGGTGATCGGGGTGGTCGGGGCGCAGGGCCAGCGGGGCGAGGGCGGCGACCTGGCGGGCGGCCCCGAGACGGGTGGAGATCAGCATGCTCGCCGCGCCCGGCTCCGGCGGGCCCCACATCTCCTCGGCGGTGGCCCGGGGGACGAGGACCGAGAGCAGGTGCTCGGGCCGCCTGCGCACGTCGGAGACGATCCCGGCGACGGTGAACGGCTCCTGACCGATGTACAGGGCGGGGCGGGTCGCGAGGGTGGTGATGCCGAGGCGCTCCGCGACCCCGCTCCCGATGACCACCACGCGCTGGTGGCTCCGCTCCGCGAAGTCGTCGTAGAGCCTGCCCTGCTGCAGGGTCGGCGCGAGGGCGGCCACCGCCCCCGGGGAGGCGGCGACGACGGGGGTGCCGGTGGCGCGGGTGCCGCCGGAGGGGAGCGAGCCGAGCGTGGCCGAGGGGTCCAGGCGGACCGTCCACAGCACCCCGGCGTGCTCGATCCCGGCGACCTGGCGCAGCCGCCGCTCGGCGTCGGCGGGGAAGCCGGGGGCGGCGAAGGGGTCCTGGCGGGCGGCGATGTCCTCCACGGTCACCTCGGTGGCGGTGAGGGAGTTGAAGCGGCCGTCGATCTGCGAGGAGAGGGTGGCGGTCAGTCCGAGGACGGCGACGAAACTCCCCACGCCGAGCACGGTTCCGAGCGCGGTCAGGACGGTCCGCCCGGGCCGGCGCAGCATCCCGGCGACGGCCTCGCCGAGGGCGTCGCGCACGGAGAGCCGCGTGCGCGCGATGCGGGGGCGGCGGGGGGCGGAGGCGGAGGCGGAGGCGGGGGCGGAGCGGGAGAAGGGCTTCACGCGTCCAGCCGCCCGTCGCGGATGGTCACGGTCCGCTGCCCGCGCCGGGCCACCTCGGGATCGTGGGTGATCACGAGCACGGTCAGGCCCGCGCCGTGCAGCGCGTCGAGCAGGGCGAGTACGGAGGCGGCGTTGGCTGAGTCGAGGTTTCCGGTCGGCTCGTCGCAGAGCAGCAGCGAGGGGCGCCCCACGAGGGCGCGGGCGATGGCGACGCGCTGGCGTTCGCCGCCGGAGAGCCGCCCGGGGACGGCGTCGGCCCGGTGCCCGAGCCCGACCTGGCCGAGGGCCTCGCGGGCCCGGACGAGGCGCTCGCGATGCGGCACTTCGGTGTAGAGCATGGCGAGGGTGACGTTCTCCAGGGCCGAGCGGTGGGGCAGCAGGTGGAAGGACTGGAAGACGAAGCCGATCCGGCGCCCGCGCAGGGCGGTGCGCTCGCGGTCCGGCAACGGGGCGGTGTCGATGCCGTCGAGCAGGTAGCGGCCGGCGGTGGGCGCATCGAGCAGCCCGGCCACGTTGAGGAAGGTGGACTTCCCGGACCCGGACGGCCCGACGACGGTCACGAACTCCCCGCGCCGCACGACCAGCTCGCACCCCCGCAGCGCCTCGACGGGCGGCGGTCCGGGATAGACGAGCCCGACTCCCTGGAACTCGATGACGGGCACGTTGATGTCGCAGGCACCGGTGGTTTTGGCACCGGCGTCGCAGGCGCCGGCGGTTCCGGCATCGGCGCTTCCTGCAACGACGTCTCCGGCACCGGCATCGGCGTCGCAGGCACTGGCGCTTCCTGTGCCGACGCCTCCAGCGCCGACGTCTCCAGCAGCGGCGGTTCCGGCACCGAAGACTCCGGCACCGACGCCTCCGGCGGCGTCCTCCGGTGGGGGGCCGGGCCGGCGGACGCGGAACCTCATCCGGGGGTTTCCTTGCGGGCGACGCCGGTGACCACCCTGGTGCCGGGGGCGAGGGAGCCCGGCTCCACCGGGGTGACGGCCACGAAGCCGTCGCCGCTGGTGCCGGTGCGGACCTCGACGCGCCGCTGCGCGCCGTCGGCGGCCACGGCCGTGACGACGGTCCGGCCGTCCGCGCCCGCGGAGACCGCGGTGACCGGGACGACGAGGGCCTCGCCGTCGGTGGCGGCCGACTCGATGGTGAGCCGTACGTCCTGTCCGGCGAAGGAGGCGGGCAACGGCTGGTCGGGTCGGACGACCATCCGGTAGCCGAGATCGGCTCCACCGCCACCGCCACTGGCTCCGCCGCCGGAGACCTGGCCCGGGGCCGGGCCCTGCTGCGGTCCCGAGGGCTGGGCGCTCGACCGTTCGGTGGCGACCGCCGCCACCTTGGCCCGGGCGTCGCTGCCCGCGAGCTCCGAGGAGATCACCACCGTCATCCCGGCGCGCAGCAGCTGCTTCCGGTCGTCCTTCAGGTAGGCCTCCACGACGAGTTCACCGGCGGACAGGGTCAGCACCGGCCCGGACACGGGGGCACCGATCCGTGCGGTGACCGCGCTGACGCGTGCGGGGAAACCTCCGAGGAACACCGTCTCGGCGGCGGGCAGCATCGGCCCGTCGGCGGCCTCGGCCACCGCGAGCGCGGCCCGTGCCTCGACGAGCGACTGCCGGGCCCGGTCGAGGGCCCGCCGAGCCCCGGCGTCCGCCGAGCCACCGGCCCCGCCGGGCCCGCCGGGTCCCGCCTTGGCCGCGGCGATCCGGACACCCGGACCCGCGGGGGCTCCGGCGGTCCCGGCGGTCCCCGCGATCCCGGCGTACCCGCCCGCGTACACCCCCGTGCCGACCCCCGAGCCCGCGAAGCCGCCGGTCCCCGAGCCGGAGCCGCCCGCGCCCGCCATGGCCGCGGCCGTGCCCGTGGCCGTAGCCGTAGCCGTGGCCGTGGCCGTGGCCCCGGAGCGTGCCGCGCCTCCGGCGCTCCCCGTGCCCCCGAGGCTGCCCGTGCCCCCGAGGCTGCCCGTGCCCCCGAGGCTGCCCGTGCCGCCAAGGCTCCCCGTGGCCCCGGAAATTCCGGTGCCCCCGGACTCGGCGGAGCCCCGGCCTCCCGGGTCGGCGGCGCCGCTCGGCCCGGCCCCGGCGCCGGCCCCCGCGGCGGCCCCCCCGCCCGCCCCCGGGCGATTTAAAAACAATGACAGGCCCAG